>NZ_JBIWOE010000001.1:276769-348965 GCF_044767585.1 Streptomyces sp. NPDC101225
GACGGTCGGCGTAACCGGTTGTCACGGCGCCCCACCCCGCGGTGGCCTCAGGGATGTTGGGGCGACCGGGCCGGTGGGGCCCGTACCGGGCCCGACCGGCCCACGCGCGCCTCCCGACGCCGCGGGAGGCTGGAAGCGGCGAAGAACAAGAGGAGGAGGGAGACATGGCTGGCATGATCGAGCGACTGCCGGGCTGGCCGACCCTGCCCGACCTGTTCGGCTGGGTCGAGACGGGTTTCCCCGGGGCGCACACGGTCGCCGGGCTGCACGGCATCCGCATCGAGGAGTTCCTGGCGGACGAGAAGTACGTGCTGCGGGCCGAGCTCCCGGGCATCGACCCCGCCAAGGATGTCGAGATCACCGTCACGGAAGGCGTTCTGACCCTGCGGGCCGAGCGCGGTGAGGAGACGACGAGGAAGCACCGCACGGAGTTCCACTACGGCACCTTCGCCCGCTCCGTCCGGCTTCCGGCCGGGGCCAAGGGCGAGGAGGCCACCGCTGAGTACAAGGACGGCGTCCTGACCGTCACGATCCCGGTCCCCGAGACCAAGACGGCCACGAAGACCATCCCCGTGCGGCAGAGCTGAGCGCCTCAGGGCGCTTCGCCGCAGCCGCTGTGCGCGGCCGGTACGCCGGCCGCGCACCTGCCTGTCCGAGTCCGGACGCGGACAGGAACGGCGGGAAGGGCGCCACCCGCTTCTCGCGGATCCTGATCGCGCGGTGCGCGGCTGCCGGCCGCTCCTCCGCGCCTCCTACGGGCCCTTCCCGTCACCTCCACCCCACCACGCGGCCGCCGGCCGCACCAGGGCCCTTCGGCCCTGAATCCCGGCCGGCAGCCAGGAGGAGAGGCACGTCATGACCGTCGACGAACCGCACCCGGCCGGCACCGCACCGGCACGCCAGCGACCCGCACTGCTGACCTTCCTGGGCGGCGTGGGAACGGTCACCGGCAGCAAGTTCCTGGTCGAGAGCGACCACGCCCGCGTCCTCGTCGACTGCGGGCTGTTCCAGGGCCTGGCCGACCTGCGCAGGCTCAACTGGCGCGCCCTGCCCTGCGAGGCCGGGGACATCGAGGCGGTGGTGGTCACCCACGCGCACCTGGACCACTGCGGATACCTGCCGCGGCTGGTCCGCCACGGCTTCCGCGGACGGATCGTGACCACCCCGTACACGGCACGGCTGATGGAGATCGTGCTGCGGGACAGCGCGAAGCTCCAGGTCGAGGCCGCCCGGCACGCCAACGAGCACGGCTGGTCCAAGCACCGGCCGGCCCGGCCCCTCTACGACGACGCGGACGTGGACCGCACGCTCAAGCTCGTCGACGCCGTACCCGTGGGCACCCCCGCGACCCTCGACACCGGCACCTCCGTCACGCTGCACTCCGCCGGCCACATCCTCGGCTCGGCCTGGGCCCTGCTCACCCTGGAGGACGGGCACACCCTCGCGGTCAGCGGCGACCTGGGCCGCCCGGGCCACCCGCTGCTGCGCCCCGCCGAGCCGTTCTCCGGGGCCGACGTGCTGCTGGTGGAGTCGACGTACGGCAACCGGCGCCACGAGGAGGAGGCGGGCCGGACCCACTTCGCGGACGTGCTGACCCGCGCCCTCGCCCGGGGCGGCACGGTCGTGATCCCCGCGTTCGCCCTCGACCGCACCGAGACCGTCCTGCACGAGCTCGCCGCACTGCGCCACCAGGGCCGGCTGCCGGCCGCGGTGCCGGTCTACGTCGACAGCCCGATGGCGCTGGCCGCCCTCGACGTCTACCGCGACGCCGTGCGCGCCGGGGCGCCGGAACTGCGGACGGAGGTCACCGCGGCGGGCACCGCCGCCCTGAGCCCCGAGCCGTTCCGGACCGCCCGCTCCGTCGAGGAGTCGGCCGCCATCGCCGACACCGGCGGACCGGCCGTGATCGTCTCCGCCTCCGGCATGGCCACCGGCGGCCGCGTGCTGCACCACCTCAGGCGCCTGCTGCCCGATCCGCGCAACGCCGTCGTCGTGGTGGGCTTCGCGGCGCGGGGCACCCGCGCCCGCGACCTCGTCGACGGCGCCAAGGCCCTGAAGATGTTCGGCGAGTACGTACCGGTGCGCGCCCAGGTCGCCGACGTGCCGCACTTCTCCGCGCACGCCGACGCCGCACAGATCGTCGACTGGCTGCGCGGCGCCGCCCCGCCGCGCGCCACCTACCTCGTGCACGGCGAGCCCGACGCGGCCGCCGCCCTGCGCGACCGCATCGACCACACGCTGGGCTGGACGGCCGTCGTGCCCCGCTCCGGGGAGCGTGTGCTGGTCCGGTGACCGGACCCGTGGGGGCCGACCGGCCCCGTGCGGACGGCGGGCGTTCCGGTCAAGCTGGAACCGCGGGGGCATCACCGGCGATTCCATGAACCCGCTGATCAGGAGGGTGAGGGCGGACATGAAAGGCTATGTGTTCCACGGCCCGGGACAGGGTGCCTGGGAAGAGGTCGCGGACCCGGACCTGGAGGCGGCGACCGACGCGATCGTGCGGGTCGACGCCGTCACCATCTGCGGGACCGACCTGCACATCCTCAAGGGCGACGTACCCGAGGTGCGCCCCGGCACCGTGCTGGGGCACGAGGCGGTCGGCGAGATCGTCGAGGTCGGCGGCGACGTGCGCAGCGTACGGCCGGGCGACCGGGTCCTGGTCTCCTGCATCACCTCCTGCGGACGCTGCCGCTACTGCCGCGAGGCGATGTACGGCCAGTGCCGGGGCGGTGGGGGCTGGATCCTCGGCCACCTGATCAACGGCACCCAGGCCGAGTACGTCCGCGTCCCGTACGCCGACCTCTCCGTGCACGCGCTGCCCGGTTCGGTGAGCAACGAGGACGCCGTCCTGCTGGCCGACATCTTCCCGACGGCGTACGAGGTGGGCGTGCTCAACGGACGCGTGCGTCCCGGAGACACCGTCGTCGTGGTCGGCGTGGGGCCCATCGGCCTGGCCGCGATCGCCACGGCCCGGCTGTTCGCGCCCGAGCGCGTCGTCGCCGTGGACCTGGCCGCGTCCCGGCTGGAGGCGGCCAGGAAGCTGGGCGCCGAGGCGGTCGCCGACGCGAGCGAGGCGCCCGACCAGCTGATCGCCGACCTCACCGACGGCCTCGGCGCCGACGTCGTCATCGAGGCGGTCGGCATGCCGGAGACCTTCGAGCTGTGCACGCGCATGGTGCGCCCGGGCGGGCACGTGGCCAACGTGGGCGTGCACGGCAAGCCCGCGACCCTGCACCTGGAGGACCTGTGGATCAAGAACGTGACGATCACCACGGGCCTCGTCGACACGCACTCCACGCCGACGCTGCTGCGGATGGCGGCGGCCGGGCGCCTGCCCACCTCCCAGCTGGTCACCCACGGCTTCCCGCTCGAACGCATGGAGGAGGCCTACGAGGTCTTCGCCCACGCCGGCGAGACCGGTGCCCTCAAGGTCGTCCTCGGCGGTCCGCAGCGCGAGGTCGTGCCCCTGCCCACCGCATGAACCGACCCGGCCCGTGCCTGGGCCGAGCGGCCCGGCACGAGGGCCGAACCACCCCTGCCGCGGCCGGTCTGCCGATGCCACCGTGAGGGTGGAGCCCCATGACGAGCCTGTGCACGGATCTACCTAGGCGGTGAGGACGATGGAGCTGCCCCTGGTCGTGGGTGTCGACGGATCGGACGGGAGTCTCGTGGCGGTCGACTGGGCCGTGGACGAGGCGGCCCGGCACGGCCTGCCGCTGCGGCTGGTCTTCGCCTCGCTGTGGGAGCGTTACGAGGGCGACGTGCCGACCGCGGGCCTGGACCGCTCCTCGCAGCGGGTGCTGGCGGAGCACGTCGTCGCCTCCGCGGCGGAGCGGGCGCACCGGCGCAACCCCGACGTGAAGGTGACCGCCGAGGTGATTCCCGCGGAAGCGGTCTCCGCACTCCTGAGCGAGGGCCACAACGCCTCCGTCCTGGTGACCGGTTCACGCGGCCGCGGGGAGCTGGCGGAGTTGCTGCTCGGCTCGGTCGGACTGGCCGTGGCGGCTCGCGCCCACGGTCCGGTGGTCGTGGTCCGGGGCGACAAGGCCGGCCTGGCCGGCACCCACGAGCGGATCCTGCTCGGTGCCGGCGACCCGTCGACCGGCGGTGAGGCCGTGCGGTTCGCCTTCCAGGAGGCCGAGGCCCGCGGGTGCACCCTGGACGTCGTGCGCGCCTGGCGCTGCCCCGCCCACGAGGGCGCCGACGCCCCCGGCCTCGCCCAGGACCCGGCACACCAGCACGAGGAGCAGGCGTCCGCGCTGCTCGACCACCTCGTCGAGGACGCGGCCGCGGAGCACCCGACGGTCCGGATGCGCCGGATCACCGTGGAGGGGCCGGCCCGCAAGGTGCTGCTGCACCGCTCGGCGGGCTCGGACCTGCTGATCGTCGGCGCACGGCGCCGCAAAGGGCACTTCGGCCTCCAGCTCGGCAGGGTGGCGCACACCCTGCTGCACCACGCCGACTGCCCGGTGGCGATCGTGCCGCAGCAGGCGTGACCGGGCACCGCCTGCGCGGTGTTGTCGTAGAGGAGAACGCACGTGACGGGTTGGACCTGGGAGTACGAGGGGTACGACCCCGCCGACGCCCGTCTGCGGGAGGCGCTGTGCACTCTGGGCAACGGTTACCTCGCCACGCGGGGAGCGCTGCCCGAGTGCGTCGCCGACGAGGTGCACTACCCGGGCACCTACGTGTCGGGCTGCTACAACCGGCTCACCTCCGACGTGTCCGGCCGCCAGGTCGAGAACGAGGACATGGTCAACGTGCCGAACTGGCTGCCGGTGCGCTTCCGCCTCTCCGGCGGGTCCTGGCTCACCCCCGACACCGCCACGGTGCTCGAACACCGGGAGGTCCTGCGGCTGTCGGCCGGGCTGCTGGAGCGCCGTACGACGTTCGGCCTCGGCCAGGAGCGGACGTTGACGGTGCGTCAGCAGCGGCTGGTGCACATGGCCGACCCCCATCTCGCCGCACTGCGCACCGAGTTCACGGCCGGGGGCTTCTCCGGCCGGCTCGACGTCGAGGCGGCCCTGGACGGCTCCGTCACCAACGCCGGTGTGCCCCGCTACCGGGAGCTGGACGGCCGTCACCTCACCCATGTGCACACCGGCACGTCCGCACCGGACACCGTGTGGCTGCGCTGCCGCACCCGCACCTCGGACCTCCGCATCGGCATGGCGGCCCGCCTCGGCGCCGAGGTCCCCGCCGTGATCAGCCACGAAGTCCCGCGCGCCGTCCAGCGGTTGAGCCTGGACCTGGCGCCCGGACGCACCGTCACCGTCGACAAGACCGTCGCCCTGCACACCTCGCGCGACCCGGCGATCAGCGACCCGCTGTTCGCCGCCGTCGACCGGGTGACCCGGGCGCCGGGCTTCGACGAGCTGCTGGAGTCGCACCTCACGGCCTGGGACCAGCTCTGGCGCCGCGCGGACCTGGACGTCGACGGACAGGCCGGCCGCATCCTGCGGCTGCACCTCTTCCACGTACTGCAGACGCTCTCCCCGCACACCGCCGACCTCGACGTCGGGGTGCCGGCCCGCGGACTGCACGGCGAGGCCTACCGCGGTCACATCTTCTGGGACGAGCTGTTCGTGCTGCCGTATCTCAACCTGCACTTCCCCGAGGTCTCCCGCGCCCTGCTCCGCTACCGTCACCGGCGTCTGGAACAGGCCTGCGTCGCCGCGCGCGCGGTGGGCCGGCGGGGCGCGATGTACCCCTGGCAGAGCGGCAGCGACGGCCGCGAGGAGACCCAGCAGCTGCACCTCAACCCGCACTCGGGACGCTGGCTGCCCGACCACTCCCACCTCCAGCAGCATGTCGGCTCGGCCATCGCGTACAACGTGTGGCAGTACTGCGAGGCCAGCGGCGACGCCGAGTTCCGGCACACCAAGGGCGCCGAGATGCTGCTGCAGATCGCCCGCTTCTGGGCCGACTCGGCCGTCTACGACGACGCCCTCGGCCGCCACCGCATCAAGGGCGTGGTCGGCCCCGACGAGTACCACGACGCCTACCCGGGCGCGGTCCGCCCCGGCCTCGACGACAACGCGTACACCAACGTCACGGCCGCCTGGGTGCTCGCCCGCGCCCTGGAACTGCTGGAGTCCCTCCCCGAGCCGCGGCGGCGCGAACTCGTCGAGCGCACCGGCCTGGACGGCGGCGAACTCGAACAGTGGGAGGACGTCTCCCGCAGTCTGCACGTACCCTTCCACGAGGGTGTCATCAGCCAGTTCGAGGGCTACGGCGACCTCACCGAGCTCGACTGGGACGGCTACCGCAAGCAGTACGGCGACATCCGGCGCCTGGACCGGATCCTGGAGGCGGAGGGCGATTCCGTCAATCGCTACCGTGCCTCCAAGCAGGCCGACGTCCTGATGCTCGGCTACCTGTTCGGACCGGCCGAACTGCGCGGCCTGTTCCGGCGCCTGGGGGTGCGCCTGGACGAGGACCTCTGGCGCCGCACCGTCGACCACTACCTGCAGCGCACCAGCCACGGCTCCACACTCAGCGGCCTGGTCCACGGCTGGGTGCTGGCCCGGGCGCGGCGGGCCGAGGCGTGGACGTTCTGCCTGGAGGCCCTGCGCGGCGACGTCGCCGACGTCCAGGGCGGCACCACCGGTGAGGGGATCCACCTCGGCGCCATGGCCGGCACCCTCGACCTCGTCCAGCGCGGACTGACCGGCCTGGAGACCAGGGGCGGCGCGCTGTGGCTCGATCCGGTGCCGCTGCCGGAGCTGTCCTCCTACGGCTTCGCGCTGCGCTACCAGGAGCACTGGGGCGTGCGGCTGCGGCTGGAGCGCGGGCTGCTGGAGATCGCGGTGCCGTCGTCCGACGGCTCGCCGATCGACGTCCGGCTGCCGGGCCGCGCCGTGTGCCTGCAGCCGGGCGACACCGGCCGGCTGGTGCTGGGGGAGTGACGCCGACGAGGGCCGCATGGGCCCGGGCCGAGACCGGACGGCCCCTCCCTCGCCGGTCGTGCCCGGTGTGAGGCTGTCGGTGTGGACGAGACCGTGCGGACCCACCGCCGCACGGCGAGCGAGGGGAGCGAGCCTTGATGTACTGGAACGGACACGACATGAACGGCTGGGGCTGGTTCACCATGTCGTTCGGCACGGTCCTGCTGTGGGCCCTGCTGATCACCGTGGGTGTCCTGCTCTACCGAAGCCTGAACGGCACATCGAGGTCACCGCAGCCGCCCACGCCCAGTTCGGCGGAGCAACTGCTGGCCGAGCGCTTCGCCCGCGGGGAGATCGACGAGGAGCAGTACCGCCGCGGCCTGGACGTGCTGCGCGGGAACGGCCCGACCCTCACCAAGCAGTGACCCGCCGCCCGCCCGAGGGGAGGTGCGCCCATGCCGGCGCAGCCACTCGACACGACGAACGTGAAGGCCCTGGTGTCCGCTGCCGCGGCCGCGCCCTCGCTGCACAACGCGCAGCCCTGGCTGTTCCGCCACCACCGGGAGGCCGGCACCCTCGAACTGCGGGCCGACCTCGCACGGGCCATGCCGCACACCGACCCCGACAACCGGGCCCTGCACCTGGGATGCGGCGCCGCGCTCTTCAACCTCCGCGTCGCCGCGGCCGACAGCGGCCTGCGCACCGACACGGTCCTGTTCCCCGCCGAGGCCGACCGTGAGCTGCTCGCCGCGGTGCGCCTCACCGGCACCGACCGTCCGGACGACGACCTGGCGCGGCTGTTCCCGGCGATCGCCCGCCGGCACACCAGCCGCCACCCCTTCCAGGACAGACCGGTACCGGTGGCCGTCGAGGAGCAGCTGAGCGAGGCCGCCCGGCGGGAGGGCGCGGGACTCGTCTTCCCCGGCGAGTGGCATGTGGAGGCCCTGCTGGAGCACGTCCGCGACGTCGAGGGACGCGACCGCATGGAGCCCGAGCGGTTCGAGGACATACGGCGGTGGACCCGGGGCGGGGACGAGGCGGCCGTCGACGGCATCCCCGACTCCGCCTTCGGGCCCCGCAAGGAGGGCGGCCGCGCCCCGGTCCGCGACTTCGCCGGCCGCCGGGCCGTGCCCGGCCGCCCGTCCGCGGTCTTCGAGACCACGCCGCACCTGGCCGTGCTGGGCACGGTCCGGGACCGGCCGCAGGACTGGCTGCGGGCCGGGCAGGCCCTGGAGCGCGTGCTGCTGACGGCCACGCTCAACGGGCTGGCGACCTCGTTGACCTCGCACTCCTTGGAGCGGGAGGACCTGCGGGAACTGGCCCGCGACCCGCGCTCGGCCCTGGGCTTCGTGCACATGGTGCTGCGCCTGGGCTACGGCCCCGCGGGGACCGCGACCCCGCGGCGCCCGGTCGACGAGGTGCTGGAGATCCGCTGATGCCCACCGGCCGTCCCCGGGGCGAGGCGGAATCCACGCCGGCGACGCCGGCCGTCGGGTCGTCCGCCTGTGGGCCGGCGGCGCCGGAAGGAGGACGAACGGCCCCTGCCGCCGGGGGCCGAGGCTGCCCAGGCTGGAGCGAGGAGCGATGAGTTCGGGAGCATCGCCGGGAGGCGGGACACACGCATGAACGCCCAGGCCGACGGCGCGGCCGAACGGACGCGGGTGCTGGTCGTGGAGGACGACCGGGGCATCGCCGAATCGCTGGTGCGCGGTCTGCGGCAGGCCGGCTACACGGCCGAGGGCGTCGGCAACGGCCGGGCCGCGCTCGTGGCGCCCACGCCCGACGTGGTCCTGCTGGACCTCGGACTGCCCGACATCGACGGCGTCGAGGTGTGCCGGATGCTGCGGGCCCGGTCCGACGCCGCGATCATCGCGGTCACCGCCCGCGGCGAGGAGGCGGACCGGGTGGTGGCCCTGGACGAGGGCGCCGACGACTATCTGGTCAAGCCGTTCGGGCTGGCCGAACTGCTGGCACGGATCCGGGCGGTGCTGCGCCGCCGGCGTCCGGCGGGGCCCGAGGTCCTGCGCCACGGGCCGATGGCCCTCGACCTGCGCACGCGGCAGGTCACGGTCGGCGGGCGGACGGTGGGGCTGACACCGAAGGAGTTCGGCATTCTGGAGTGCCTGGCCGCCGACCCGGGCCGGGTGGTGAGCCGGCAGCAGATCCTGGAGCGGGCCTGGGACGCCCACTGGTACGGGCCGACGAAGGTACTGGACGTGCACGTCGCGGCGCTGCGCCGCAAGCTCGGCGTACCGGGTCTGATCGAGACCGTCTACGGGCACGGCTTCCGGCTCGGCGCGCCCGCCTCGGACGGGCAGTCCGGGGAGCCGTCGTGAGCCGCCGGGTCACCTGGACCCTCCTGGTCCTGACCACGGTGCTGCTGGTGCTCGCCGTCGTGCCGCTGGCGGTGCTGATGACGGCGCGCGAGCGCGTCGCCTATCGCGACAGCCAGCGCGCGGACACCAGGGTGATCGCCGCGGCGGCCGAGGAACACCTCTCCGACCACAAGCCGGCCACCGCCATGCGCCGGGAACTCGCCGCCGCCGCCCGGGCCGGTGACTGCGCCGCGGTCTACGACGCCTCCGCGCGCGTGGTGGCCGCCACGCCCTGCACGGCGGCGCAGACCGAGGAGGCGCGGGAGCTGGTGCCGGGCGTGCTGGCCGGGCACGAGCCGGAGCCGCCGGAGAACGAGGGACGGCTGCTGGCCGCGGAGCCGGCCGGTGAGGTGCACCGGCCCGCCGGAGCGGTCGTCCTGGCCCGCTCCGCCGGCCCGCTCGACGCCCGCATCGCGGCGATCTGGGGCTGGTCCGCCGTGATCGGCGTCGCCGGGCTGGCCGCCACCGCGGTGTTGTCCCTGCGGCTCGCCCACTGGGTCAGCCGCCCCCTGTCGACGCTGGACGCCTCCGCCCGGCGGCTGGGCGAGGGCGTGCTCGACGAACGGGCCGAGGTCGGGACGGGCCCGCCCGAGGTACGCCGGCTGGCCGCCACCTTCAACACCATGGCGGCCCGCACGGAGGCGCTCGTGCACGGGCACCGCGCGGTGATCGCGGACGTGTCCCATCAGCTGCGCACACCGCTGACCGCGCTGCGCCTGCGGCTCGACGTCCTGGCCGCCGGGGCCGGGACGGCCACCGCGGCCGAACTCGCCGGCGCCCAGGAGGAGATCGCCCGGCTGTCCCGGCTGGTCGACGGGTTGCTCGAGGTGGCGCGGGCCGAGCAGGCGACGCCCCGTCCGGCCGCGGTGCGGGTCGACGAGGTGGTGGCCGAACGGGTGGCCGCCTGGTCGCCGGTGGCGGAGGAACGGGGACTCAGGCTGACCGCCGGGTCCGGCGGGCCCGCCCTGACCGTCTCCCTGGGCTCCGGTCATCTGGAGCAGATCCTCGACAACCTGATCGCCAACGCGGTGGACGCCGTGCCGGACGGCGGCAACATCACCGTCGACCACCGCCGTACGGCAGGCGACGTCGTGCGGCTGCGGGTGCGCGACGACGGTCCCGGGATGTCCGCGCAGGCGAAGTCCGTGGCGTTCCGCCGGTTCGGCAACCCCGAGGCCCGGGGCAGCGGGCTGGGGCTGGCGATCGTGCACCGGCTGGCGACGGTCAACGGCGGGACGGCACGGCTGGAGGACACCCCCGGCGGCGGGCTGACCGTCGTACTGGATCTTCCGCCGTGGCCCGCGGAGGGGCGCGGACGGGGCGGCGGACCGAGATCTTTACCGGTTCTGAAGGAGACGTGAGCGAGATTCCGGGAGCCGGCGCAGCAGCCTGGAGATGCACGCGGCCGGACCCGGCCGCCGATCACCAGGAGTGCCGCCATGGCGCCACGGCCCGACGACTCGCACCAGGCACCCGCCCCGGCCGGTTCCCCTCTCGCCCGCGACCGCGGCCTGCGCCGCAGCCGGCGGCTGACCCGGTGGATCGCCGTCACGGCCGTGGCCGCGGCGGCGGCTCTGGGCAGCCTCTACACGCATCTGCTGCCGGGGGGCTCAGCGGCCCAGGCACCCCCCGCACCCCCCACCACGGCATCCGTGCACAGCCCCGCGGCACCGTCCGGCGCGGGGCGGTCCGGGGAGGACGACGACCACAGCTCCCGGGGGGACGACGAGGGGGAGGGCGCGTCCACGGCCGCGCGGCCGGCACCGCAGCCCCCGGCCCAGCCGCCCGCGCCGGCCCAGCAGCAGCCGCAGACGACGACCGGGGCCTCGTGAGCACGCGCGCCGCGACCACCGCGCACCGGGCAGGCGCTGTGCGGTGAGCCGCCCCCGCCCGGGCGGGGGCGCCGCAGGACGACAGGCGCGGTGAGGCGGAGCAGGGCGGCACGGCGGCCGTCAGCGCACGGGGCGGCTCTCCGGCTCCGGCTGCTCCAGGTGCGTGGCGAGCACCGCGGCCTGGACCCGGCGCTGGACGCCCAGCTTCGCCAGCAGCCGCGAGATGTGGTTCTTGACCGTCTTCTCGGACAGGTACAGGCGCTTGCCGATCTCGCGGTTGGTGAGTCCGTCCCCGATCAGCGCGAGGATCTCCCGCTCGCGCGGGGACAGGCCCGCGAGCTCCGGGGCCACGCTCGGTGGCTCGGCCGGCTCGGCCCGCAGGGAGCGCATCAGCCGCGCGGTGGTGGCGGGATCGAGCATCGACTGGCCGGAGGCGACCGTGCGGACCGCCGACACCAGGTCCGAGCCCCGGATCTGCTTGAGCACGTAGCCCGAGGCCCCGGCCATGATGGCGTCGAGCAGAGCTTCCTCGTCGTCGAACGACGTCAGCATCAGCACGGCCAGCTCCGGCATCCGGCTGCGCAGGTCGCGGCAGACGGAGATGCCGTTCCCGTCGGGCAGGCGTACGTCCAGGACGGCCACGTGCGGGCGCACCGCAGGCGCTCGGACCAGTGCGTGTTCCACGTTCGCGGCGTCTCCGACCACGGAGATGTCCGGCTCGGCGTCCAGCAGGTCCGCCAGACCGCGCCGGACGACCTCGTGGTCGTCGAGGAGGAACACACGGATCGGGTCCTGTGCTGAGAAGGTCCGTGCTTCGGTCATGTCGACCCCTTGATCCCGGGAGGTATGACGCACGGGCTGCGGGCCGTCCGTCATGACGATCATGACGTGCTTGAGCCGGTCGCACTAGGGCCGACCGGCCCCACTCACCGCTTCGGGCCCGGGCGATCGGTCTTCCCCCTCCCCTCGGCGGTGATCTGGTGAGACCGTTTAGGTGTGTCCGTCCTCATTGCGCCGGTAAGGGGGTGTGACCGATGCGGAAGGTGAGACGCGCAAAGGTCCTCGGGTGGCGGTGGCGGAGCAATCCGCTGCGACGGCGCAGCGATGTGGTGGAGGCGTGGATCGTGCTGGCCGCCTGGGTGGTCGCGGCCGTCGCGTCGGTGGTCGCCGGGATCGTCGGGGCCCGGGCCGCGCAGCACGCGGTGGACGGGGACCGGGCAGGCCGCCGTCCGGTGACGGCGGTGCTGGTGAAGACCGTGCCGGGCAGCGGACGCGACGTCGTCACCGGCCTGCGGTACGACCGGGTCGTGGCGACCGTGCACTGGACCGACGTCCAGGACGGCAGGGCGACCGTCCACACCGGGTTCATGAACGTGAAGCCGACCGCGCAACCGGGCAGCACGGTGCGGGCGTGGACGAACGGCCACGGCCGTCTGGTGGCGCCACCGGTGACGGCCGCCGAGGCGGCCACCCGCGTGGTGCTGGCCGGCACCGGAGTCGCGCTGGCCGCCGGAGCGACGGTCCTGGTCGGCGGGTACCTGACCCGGCTGCGGGTGCAACGCCGCGCCACCGAGAAGTGGGGCGTCGAGTGGGAGCGGGTAGGACGCCACTGGGGACACACCACCGGCTGACGGGCCCGGAACCCGGCGAACCCGGCGGCGACCGCGCGGCTCAGGTGGTGGGGCGGTCCGGGCCGTCGAGCGCGAACTCCACGTCCACGACCCCCTCGACCGCCCGCACCAGGCGCGCGGCCACCGGCACCAGCGACGTGTCACGGACCCGGCCGGCCAGCGTCGCGACTCCGTCCCGGACCTCGACCGTCACCGAGGACTCCGGTGCGTGGAAGAGGTACGAGACGACCTCGCGCCGGATCTCCTCGGCGATCTCCTCGTCGCCGCGCAGGAAGACCTTGAGCAGGTCCGCCCGGCTGACGATGCCCTCCAGCCGCCCGTCGGCGTCGACGACCGGCAGCCGCTTGACCCGCGCCCGCGCCATCTCCCGCGCGGCCTGCGCGAGCGTGGCCCGCGCACGGACCGTCAGGGCGGGGGAGGTCATCAGTTCCTCGGCGGTGAGGGAGCCCGCCTTGGCCAGGTCGGACAGGCGCCGCAGCTGCGTGTAGCGGTCGGGGTCGCTGTCGCGGAACTCCTCCTTCGGCAGCAGGTCGGCCTCCGAGACGATGCCCAGGACCCTGCCGCCGCCGTCCGTCACGGGCACCGCGCTGACCTTGCGGTCCTGCATGGTCCGCACGATGTCCTTGAACGGCGTCCCCCGGCCGACGGCGGCCACCGACCGGGTCATCACGTCGCCCACGATGTGGGGGGACCCATGCATGACGCCTCCTCGAACGCTCGCTGTCACCGCTGGTTCCCGCTGCCGTAGGGCCCGTACAGATCCAGCAGCCGGATGCGGGCCGCCTGCAGCCGGTGCGCCACGACCATGCCCACCCACTCGGCCACGCTGCGGCCGAACTCGGGGTCCTCCGCACAGATCGTCCGCACCGTGGTGGCGTCGAACTCGTACGCCCGCACCGGTGAGGACGCCTCGGCGCCGAGGTGCCAGGTGTGCGGGGGGAACAGCCAGGACCAGCCCAGGAGTTCGTTGTGCCCGAGGGACTCGATGACGGCGGCGCGGCGTCCGGGCACGCGCATGTCGAGGTCGATCGTGCCCGTGCGGATGATCCAGAACCGGTCGGCCTGACCGCCCTCCTCGAACAGCCGGGCGCCCACAGGGAACGACACTTCACGGGCGAGCCGCAACAGCCGCTGCCGGTGCTCGGCGGACAGCGCCCGCGGCATGCTCATCGTGGCGGGAGCGTTCATGGCGTGCCTCCCAGTAAGGCGTACGGGACTTCCACTGCCAGCCTGGTCCCGCCGCCCGCGGGGAACCAGGGGCCACCCGGCCCCAGGAACGGGCCGTCCGGCGTCCCGCGCCACCCTGCCGGCACCCTGTGCCGGGCGGCGCCCGGCGGTTCGATGGAGGTGAAGGCCCACCCGGTGCAGCCCAAGGAAGGGGAACATCATGGGTACGAGCCTGACGCCGGAGTTCTGGCGGCAGTTCGCCGTCCTCCTGGTGATCGCCATGGCCGTCACCTTCGTGCTCAGCGCGGCACTGGACGCGCTGTATCTGCGCCGGCAGCAGCGGCGCGCCGAGCGGAGCTCCCCGGGCACCCCGCCGGCCGCGACGACGACCCCCGGGACGCGCCCGGCCGCCGGCCGCCCGCTGGTGAAGAGCTGAACCGGCGCGCCTGCCGCGAAGGCCCGGCCGGCCCCTGGGCGCACCGACCCGCCTCAACAATCCCGCGGGGCGATACACCTAGCTAGGGCTTCCTGCCCCATGCGCGGTACGCGGCCACCGCCGTGGGCAGGGTGGGAAAGATCAGGTCCCTGCCCACCGAGTCGGCGAGGCCGTACGCCTCCAGCTGGTCCAGCAGGTCCTGCTTCACCCGCGCGAGGGCGAACACGATGCCGCGGGCGGTGAGTTCCCGGCGCAGCCGGTCGACCGCGTCGAGCGCGGTGATGTCCACCTCGACGTTCGCCTCCGTGTTGAGGAGGAACCAGCGGACCGGCTCGGTCTGCTCGTCGACGGAGGCCAGGGCCCGGCGGTGGAAGTCCTGGGCGTTGGCGAAGAACAGCGGCGAGTCGTAGCGGTACACCAGCAGGCCCGGGACGGTGCGGGCCTGCGGGTAGTCGTCCACGTCGTGCATGCCCGCCATGCCGGGCACCAGCCCCTCGACGGCGTCGTGCGGACGGGCCACCCGGCTCAGCAGCTCCACCACGGACATGCCGACGGCGACCAGGACCCCGTAGAGGATGTCCAGGCTCAGTACCCCGGCCAGGCAGCCGAGCGCCAGGAGCAGTTCACGGCGGCGGAAGGACGCCAGCCGGCGGAAGCCCGCGAGATCGATCATCCGGACCGCCGCGTACACCACCAGCGAGCCGAGGGCGGCCGCGGGGGTGCTGGTCAGCAACGGGCTGAGGAACAGCAGGACGGCCAGCACCACCAGACCGGAGACCAGGGAGTACGCCTGGCTGCGGGCGCCCGAGGAGGAGGCGAGGGCGGTGCGGCTCGCGCTGCTGCTCACCGGGAACCCGTGCAGGAGACCGGCCCCGATGTTGGTGGTGCCCAGCGCCAGGAACTCCTGGTTGGCGTCCAGCTCCGCGCCGCCGTCCTCGGGCCGGCCGGTGAAGGCCCGCGCCGTGAGGATGCAGTCCGTGTAGGCGACCAGCAGCACCCCGAGGGCGGGCAGCACCAGGCGCGGGATCTCGGTCAGGTCCGGCACCGCGAGCGTGGGCAGCCCGGCCGGGACCGTGCCGATCGCCTGGATGCCGAACCGGTCGTCCAGGCCGAAGGCGGCGACCGCGGCGGTCCCCAGCACCACCACCAGCAGCGGCCCCGGGACCGCGGGGGTCAGCCGCACCACCGTGAACAGCACGGCGAGGGAGAGCGCGGAGAGCAGCACCGTGGCGACCTGGGCCTGGCCGAGGTTCCGTACGAAGGACCAGAGCTGGGGGAAGAACTCCGAGCCCGTCGTCGGTACTCCGGTCAGCTTGGGGAGCTGATCCACGATCATGATCAGCGCGACCCCGGCCAGATAGCCGATCAGGACGGGCCGGGAGAGCAGGTCCGCGACGAAACCCAGCCGCAGGAGCCGGGCCGCCAGGCACAGCAGGCCGACCGTGACGGCCAGGGCGGCGGCCAGCGTGGCGTACCGGCCGGGGTCGCCGCCGACGAGCGGGCCGACCACCGTCGCCGTCATCAGCGCCGTCGTCGACTCGGGCCCGACGGACAGCAGCGGGGACGAGCCGAGCATGGCGTACAGCGCGAGGGCGGGCAGGATCGCCCACAGCCCGGCGACCGGCGGCAGCCCGGCCACACCCGCGTACGCCATCACCTGCGGCACGAGATACGCGGCCACGGTCAGGCCCGCCAGCAGGTCACCGCGCAGCCAGGAGCGTCGGTAACCGGCCAGTACGGCCAGGCCGGGCGCCGTACGGCGCCACCACGAGGCGCGGGACATGCCTCTCCTCTCGCCGCCCTGGTCACAGAATCCACCGCGCCGCCCCCGGCCGCGAGAGCTGGCGCGGCGGTCGGCCAAGTCGGAGCGCGGATGGGGCCGTTCAGCCCATGGAGATCGCCGGACCGGCGGGCGAGTGTGGGGCCGGTCGGTCCCGGCCGGGGACCTGCGGCCCCTGCGGTGGCGACCGTCCGCCGGGCCACGCTGGACACAGGTACCGATCAGGAGGCGAACCATGGTGCGCACCGTTGTGGCAGGTCTGGACGGCTCGCCCGAGAGCCGCGCCGCGGTGGAGTGGGCGGCGCGCGAGGCGCAGATGCGTGACCTGCCGTTGAAGATCGTTCATGTGCGGGAGCCGCTCCCGGAGCCCATGGCCCAGGCCCCGCTGGTCGGTGGCGAGACGATGCAGGACTGGTCCGAGCGCATCCCGCGGGAGAGCGCCGAGGGCGTCCGGCTGCGTCACCCACATCTCGCGGTGAGCACGGAGCAGCCGAGCGGACGTCCCGCCGAGGTGCTGGCCAGGGAGGCCGAGGCGGCCGAGCTGCTGGTCCTCGGCTCGCGGGCGATGGGCGGGATCGGCGGGTTCATGGTCGGCTCCGTCGGCCTCTCCGTCGTGGCGCACACCGCGCGTCCCGTGGTGCTGGTCCGGGCCGGCGAACAGGCCGCGGACGAGCACGAGCCGGACCCGGCGGGCATCCCCTCGGCCGCCGCGCCCTTCCGGCCCGTCGTCCTCGGGCTGGACACCAGGCACCCCGACGAGACGCTGCTGGAGTTCGCCTTCGACGCCGCGGTCCGGCGCGGGACGTCCCTCACGGTGGTGCACGGCTGGAACCCGCCCCCGTACTACGCCTACGGCATGTCGGGCGACCTGGCCGCGCACAACTCGGTCGCCCTGCGCGAGTCCGCCGCCCTGACCGAGGCACTGCGCCCCTGGCGGCAGAAGTACCCCGACGTCGAGGTCACCGAGAAGTCCCGGTTCGGCAGCCCCGCGCTGCACGTCGTCAACGCCTCGGCGGGCGCCTCGCTGGTCGTCGTCGGCCGCCGCGCGCGCCGCAGCCGCATCGGAACCCACATCGGGCACGTCACCCACGCGGCCCTGCACCACGCCGCCGCGCCCGTCGTCGTGGTCGCCCACGCCTGACACCAACCCCGAGGAGTCGAAACGATGATGGACCTCCCCCTGGTCGTGGGCGTGGACGGCTCCGAGCCGAGCCTGCGGGCCGTCGACTGGGCCGCCGACGAGGCCGTGCTGCACGGCGTGCCGCTGCGGGTGGTGTACGCCTCGCTGTGGGAGCGCTACGAGGGCGGCTCGCTCTCGGCGGACCTCGGCAAGCCGTCCGAGGAAGTACTCGCCGAGGACGTCGTCGAGCACGCCGCCCGGCGGGCGCTCGCCCGCCATCCGGACATGAAGGTGACGCCCGTGGTGCTGCCCGAGGAGCCCGAGTACGGCCTGGTCCACGAGGGACGGACGGCCTCCGCGGTGGTGGTGGGCAGCCGCGGCCGCAGCGGTGTCGCCGAGTTCCTGCTGGGCTCCGTCGGCCTGAGCGTGGCCGCGCAGGCCGACTGCCCCGTGATCGTGCTGCGCGGCAGCCACGACAAGCAGGCGGTGCCCGGCGCCCACGGACGCGTCCTCCTCGGTGTGGGGGAGGACGAGGAGGCGGCGCCGGCCGTCCGCTTCGCCGTCGACGAGGCGCGCCGCCGCGGCGTTCCCCTGGAGGCCGTACGGGCCTGGCGGTGCCCCGCGCACGAGACCACCGACCACCCGCTGATGGCCGGCGAGCCCGCCCGGCTGCACCGGGAGCGGGCCGTGGAGGCGCTGGAAGCGGCGCTGAAGGAGGTCCCGGCGGACGCCGACGTGCGTCGCCGCACCGTCGAGGGACACGCCCGCAAGGTGCTGGCCGACCTCTCGCGCGGGGCCGACCTCCTGGTCGTCGGGGCCAAGCGCCGGGAGGGGCGCTTCGGCATGCAGCTCGGCCGCGTCGCCCACGCGCTGCTGCACCACTCCGCCTGCCCGGTCGCCGTGGTGCCGCAGAAGGTGCGGGCGCAGTGATCCGCTTACAGGCTGGCCGTGTGGTCGGGAACGTAGTTCTGGAGGTCGCGCGGCGTGCGCAGGTAGCCGGTCGACGCCGGCCGGTCCGGCAGCTTCAGCACCGGCGGCGGCACGTCGTGGTAGGGCACCGTGCTCAGCAGGTGGGCGATCATGTTCAGCCGCGCCCGGCGCTTGTCGTCGCTCTCCACGACGAACCACGGCGCCTCACTGATGTCCGTGTGGACCATCATCTGGTCCTTCGCCCGGGAGTACGCCTCCCAATGGGTGATCGACTCCAGGTCCATCGGCGACAGCTTCCAGCGCCGCAGCGGATCCTCCAGCCGGCGCCGGAACCGCTCCTGCTGCTCGGTGTCGCTGACCGAGAACCAGTACTTGCGCAGCAGGATCCCGGCCTCCACCAGCATCCGCTCGAAGATCGGGCACTGCCGCAGGAAGAGCTGGTGCTCCTCCTTGCTGCAGAAGCCCATCACGTGCTCGACACCGGCCCGGTTGTACCAGGACCGGTCGAAGAGCACGATCTCGCCCGCGGCCGGCAGATGTTCCACGTACCGTTGGAAATACCACTGGGTGCGCTCACGCTCGGTCGGCTTCGGCAGCGCCGCGATCCGTGCCACACGGGGGTTGAGATGCTCCGCCACCCGCTTGATGGTGCCGCCCTTGCCCGCCGCGTCCCGTCCCTCGAAGACGACGACGAGGCGCGCACCCTCGGCCCGCACCCACTCCTGCACCCTCACCAACTCCGTCTGCAGGCGCAGCAGTTCCTTCTCGTACGTCTTGCGCGGCAGCGCCGCCTCGCTCTTCCCGGCCATGCCGCCTCCATCGCCCGTCACCCCGTCGATGACTTCCGGAGTCCCTGATGCCCAAGGCCGAACACCAGGACAGCAGCACCGTACTGACCGACGAGGAGCTGCGCACCCTGGATCTGCACTGGCGTGCCGCCAACTACCTTGCCGCCGGACAGATCTACCTCATGGCCAACCCGTTGCTGCGTGAGCCCCTCACACCCGAGCACATCAAGCCGCGGCTGCTCGGGCACTGGGGCACCTCACCCGGCCTGAACCTCGTGTACACCCACCTCAACCGTGTCATCAAGGCCCGCGGCATCGACGCCCTGTGCATCTGGGGGCCCGGCCACGGCGGCCCCTCCGTGCTGGCCAACTCCTGGCTGGAGGGCACCTACGCCGAGACATATCCGGACGTCGGCCGGGACGAGGCCGGCATGGAGCGGCTGTTCCGCCAGTTCTCCTTCCCCGGCGGGGTGCCGAGCCATGTCGCGCCGGAGACCCCCGGGTCCATCCACGAGGGCGGTGAACTGGGCTACTCGCTCTCGCACGCCTACGGCGCCGCCCTCGACAACCCCGACCTGCTGGTCGCCTGCGTGATCGGCGACGGCGAGGCGGAGACCGGGCCACTGGCCGCCTCCTGGCACTCCAACAAGTTCCTCGACCCCGTCCACGACGGTGCCGTCCTGCCCATCCTGCACCTCAACGGCTACAAGATCGCCAACCCGACGGTGCTGGCCCGGCTGCCCGAGCACGAACTCGACGAGCTGCTGCGCGGCTACGGGCACGCGCCGATCCACGTCAGCGGCGACGACCCGGCCACCGTGCACCGCGCGATGGCCCGGGCGATGGACACCGCGCTGGAGCGCATCACGCTGCTGCAGCGCTCGGCCCGCGAGGACGGGGTGGCGGAGCGCACGCACTGGCCGATGATCGTGCTGCGCACCCCGAAGGGCTGGACCGGCCCCGCCGAGGTCGACGGAGTGCCCGTGGAGGGCACCTGGCGCGCCCACCAGGTCCCGCTGGCCGGCGTGCGCGAGAACCCCGAGCACCTGCGGCAGCTGGAGCAGTGGCTGCGCTCGTACCGCCCGCAGGAGCTGTTCGACGCCGAAGGCCGTCCCGTCGCCGACGCCCTGGCCTGCGTCCCCGAGGGCGACCGCCGCCTCGGCGCCACCCCGCACGCCAACGGCGGCCTGCTCGTACGCGAACTGCCCATCCGCTCCCTGGACCGGTTCGCGGTACCCGTCGACAAGCCCGGCACGACGCTGCACGAGCCCACCCGGGTCCTCGGCGACCTCCTCGAAAAGGTCATGGAGGACACCGCCGCCCGGCGCGACTTCCGTGTCGTCGGCCCGGACGAGACCGCCTCCAACCGGCTGCAGGCCGTCTTCGACGCCAGCGGAAAGGCGTGGCAGGCCGAGCACCTGCCGGTGGACGAGCACCTCGACCGGCACGGGCGGGTGATGGAGATCCTCTCCGAGCACACCTGCCAGGGCTGGCTGGAGGGCTACCTCCTCACCGGCCGGCACGGCCTGTTCTCCTGCTACGAGGCCTTCGTGCACATCGTCGACTCCATGGTCAACCAGCACATCAAATGGCTGCGGACGTCGAGGCGGCTGCCCTGGCGCGCCCCGATCGCCTCCCTCAACTACCTGCTGACCTCGCACGTGTGGCGCCAGGACCACAACGGCTTCTCCCACCAGGACCCCGGCTTCGTCGACCACGTCCTCAACAAGAGCCCCGAGGTCGTCCGGGTCTACCTGCCGCCGGACGCCAACACCCTGCTGTCGGTCGCCGACCACGCGCTGCGCAGCCGCGACTACGTCAACGTGATCGTCGCCGGCAAGCAACCGTGCTTCGACTGGCTGTCCATGGACCAGGCCCGCGCCCACTGCGCCCGCGGCGCCGGCATCTGGGAGTGGGCGGGCAGCGAGAACGGCGGCGAACCGGACGTGGTCCTCGCCTGCGCCGGCGACGTGCCCACCCTGGAGGTGCTGGCCGCCGCCCAGCTGCTCCGCCGCCACCTGCCGGACCTCGCGGTCCGGGTGGTCAACGTCGTCGACATGGCCCGCCTGATGCCGCGCGAGGAACACCCGCACGGGATGAGCGACTTCGAGTACGACGGCCTGTTCACCGCCGACAAGCCGGTGATCTTCGCTTACCACGGCTACCCCTGGCTGATCCACCGCCTCGCCTACCGCCGCTCCGGCCACCGGAACCTGCATGTGCGCGGCTACAAGGAGTCCGGCACCACGACCACGCCGTTCGACATGGTCGTCCGCAACGACCTGGACCGCTACCGGCTGGTCATGGACGTCATCGACCGGGTGCCCGGACTCGCGGTGCGCGCCGCGGCCGTGCGCCAGCGCATGGAGGACGCCCGCCAGCGGCACCACGACTGGATCCGCGTGCACGGCACGGACCTGCCGGAGGTCGCGGACTGGACCTGGAACGGCTGACCCTGGAACGGCTGACCCGTGGCGACGGGACCCGGTGGCGGCCGGCGCGCCTCCACAGGGCCCCGTCGGCCCCCGCGGCGGGGACCGATCGGCCCATGTGGTGGCCCCGGTCGTGGCCGACGCTGAAGACAGGCGACGTCCCCGTGACGGCCGTCGTGCCGGCCCGGCGCACCAGGAGGCTCAGCCATGACCACCGCGATCACCCCCCGGACGACCAGGAAGCTCCCCGCCGTGTACCGGGGCAGGCTCATGAGCATGGCGCACGACGTGCGCTACCCGCCGGACACCCGCCTGTTCGTGGAGGGAGGCCGGGCCGATCACTTCTGGATCGTCGAGTCGGGCACCGTGGCCCTCGACACGAGGGTGCCCGGGCGCCGCGCGGCCGTCATCGACACCGTCGAATCGGGCGAACTCCTCGGCTGCTCGTGGCTCTACCGGCCCTACCGGTGGCGGTTCGGCGCCCGGACGGTGGGCCCGGTGCGGGCCCACGAGTTCGACGCGCGGGCGGTCCTGCGGATGTGCGAGGCCGATCCCGAGATGGGACGCTGGATCGCCCTGTGGGTCGGCGAGGCCGTCAACCGCAGGCTGAGCGCGGCCCGCGCCCGGCTGCTCGATCTGTACGCCCCCTACGGCAGCGGAGACCGGGG
This sequence comes from Streptomyces sp. NPDC101225, assembly GCF_044767585.1. Taxonomy (NCBI): domain Bacteria; kingdom Bacillati; phylum Actinomycetota; class Actinomycetes; order Kitasatosporales; family Streptomycetaceae; genus Streptomyces; species Streptomyces sp. NPDC101225. The sequence continues at coordinate 298,816 of NZ_JBIWOE010000001.1, forward strand.
CTGAGACCGCGCCGGGCGACCGCGCCGCGCCACCGTTTCCGGGCGTATCGAGGGCGCTGACAAGAAAGCGCCGCTCTCAGAAGAAGCTGAGAACTTCCTGTGCCAGGGTGACGCGCCTGATCGAAAAAAATCATGCGTCCAACCTGTTGAAGGAAACCTATGAGCCTGGTAAACGGCCTGCCGGCGCACGTGCTGCTCGTGCATTTCGTCGTCGTCCTCGTCCCCCTGACCGCACTGGCACTCGTCGTGTGCGCGCTCTGGCCGGCGGCGGCGCGGCGCATGGGCGTCGTGCTGCCGCTGCTCGCCCTTGTCACGCTCGCGAGCGTGCCGCTCACCACCCAGGCGGGGGAGTGGCTGGAGGCACACGTCGACAGCAACTCCCTGGTACGCCGGCACGCCGAGCTCGGTGACGGGATGCTCCCGTGGGCGGGCGGCCTGCTCCTGCTGGCGGTCTTCGTCTGGTGGGCGACCCGCCGGACCGTCGCGTCCGCGGACGCGGACGGGGACGCGCGCGGCACACGCTGGACCGCCGCTCCGGTGCGCGTCGCGGCCGCCGTGCTGTCGGTCGTGATCGCCGCGGGAGCCGTCGTGGACGTCTACCGCATCGGTGACTCGGGGGCCAAGGCCGCCTGGCACAACGGCTACTCCAAGACGGCCTCCGGCGGCGAGGGCGACGGCGACTGACACGCCGCGGGCCCGTTCCCGCGGCGGCTCACTGGAAGACCGCGTGCACCTCGCCCGGAGTGGCGGTGTGGGAGACCACGAGGAGTTCGTCGCCCTCCCGCAGCTCCAGCTCCGGCGCGGGTGCCAGCGGATCCCCGGCGCGCACGACGGTGGCCACCACGATGCCGTGCGGTACGGCGATCTCCGCGAGCGTGTGCCCGGCGGCCCGGGAGTGCGGCCCGATGCTCGTCTCGATCACGTTGACGCCCGCCTTGCTCAGCCGCAGCAGGGCCACCGTGTCGCTCGCGCTGGTCGCCTCCTCGACCAGGGAGACCAGGGGCGCGGCGGCCGGTACGGCCGTGTCGACGCCCCAGCGCCCGTCGAAGAGCCAGGCGTTCTCGTCGTCGTTGACCCGTGCGATGACCCGGGGAACCTCGAACTGGCGCTTGGCGAGCAGGCTGACGACCAGATTGTCCTCGTCCTCGCCGGTGGTGGCGACGACCAGGTCGGCGGCGTGGGCGCCCGCGGCCTCCAGCACGGCCGGCTCGCAGGCGTCGCCGGCGCACAGCCGGGCGGGCACCCGGCCCTCCAGCGCGGCGACCCGCTCGTCGTCCCGGTCCACGAGCGTGACCTGGTTGCGGGCGGCGCCGAGCACCTGGGCGATCTGGGTGCCGAGGCGTCCGGCCCCGGCGACGATGACCTTCATGTGCCGAGCTCCTTGTCCAGGAAGCCGCGCAGCCGGCCCAGGGCGTCGGCGGCGACGGCGAACGTGACCAGATCGTCCGCCTCGGCGGCCGTGTGCGAGGCGGGCAGGAACGACCGTCCGCCGCGGGTCACCTCGACCACGCGGATCTCGCCGTCCACCTCCAGGCCGCCGAGCCGCCGGCCGGTGAGATAGGCGGGCAGCCGGGAGCGCACCAGCAGTGTCTCGCCGTTGCCGAAGTCCAGCTCCGGGGTGAGGTGGCGGTGCAGCAGCATCTGGTGCAGCTGGTGCACCGTCCAGCGCACGCTGGCGATCGTCGGGATGCCCAGGCCGCGGTAGATGTCGGCCCGCCGGGGATCGTAGATGCGGGCCAGCACGATCGGCACCCGGTAGGTCTCCTTCGCCGTGCGGGCGCTGACGATGTTGGTGTTGTCTCCCGAGGTGACGGCCACGAACGCGTCGGCGAGCGCGATGCCGGCGGACTCCAGCAGCGTCCGGCTGAAGCCGTTGCCGTGCAGGACCTGCCCGGCGAAGCCGGACGGCAGCAGCCGCCGGGTCCTCGGGTCGCGGTCGATGACGCGCACGTCGTGGCCCTCGTTGACCAGCTGGACCGCGAGCTGGGAACCCACCCGGCCGCAGCCCACCACGATGACCCTCATCGCGTCGCCTCCTTTCCGGTGACGGCGGGCGCGGACCTGCGGCGCGCCCACCACTTGCGGGCCTCCTCCGCGGCCAGCAGCAGGACGCCGAAACCGACGAGCACGGCCCAGTCGGCGGCGCTCAGGGCCGCGGTGTTGAACACGTCCTGCAGAACAGGCATGTAACTGATCGCGGCCATCAGCCCGATGCCGAAGCAACCCGCCGCGATCAGGCGGGGGTTGGAGAACACCCCGACGGTGAACACGCTCTGCCGGTCCGTGCGCACGGCCAGGGCGTTGAAGAACTGGCTCACCACGATCGCCGCCTGGGTGAGCGTGATGGCCTTGCGGTAGGCGGGGTCGTCGCCGGTGAAGTCCGCGTACGCGATCCCCGAGGCGTGCACCTGCCAGAAGAACACCGTGCACACGCCGATCGACTGCACGGCACCCAGGAACAGGAACCGGCGCACGAGTCCGGCGGAGAACAGCCGCTCGCGGCGCGAGCGGGGCGGGCGGTCCATCGTGTCCGGTTCGGGCGGCTCGGCGCCCAGCGCCAGGGCGGGCAGCACGTCCGAGCCGAGGTCGATGGCCAGGATCTGCACGGCGGTCAGCGGCACCAGCGGGAAGCCGGCGAAGGCCGCCGCGAGGATCGGGACGAGCTCGGCGATGTTGTGGCTGAAGAGGTAGGCGAGGAACTTGCGGATGTTGCGGTACACGGACCGCCCGAGTTCCACGGCCGCCGTGATGGAGGCGAACGAGTCGTCCAGCAGCACCATTTCGGAGGCCTCGCGGGCGACGTCGGTGCCGGTGGCTCCCATGGACACGCCGATGTCGGCGTGCTTGAGGGCGGGGGCGTCGTTGGCCCCGTCCCCGGTGACCGCCACCACCTCGCCGCGCGCCTGCAGCGCCCCCACCACGCGCATCTTGTGTTCCGGGCTGACCCGGCACAGCAGCAACTGCCCGGGTGCCGCGAGCAGTTGGTCCAGCGCGGCCGCGTCCATGGCGTCCAGCCCGGGGCCGGTCACGACGGTCGGCGCGGGACCGGACACGATGCCGACGCGGCGGGCGATCGCCTCCGCCGTCAGCGGGTGGTCACCGGTCACCATCACGATCCGGATGCCGGCCCGGTGGCAGGCCCGCACGGCCTCGGCGACCTCGGGCCTGGGCGGGTCGAGCATGCCGATCAGGCCGAGGAGGACCAGATCCGACTCGGCCTCCTGCGCCGTGCGCGGCGGCCCGTCCACCGGGCGGACGGCCACCGCCAGCACCCGCAGCCCCGCTGCCGCCATCGTGTCGTCGGCCGCGACAACGCCGTCCCGCAGCGGGCCGTCGAGCGCGTGCTCGGCGGAGCGCAGCCGGATGCGCCGGCACCGGGCGAGCACCTCCTGCGGCGCGCCCTTGACGCACAGGACGTCACCGGTGGGTGTCCGGTGGACGGTGCTCATCAGCTTGCGCACGGGATCGAAGGGGAACTCGCCGATGCGCGGCGCCGCGTCCCGCTCCGCGGCCGGGTGCAGACCCGCCTTGGCCGCCGCGACGAGGATCGCGCCCTCCGTGGTGTCGCCGAGCACCCGCCAGCCCTCCGGCCCCGCCGGGGGCACCAGCCGCGCGTCCGTGCACAGCGCCGCGCTGCGCAGCAGTTCACCGAGATCCTCCGCGCCGGCCACGACGCCGGCCGGCGCGTACCCCACGCCGGACACCTCGTGCCACGTCCCGTCGCTCCAGATCCGGGTGACCGTCATCTCCGCCTGGGTGAGGGTGCCGGTCTTGTCCGTGCAGACCACGGTGGTCGAGCCCAGGGCCTCCACCGCCAGCAGCTTCTTGACCAGGGCCTGCCGGCGGGCCATCCGCCGCACCCCGATGGCCAGGGACACCGACAGGGTCGCGGGCAGCCCCTCGGGCACCAGGGCGACCATCACCCCGAGCGCGAAGACGAAGGCCGACACCAGGGGCTGCCCGGTCTGCAGGCGCAGCGCGAACATGCCCGCGCCGATCGCCACGGCCAGAGCCGCCACCCGCCGTGCCATCACGGCGACCTCGCGCTGCAGGGGTGTCCTCTGGCGCGGGGCCTCGTCGGTGAGCCGGAAGATCCTGCCGAACTCCGTCGCCGCCCCGGTCGCGTAGACGACCGCCTTGCCCGACCCGGCCACCACCGTGGTGCCCATGAAGACGCAGTTGCGGGAGTCGAGGGCGGTGTCGGCCGCGGTCGGCCCGCCGACCCGGCCGACCGCCGAACTCTCCCCGGTCAGCGGCGCGTTGTTCACCGACAGACCGTGCGCGGCGACCACCCGGCAGTCCGCGGAGACCGCGTCGCCCGCCTCCAGGACGACGAGGTCGCCCGGCACCAGCGCGGCGGACGGCGGCTCCAGGAGCTCCCCGTCCCGCAGCACCCGGCAGGTGTGCGGCACCATGGCCTGCAGCGTCTGGGCGGTCCGCTCGGCCGAGTACTCCTGGGCGAAGCCGATCACCGCGTTCAGCACCACGACGCCCAGGATCGCGAAGGCCAGCTGCAGGTTGCCGGCGTCGCGGGGGTCCTGCAGCGCGTAGGCGAGGAACGTCAGCGCCGACGCCGCGATCAGCACCAGGGCGAAGAGATCGGTGAACTGGGCGAGGAAATGGCGCCACACGCCCTTGCGGCGCGGGCGGGGCAACTCGTTGGGACCGTACGTTCCCTGCCGTTCACCCGCCTCGGCGGCGGACAGCCCGCGCGGCGAGCCGCCGAACGCCGTGAACACCTCGTCCGTACGCAGCCGTTGCACCGGCGGGGCCGGTGTGCCGGACGGCGGCGCACCGTCCGCCGCCGGGGCGCCGCGGGCGCCCGGAAGACTCGCTGTGGGACGACTCGGCACCGGACCCCCAGGCTGGTCGGACGGCTCTCCCCTCCACGCTTCGCCGCGGGAGCCGGGGCCCGCCATGGGCCACCCGGCCCGCAGGAGGGGGCGGACCTGCCCTGTCACGGCCTGCCCTGTCACGGCCTGCCGCGTCACGGCCTCGACCAACCCGCCTCGCCCCGCCGCGCGGACGCCTCGCCCGGCGCGGCGCCGCGCTCAGTGCCCCGGCGCCGCCAGCTCGATCTCGACCCGTGGCGGCAGGCACAGCGTGTTGTGCACGGTGCAGTGCGAAACCACCGCGCGCAGGGCCTCATGCCGCTGGTCGGACAGTGCGGGCGGGGGAGTGACGGTGACCCGCAGCGACTCCACCCGGGCCGGCGGGTCGGATGCCGTCGTGAACTCCGTGTGCACCCGCAGTCCGCCACGGGGCAGGCCGTGCCGCGCGAGATAACGGCCCGCGTAGAAGGCCACGCAGGTGGCGAGGGACGCGGCGAACAGCTCGACCGGTGTGGGCGCCACGTCCGTGCCGCCCGCCTCGGTGGGCTGGTCCACCAGCAGCCGATGGCCGCGGATGTCGACGTCGTAGGCGTCGCCGTGGACGTGGGTGACGTCGAGGCGGTACCTGCCGGGGGTCTGCCGGACGGTCTCCGTCGCGGTGTGGGTCATGGCCGGTCCTTCCTGGTCGGCGTCGGCGGCTCCACCCGAAGGGCGCGCCGGGGCTCAGACCGCCGTGAGGTGGTCCGCCACCTCGAGCACGTCCGGAATGCGTGCCACCGCGTCGGTCAGCCGCGGTACGAGGTCCGCGGCGAGCGAACCGGTGAGGGTGACGACCCCGTGCCTGACCTGCACGCCCACGTTCCTCGGATCGACCTCCAGCTCCTCGCGCAGCACGTGGGAGACGATCTCCGCCCGGAGGGCCGCGTCGTCCCGCACCAGGGCGTGCAGCAGCTCGCCGCGGCTGACCACGCCCACGAGGCGGTCCTTGTGATCGGTCACGTACACCTGCCTGATCCGGGAGCGGGCCGCGGTACGGGCCGCCTCGACGACGGGCGTCCACGGGTGCACCGTGAGCGCCGGTGCCGTCATCAGCGCGGCGGCCGTGATACCGGCGCCCAGGCCCCGCTGGCGGCGGCCGAGCAACTTCCCCAGCGTGCCGGTGTGTTCGTCCGCGGTGGCGAGGGTGGCCGCTTCGGCCAGCAGATCGGACTCCGCGACCACGCCGACGACGTGCCGGGAGGCGTCCACGACGGGAACCGCCCCCAGCTGCTCGCGGGCGAGCATGCGGGCGACGTCCGCGAACGGCGTGTCGGGGGTGACCCCGGTCGCGGTCCGCCGCGCGATGTGGCCGATCTGAAGCTCCGAGATCGTCCCCGGAGGCGGCACGTCCCGCCGGGCCGGGCCGGTCATGGTGCGCGGGGCGGGCGGCAGCCGGTCGGCGTGCGACTCGTGCGAGGCCATGGCCTGCAGATAGCGCACCATCAGGTTCTGGCGGGATTCCTCGGCGGGCTTGGGGGCGGCGGTGGGCACCGAACGGCGTGCCTCCACCGATGCCGCGCCTGCTTCCCGGGCGTCATGGTCGCTCATGGCAGCCTCCCGTGGTCCGCGCGCAACGCGTCTCCTGTACTCACCATCGCGCCCGCGCCGCCGGCGGGCACAGGGCCGCCCGGCCCCTTCCGCAGGTCAAACGGCCCCTGTGGGCCGCCACGCCGTTTTCGTAGCGTGAAAGCAGGCCACCAGCGGACGCCGTGGTCGGGCTCGGAGGTCGTCATGCCTGGATTCCGCGAGTTCCTCGCGCGCTTCCGGCCGGCCGGTTCACCCGGCCCCGCCGTCGGCGGCGCCGTGCCCGCGGACCGGTCCGCCGAACTCGCCGCCGAGCTGAGGCCCCCGCTCGCGCTTCTGGACGACACCGCCGCCGAGGCCGCCGCGCTGCGCGAGACGGCGGCGCGGGACGCCGCGACACGTCGGCGTACGGCGGCACGGCGGGCCGAGCGCATCGTGCGGACCGCGCGGGAACAGGCCCCGGAGGTCAGGCGGGCGACCGCGGCCCGGCTCGGCGAGGAGGCCTCCGCCGCGGCGGCCCGCGCGGACGCCGAGGCGGCGCGGGCCGTGGCGCGGATGCGGGAGCGCGCACTCGGCCGCACCCACGACCTGGCCGAACGTCTGGCGGCCCGGACCGTTCGCGAACTGACCGCTGCGCCCGACGCCGGGCCGGACGGACCGCACAGGGGAACGCCATGGGCGCCGGATGGGTCGCCGGGGTGACCCGGGCCGAGGCCATGGCCGCCGGCCGCGCCGGACCCGCGACGGCGCGGCGCCTGGCCGCGGCACCCGGCCTGCCGGACGCCCTGCGGGCGCTGGCCGCCACCCCCTACCGCCGCGGGATCGACGTCGAGGCGGGTATCGCCGAGGCCCAACGGGCGGTCGCGGAGAACCTGTTGTGGCAGCTGCGGGTACTGGCCGGCTGGCAGCCACGGCCCGGCTCCGCCGCCGTACGCCTGCTCGCGTCGCCCTTCGAGATCGCGAACACCCGCGCCCGGCTGCGCGCCCTGGCGGGCGCGCCGCAGCCGCCGCCCTACCGGCTGGGGGCGCTGTCGACGGTCTGGCCCCGGCTGTCCCGGGCCGGCAGCCCGGCCGAGCTGCGGTCCGAACTCGCCGCCTCCCCGTGGGGGGACCCCGGCTCCGAGTCGCCCGCGGCGGTGATCGCCGCCATGCGGTGGTCGGCGGCCGCCCGCACCGCGGCGAACGTCCCGTCGGCCGCCCGCTGGGCGGCGGGCGAGGCCGCCCTGCTGTGGGCCCGTGAGGCCTTCGTGGCCGGTCGCCGGCCGACCACCCGGCACGCGATCCGGCTGCTCGGCACGGCGGCCGTGCGGGCGACCGCCTTCGGCGCGTTCCGCGCCGGCCTGACGGCGCCGGCCAAGTGGGCGCTGGAAGGCGTCGAGACGCCCGGCGACCTGTGGCGGGCCGAGGCGCGCTGGTGGAGCACGGTCGAGCGCGACGGCCTGCGGCTGCTGCACGAGGCACGTTTCGACACGACACCCGTCGTGGGCGCGGTGGCGGTGCTCGGCACCGACGCCTGGCGTGTGCGCGCGGGGCTGGAGTGCGCCGCGCAGGGCGGCCGGGGGCTGGAGGCTTTCGATGAACTTCTGGGCTGATCGGACGGCTCCGGCGCGTGTGCGGCCGGCGGGGTGTCGTCCGTGCCGCGCGGGGCGGCCGGGCGCCGGAGGTCCACGATGAACTCCTGGGCCGACTCCCTGACACCGGCGCGCATGGACCGGGTGGCCGTCGTCGCCCCCCGCGCCGTGCTCCGGGACGCCCTGGTGTGCGTGGCGGACGCGGGCTGCGTCGAACTCGACGGAGCCGGTGAGCCGGGGCACGGCAGGCCCGGACCCGCTGCCCGCCGGCTCCAGGCGCTCGGTCCGGGCCCCGTCCGCCCCCTGCTGTCCGCCACGGCACCCGACCTCGACGCACTCGGGGCCGCGGGCCGGGCCGACCTGCTCGCGGGGGAGGCCCAACTGGAGGCGTACCGGGAGGCGGCGGTGCGGCACGGCACCGTCGCCGCGCTGGCCGGATGGTGCCCGGCGGCCGAGGTGCCGCGCCTGTCCGCCCGGCTGGCGTACACCGGAGGCGCCCTCGTGCCGCTGCGCGCGCCCCGCGGCATCGACCCGCCGACCCGGCTCCGGGACACGAGCACGGTCCGCCGCTCCCTCGTCCCGCTGGTGCGCACCTACGGCACCGTCCCGTATGCCGACGTCGACCCCACCGTGCCCGCCGGGATCGCCTACGTCGCCATGTTCGGGATGATGTTCGGCGACGCCGGCCACGGCCTCCTGCTCCTGCTCGGCGCGCTCCTGCTGCGGACCGGCCGGCCACGCCGCCTGGCGTCCCTGCGCCCCGTCTGGCCGTTCCTGGCCGGAGCGGGGGTGACGAGCACCCTCGCGGGACTCGCGTACGGCGAATTCTTCGGCCCCACCGGCGTGCTGCCGGTGCTGTGGCTCAACCCCCTCGACGAACCCCTGCGGTTGCTCGCCGCCGCGATCGCCGTGGGCGCGGTCCTGCTCGCCCTCGCGTACGCGGCGGGCATCGTCAACCGCTGGCGCGAGGGCGGCCCGAGCCGTGCCCTGTACGCCGCGTCCGGCATCGCGGGAGCCGCGGTCTTCCTCGGCCTCGCGCTCCTCGCGGCGGGCACCGCGGGCCACGCACGCGTCCTCGCCGCGGGCGGCGCGCTGCTCGCCCTCGCCGGGCTGGCGCTGGCCGGCACCGGGCTGTTCACGGCCTCCGGCGGCGGCGCCTCGGGCGCCCTGCAGACCGGGGTCCAGCTCTTCGACGTGGTGATCCGCATCGGCTCCAACACGGTGTCCTTCGCCCGGCTCGCGGCCTTCGGCCTCACCCACGCGGCCCTGGGCGCCATCGTCTGGCAGGGGACCACGGCACTGACCGGTTCCGGGCCCGCGGGCGTGGTCGCCGGGTGTCTCGTCCTGCTGCTCGGCAACGCGCTCGCCTTCGCCCTGGAGGCGCTCGTCGCCGGCGTACAGGCCCTGCGCCTGGAGTTCTACGAGCTGTTCTCCCGGGTCTTCGACGCCGAGGGCCGGCCCTTCCGCCCCTGGCACGTGCCCACCCAGGCACCGTCCGTGCCCCCAGCCACCCCACCCGCCATGGAGGTGACCACATGATCGCCTGGCTGATCGCGCTCCCCGTGCTCGTCGTGGCGTTCGCCGGGACCCGACGTCTGCTGCGCCGCCGCGACAAGGCGGCGCTGCGGTGGGTCCTCGCGGCGGACGCGGCGCTGTTCTCCGGGGCCCTCGCGCTCCTGCTCGTCGCCCTGAGCGGCGGCGCGGCACAGGCGCACACCGCCACGGCCGCCGCGGCCCAGAGCTCCGGCTCGGGCTCGGCGGCCCTGATCGGCGCCGCGATCGCGGTCGCCGGCGCCTCGATCGGTGCCGCGATCGCCGTGGCGTACACGGGTGCCGCGGCCATCGCGGCGCTCAGCGAACGGCCCGAGCTGTTCGGCCGGGCCATGGTCATCGTCGGCCTCGCCGAAGGCATCGCGATCTACGGCCTGGTCGTCGCCATCATCCTGATCGGAAAGTCCTGACCATGACGCACGTGGCAGCGATCGGCGAGCGGCAGCGCGTGATCGGGCTGGCGACGGCGGGTGTCGTCGTCCTCCCGGCGGAGAACCCGGAGGCGGTGCGGGCGGCCTGGAGCGGCCTCCCGGCGGAGGTGGGCCTGGTGATCCTCACGCCCGCCGCGGCCGCCGCGCTCGGACCCGGAGCACGCGACGCCCAGGACCCGCTCACCGCGGTGATGCCGTCATGAGGACTCCTCCGCTGCCCGCCGCCGCCTCGCCGGCGCTCGACCCGGTACGGGCCCGGCTCCTGCGGGACGCCGCGCAGGACGCCGACGCCCTGCTCGCGGCGGCCGCCGAGGACGCCCGGGCCACCGTCCTGGCGGCGCAGACGCAGGCGTCCGCCGTCCTCGCCGAGGCCCGCGGCCAGGGCGCTCACGACGCCGAGGTCTCCGGCGCCGCCGCCCGCAACCGGGTCCGGCGCGCCGCACGGTCGAGGGAGCTCGCCGCCCGCCGGGAGATCTGGGAGGACCTGTGCCGGCAGGTCGTGGACCGTGTCGAGGCACTGCGCGGCACCGCCGCGTACCCCGCCGTGCGCCGGCGCCTGACCGCGTATGTACGGCAGGTGCTGGGGCCCGACGCGCGGATCACGGAGGCGCCCGGCGGAGGGGTCGTCGGCGACGCCCCCGGGCGCCGGCTCGACTGCGGCCTGGCCGCGATCGCCCAGCGGGCGCTGGACCGGGCCGGCGGGGAGGTGGACCGGCTGTGGGCACCGTGACGTCCACGCGGCACGTCACCGGCCGCATCCTGCGGGTCGCCGGCCCGCTGGTGCAGGCCGAGCACGTCGGCGGCACCGCCATGCACGACCTCGTCGCCCTGGGCGAGGAGGAACTGCCCGGCGAGGTCGTCGCGATCCGCGACGCGGTCATCACGATCCAGGCGTACGAGTACACGGGCGGCCTCGCCCCCGGGATGCCCTGCCGCCCGCTGGGCCGGCCGCTGTCCGCGGCGCTCGGTCCCGGCCTGCTCGGCGGCATCTTCGACGGACTGCTGCGCCCCCTGCGGACGGCCGGGGCCTGGCTGGAACCCGGGGCCGGCGGCCGGAGCGGACGCCCCGGGCCCACCTGGGCGTTCACGCCGCGGGCCGCCGAGGGCGAGCAGCTCGCGCCGGGAGACGTCCTCGGCGAGATCCACGACGCCGGGCCCGTGCCGCTTCCGGTGCTCGTCCCGCCCGGCTGCGCGGGACGGGTGGAACGGATCGCCGCCGCGGGCCGCCTCGCCGCCGACGACGACGTCGCCACGGTGGCGGGGACCGTGGTCCCGCTGACCACCCGGTGGCCCGTGCGCACACCGCGGCCGGTCCGCGAACGCCTGCGCAGCACCCGGGCGCTGAACACCGGCCAGCGCGTCATCGACCTGCTCTTCCCGGTGGCGCTGGGCAGCACGGTCGCCGTCCCCGGCGGCTTCGGCACCGGCAAGACCGTGCTGCTCCAGCAGATCGCCAAGTGGTGCGACGCGGACGTCATCGTCTACGTCGGATGCGGCGAGCGCGGCAACGAGATGGCCGACGTCATCGAGGAGTTCGGCGCGCTCACCGACCCGCGCACCGGCGGGCGCCTCGCCGACCGGACGGTGATCGTCGCCAACACCTCCAACATGCCGATGATGGCCCGCGAGGCCAGCATCCACAGCGGGGTGACGGTCGCCGAGTACTTCCGCGACATGGGCCTGGACGTGGTGGTCATCGCCGACTCCACCTCCCGCTGGGCGGAGGCGCTGCGCGAGTTCGGCTCCCGCACCGGCGCCCTGCCCGCGGAGGAGGGCTACCCGGCCGGCCTCGCCTCGGCGATCGCGGCGTTCTACGAGCGCGCCGGCGCGGTCACCACCCTCGGCGGCCGCACCGGCTCCGTCACCGTGATCGGCGCGGTCTCCCCGCCCGGCGGCGACATGGCCGAGCCGGTCACCGCCCACACCCAGCGCTTCGTCCGCTGCCTGTGGACCCTCGACCGCGAACTCGCCTACGCCCGCCACTACCCGGCCGTCTCCTGGGCCGAGTCGTTCTCCCGCGACACCGAGGCGCTCGACGCGCACCGCGCCGCCACGGACGACCCGGACACGCCCGCCCGCCGCGCCCGGGTCGCGGGGCTGCTCGCCGAGGCCGACCGGCTGGCCGACCTGGTCGACCTGCTCGGCATCACCGCCCTGCCCGCGCGTGAACGCGTCAGCGTCCTGGGCGGGCGGCTGGTGCGCGAGGGCGTGCTCCAGCAGAGCGCGCTGTCCGAACGGGACGCCTACAGCGGTGCGAGGAAGACGGCCGCACTGGCCGAGGCGGTGCTGGCCGTCGTCGCCCGCTGCCACGAACTGGCCGACGCGGGAGTGCCGGCCGCCCACATCGAGGAGGCCGACTTCTCGCCCGTCCTGCGCGCCCGCGAGGAGGCGGGCCCGCACGACGCGGCGACCGTGGACACCCTGCGCGCGGACATGCTCGCCCGGCTCGGGGAGGTGTCGTGAACGACAGGCCCGACTGGGGCCGCGCCGAGTTCACGTCGGTGCGTGAGCTGAGCGGCCCGCTGGCGGTCATCGACAAGGTCGACGGCGTCGGCTGGGACGAGTTCGTCCAGTTCACGCTGGGGTCGGGGGAGCGGCGCCACGGTGTCGTGCTGGAGGTGGACCGGGGCACGGCCGTGGTCCAGGTGCTGGAGGACACCGCCGGCATGGACCCCGCGCGCGTCGGCGCCGTCTTCACCGGCTCTCCCCTGCGCATCCCCGTCGGTCCCGGCTGGCTGGGCCGGGTGTGCAACGGCCGCGGCGAGCCGCTCGACGGGGGCCCGCCCGTCTTCGGGGCCACCGCCTCGGCGGTCGCCGGCCGCCCGGTCAATCCCCTGCGCCGCGAGCCGCCCGCCGAGCCGGTGCTGACCGGCGTGAGCGCCGTCGACGCGCTCACCACACTGGTGCGGGGGCAGAAGCTCCCGGTCTTCTCGGCGGCCGGCCTGCCCCACCTCGAACTGGCGACGCAGATCGCCGCCCGGTCGACGGCCGGAGGGCAGCCGTTCTGCGTGGTCTTCGCCGCCATGGGGGTGACGCACCCGGACGCCGAGTTCGTGCGGGACGCGCTGGAGGAGCGGTCGGCCGCGGGCGAGCTGGTGCTGCTGCTCAACACCGCCGACGACCCCGTGATCGAGCGCATCCTCACCCCGCGCATCGCGCTCACCGTCGCCGAGCAGCTGGCGTTCGCCGAGGGCCGTCACGTCCTGGTGGTCATGACGGACATGACGAGCTACGCCGAGGCGCTGCGGGAGGTGTCCGCCGCCCGCGGCGAGACCCCGGCCCGCCGGGCCTACCCCGGCTACCTCTACAGCGACCTGGCCTCCCTCTACGAGCGCTGCGGCCGCATCCGCGGCCTGCCGGGGTCGGTCACCGTGCTGCCGGTGCTGACCATGCCGGCCGGTGACATCACGCACCCCGTCCCGGACCTCACCGGATACATCACGGAGGGGCAGATCGTGCTCTCCCGGCAGCTGCACGCCCGGGGTGTCTATCCGCCGGTCGACGCCCTGTCCTCGCTGTCCCGGCTGATGCGCAAGGGAGCCGGGCCCGGCCGTACCCGCGAGGACCATCTCGACGTCGCCGCCCAGCTGCTGTCCGCGCTGGCCCGCGCCCGGCAGGTCAGGGAACTGGCCGATCTCGTGGGCGAGGGATCCCTCGGCCCCGCCGACCGGACCTACCTGGACTTCGACGAGGCGTTCGCCCACGGCCTCGTGCACCAGGGGCGGGACGAACGGCGCACCCTGGAGCAGACGCTGGACCGCGCCTGGCAGGTGCTGCTCACCCTTCCGCGCAGCCAACTGGCCATGCTCCCGGCCGCGTTCCTCGACGCCCACGGCGCGGAGGAAGGCGGGTGAGACGATGGCCGAACCGCGTGTCCCGCCCGGCCGGGCCGGCCGGCTGCGCCTGCGCCGCAGCCTCGACGTCGCCAGGCGCGGGGCGGACCTGCTCGACCAGAAGCTGCGTGTCCTGCGGACCCGCCACGCGGAACTGCTGCGCGCCGAGCAGGACGCCGGCGAGCGCTGGCGGCAGCGGCTGGGGCAGGCCGAGCGATGGCTGCGGCGCGGGCTGCTGCTGAACGGCGAGGAGGCACTGGACACCACGGACTTCACCCGCCGCGCCGAGCTGGAGGTCTCCTGGGCCTCCACCATGGGGGTACGCCACCCGGGCAGCGTGACGTGCGCGGTGCCGCCCCGGGAGCCGGACGACCCCACGCCCGCGAACACCGCCCTCCTCCACGCCGAGGCCGCCTACGCCGAAGCGGTGCGGGCGGCGGCCGCCTACGCCGCCGCCCGGTCCGCTTCCCGCGCCGTCGGCGACGAGGTCGTCCGCACCCGGCGCCGGCTACGGGCCCTGCGCCGGCATTGGGTGCCGCGCCTGGAGACGGCCCTGGCCGCCGCGGACCGCGCACTGGAGCAGAGCGAGCACGAGGACGCCGTCCGCAGACGGTGGGCGGCGGGCGCGCGCGGCACGCCGGCCGACGGGCGGCCGGACCCCGCGGACCGGTGAGCCGGTCCCATGCCATTGATCGAATCTGTTCGCGGACGCCCGCTTGTGCGTGGGACGAGGCCACGGGGGATCGGTAGGCAATTCGTCGTCCACGTTTCGACCACGTTTTGGACAACGTGTGCCGATATCGTCGACCGGGAGCGCGGCGACACGTCACACTGAGCCACGGAGGGGGACGGGTGCGACGGGCCTGCGCCGGACGCACCATCCCACATGTCGCGCTGCTTTGGGGAAGGCGGCGTCAGGACCAAGTGGGGGATGCATGACGCAGTCGCTTCCGGGGCAACGCCCCGTCGGCGAGCAGGCGTTGACCGGGCGCGGGGGGCTTCCGGTCGTCATCGTGGGTGCGGGGCCGTACGGTCTCTCGGTGGCCGCGCATCTGCGGGCAGCGGGCGTGCCGGTGCGCGTCTTCGGTGAAGTGCTGGGCAGTTGGCGGCACGCGATGGCCACCGGGATGTTCCTGAAATCGACTCCGGACGCCACCGACCTCTCGGCGCCGGGGCCGGGCGGCCGGCTGGCGGACTTCCGCCGGGTTCACGGCGAGCCGGAGCTGACCGAGCTCACACCGATCCCGTGCGACGTCTTCGTGCGCTACGGGATGTGGTTCCAGAAGCAGTACGTGGGGGAGGTGGACCAGGCCCGGGTGACCGCCGTCGACCGGCCCGGACCCGGAGCGGCCTTCCTCGTCCGCCTCGACGACGGACGGGAGATCGAGGCGGCGGCGGTCGTGGCCGCCACCGGCCTCAACGGCCTCGCCCACATCCCCGCGGAGCTGCGGCGGCTCGCCCCGGACGGCCCGGGCAGGGACGCCCTGGTCTCCCACACCAGCCAGCACACCGACCTGTCGTACTACGCCGGCCGGCGCGTCGTCGTGATCGGGGGCGGGCAGTCGGCGCTGGAGAGCGCCGCCCTGCTGCACGAGGCCGGTGCGAAGGCCCAGGTCCTGGTGCGCGAGCCGCGGGTGCTGTGGGGGATGAAGCCGGACCTCGCCCGGCCCTTGACGGAGCGGGTGGCCAAACCCGCCTCGCCGCTGGGCACCGGCTGGATCCTGGCGGCGGTCTGCAAGGCCCCGGGCGGGGTGCGCCGGATGCCCGCGGCGGCACGCCTGCTGCTCTTCCGCCGGGCGCTCGGGCCCTCGGGCGGCTGGTGGCTGCGGGAGAGGGTCGAGGGCATCGTCGCGGTCCGTACCTCCTGCCGCGTCGTGGGTGCCGAAGCGGTACGGGCCGGGGTGCGCCTGGAGGTCGACGGGCCGGGCGGACCCGGCACCATGACCGTCGATCACGTGCTGGCGGCGACCGGCTACCGGCTCGACCTGGACGCGGTGCCGTTCCTGTCGGCCGCGGTCCGTGACTCCGTGGTGTGCGTGCGCGGTTCGAGGGCCCCGCACCTCTCGGCGGCCCTCGAATCGTCGGTGCCGGGCCTGTACTTCACCGGATCGCTCGCCGCGCCCATGTTCGGCCCGATGATGCGGTTCGTCGCCGGGACCGAGTTCGCCGCCACACGCATCGCCCGGCACCTCTGCCGTGCGCCCGCGCCCGGCCGGGACCGCTGAGCTCCCGCCACCCGCGCCCCCTCCGTGCCGGCGGACCGACGGCCGGTCGCGGAGGTGGCCGGGTGGCCTCGGCGCCCGCGGGTGAGCGGTGCGCCGCGGGCCGTGCGCGGGCTCAGGACCTTCCGCGCGCGGTGATGCGGCTGCGCACCCCGTAGGCGGCGACTCCCAGGAGCAGTACGGCCGCTCCCCAGGCCACCGAGGAGGCGGGCAGGGTGAAGGCGAGGACCAGACAGCCGGCCAGCCCGACGACGGGGACGACCCGCGGCGGCCGGTTCTCCCGCTCGGTCAGGGTCCACGCGCAGGCGTTGGCCACGGCGTAGTAGGTGAGCACGCCGAAGGAGGAGAACCCGATGGCGCCGCGTACGTCCGTGGTGGCGGCGAGGACGGCCACGACCGCACCGACCAGGAGTTCGGCGCGGTGGGGGACCTTGAACCGGGGGTGCACGGCGGACAGGACATGGGGCAGACGGCGGTCCCGGGACAGGGCCAGCGTGGTGCGCGAGACGCCCAGGATCAGGGCGAGCAGCGACCCGAGGGCGGCCACCGCCGCACCCGCCCGCACGACCGGGGCCAGGCCCGGCGCTCCGGCCTGCCGCACGGCTTCGGCCAGCGGCGCACTCTCCCCGGCCGGCCGCGCGGGACCGAGGACGAGGAGCACGGACACGGCGACCGCCGCGTACACGACGAGGGTGATGCCCAGGGCGAGGGGGATCGCCCGCGGAATCGTGCGCGCGGGGTCGCGCACCTCCTCGGCCAGGGTGGCGATGCGCGCGTACCCGGCGAAGGCGAAGAACAGCAGACCCGCGGCCTGCAGCACGCCGCGGACGGAGGTGTCCGGGCCGGTGTCCAGCCGTCCGGCGCGGGCGTCGGCCGAGGTCAGGCAGGCGACGACCACCGCCGCCAGCACCACCAGGACCACGGCCACGATCGCCCGGGTCAGCCACGCCGCCTTCTGCACGCCCACGTAGTCGACCGCGGTCAGGGCCACGACCGCGGCCACCGCGACGCCGTGCGCCTGCTCCGGCCACACGTACGACCCCACGGTCAGCGCCATCGCCGCGCACGACGCGGTCTTGCCCACCACGAATCCCCAGCCGGCGACATACCCCCAGAACGCGCCCAGCCGTTCGCGGCCGTACACGTACGTCCCTCCGGACTGCGGATGGCGGGCGGCGAGCCGGGCCGAGGACGTGGCGTTGCAGTAGGCCACCACGGCCGCGACCGCCAGCCCCACCAGCAGTCCCGACCCCGCCGCCCGCGCGGCCGGCGCCAGCGCGGCGAAGATGCCCGCGCCGATCATCGACCCCAGCCCGATGACCACGGCGTCGAAGACACCGAGCCGCCGCTCCAGCTCAGCCGTCCTGCCGCCCCGCGACGCCTGGCCCATGCCCCACCCGCCCCCTGTCGCCCTCCGCCGTCGCCCGACCATATACAGCGGGGTCGAACGCGAGGTGACCGGTGAACCATTCGCGGGCCAGCGCCGCGACCGTGGGCAGGGTGCCCGGCTCCTCGAAGAGATGACCGGCACCGGGGACGACGGCGATGCGGTGGTCGCAGTGCATCCAGTCGGCGGCCAGCCGGTTCAGGCTCAGGACCCGCGTGTCGAGCGAGCCGACGACGAACAGCGTGGGGGCCCGCACGTGCGCCAGCGCGGCGGGCGAGGCCAGATCGGGGCGGCCGCCGCGGGAGACGACCGCGCGGATGGCAGGGTCCACCGCGGCGGCCTGCAGCGCGGCGGCCGCGCCGGTGCTGGCCCCGAAGTAGGCGACGGGCAGGCCGGTCTCACGGCGCAGCCAGTCCGCGGCGGCGCGCAGCCGCCTGGCCAGCAGGACGATGTCGAAGGTGTTGTGCCGGTCGCCCTCCTCGTCCTCGGTGAGCAGGTCCAGCAGCAGGGTGCCCAGGCCCGCCCGGTCCAGGACGTCGGCGACGTACCGGTTGCGCGGGCTGTGGCGGCTGCTGCCGCTGCCGTGCGCGAACACCACGACGGCCGGTGCCTCCTCGGGCAGGACGAACCGCGCGGCCAGCCGCACATGGCGCGTGGGAATCTCGATCTCCCGGTGCCGGGGCGGGCGTTCGGCAGCGGGCGGGGAGTCGGCGGGCGGGGAAGTGGTGGGCGGGGAAGTGGCGGGTGGTGGAGTGGCGGGTGGTGGGGCAGGGGGACGGGACGCGGCCGGCGGTGCGGGCCGGACGGCCCGGTGCAGCAGGGCGGCCACCTGCGTGTCCGGGACCTGGGTGAAGTCGCGGTACCAGGCGCCGACCGAGCCGAAGAAGCGCGGCGAGTGCAGACAGACCACCTCGTCGGCCGTGCGGCGCAGACGCAGCACGGTCCGCTCCGTCCCCACCGGTACGGCCAGCACGACCCGGCTCGCCCCCTGACCGCGGACCACGCGGCACGCGGCCTCGGCGGTGGCGCCGGTGGCCAGCCCGTCGTCCACCACCACGACGCTCCGCCCGGCCACGGGCACGGGCACACGGTCGCGGCGGTAGCGCTCCGACTGCCGTTCCACCTCGGCCCGTTGGACCCGCTCCACCGTCTGCCGCTCGTCCGGTCCCAGCCCCGCCTCCTCGATCACGTCGTCGTTGAGCACGAGGACCCCGTGCTCCCCCACGGCACCGAAGGCCAGCTCGGGCTGCCGGGGCACGCCCAGCTTCCGTACCACGAGGACGTCCAATGGAGCGTCGAGCTCCCGTGCCACCTCGAAGGCCACGGGTACCCCGCCCCTGGGCAGTCCCAGGACGGCGACGTCCTGGCCGCGCAGGTGTGCCAGCAGGGGCGCCAGCCGGCGTCCCGCATCCGTACGGTCGTCGAATCGCATGGTCACCGCCTCGTTCGCGCTCGGCGGGGCGGAGGCCGCCCCGTTGTCCGCCCCGCACCGACCAGCCTGGTACGGGACAGGTCGCGCCGTCATGAGGCCATCGACCCCGGATCATGGGCCGGTACGGGACCGGAACCGGGACCGAACGGCCCAGCCGTCAGCGCGTCAGGTCGTCGGCGATCCCGGACGTCCAGGCGTCCACGGCGGCCCAGTCGCGGTAGTCGCCGAACCGGCCGCCGACCAGGCGGAACATCAGGCGCCCGGTGAACGGCAGCTGCTCCGGGGCGATGACACCCGAGAAGAGGCGATGGCCGCGGTAGGGCAGCTCGCCGGGCAGGCTCTCCACGATCACCGGCTCCTCCTTGGGCCCAAGGCGCTTCCAGGGCCCGTGCAGCGCGGCCGGCATCCCGACGCTGAAGATCCACACCGGGCGGGTGCCGAGGATGTCCGCGTTGTCGCGCAGGAAGTCCTTGGCCGGCTCGAGCCAGGTCTGCCCGTGCACCGCGCTGCCGAGGACGAAGGCGGTGTAGGCGTCGGCGTCGTCGACCGTCCCCAGCTCCCTGGCCTCCACCCGCAGACCGGCCTTGTCCAGTCCGGCCGCCACACGGTCGGCCATCCCGCGCGTCGAGCCGTGGGCGGTCGCGTATCCCACCAGGACGTCCATGGGTCATCACCTCGTGTCGATCGCGCGGTCCCGCGCGTTCCGGTTCGTCCGGTGCCCCCGGGTGACGCCGGCCGTGTGCAGTGACCTGGCGCCCCGTCGGCCCTCGGGGGGACGCTCCGGCCGCTCGGGGGCGGGCACCACGACGACGGGCACCGTGGAGTGGCGCAGGCACTCGCGGCCCACCGGGCCCACCCCCCGCGCCTCCCCCTGCTCGCGGGGCCCGCGGCCCAGGGCGAGCAGCAGCGCCCCGCGCGCCTGCTGCAGCAGGACCCGCGCGGGTGGGCCCTCCGCCAGCACGGCGTGCGTGCCGGTGCCCGGGTGCGGGCCGAAGACGGCGCGCACGGTGGCGGCGAGTACCTCGGCGGCCCGTGCGCGCTGCTCCGTCGGGGTGGGGCGCGCGGAGACGGGTGCGTAGGGGGCGAACCCGCTGGCCGGCTCCCAGGCGTGCACGGCGACCAGCTCGACGCCGAGGGCGTGCGCCTGTTCAACGGCCCAGCGCAGCGCGGCGCGTGAGGCCGCGGAACCGTCGACGCCCACGACGATGCCCTTGTCATCGGCGCATCCGGACACGGCTGCCTCCTCACAGATCTCCCCTGAAAGGCCTTCGATCCCACCGTGCCGCGCGCCGGAGGGCCGTCGCGCGGGCCGAAGGGCCCGGGGCCGGTGTCCGAGGGGCCCTGTCCGGCGGCGGGGCCGCACTCTCACGCCCGCGGCCGGGTCGTCGCCGTCAGCCAGGTCAGCGCCCTGCTGACGTCGGCGAGGGTGACGATGCCGACGAGGTGCCCGGTGTCGAGGACCAGGGCCCGGCGGTCCCGGCTCGCCTCCAGACGCGGGATCAGGTCCACGACCGGCTCGTCGGGGGACGCGGTCGCGACGTCCGTGAGGGGACGCATCACATCGGCGATCGTGGTCGCCGAACGGGCCTGCAGGGGGACCCGGTCGACGAGCCGCACCGTGACCAGTCCGGCCGGCGTGCCGTCCGCGGCGAGCACCGGGAACGCGGAGTGACGGTAGGCGCCGAACGGCCCCTCGGCCAGGAACGCGAGGACGGTCGTCGAGTCGTGGACCGTGACCGGGTCGCGGGTCATCACCTGACGGACCGGCAGCCCGGCCAGTACGCCGCCCAGCTCGGCCCGGCGGGCCTCCTCGGTGGCGGCGGTGATCAGGAACCAGCCGATCAGCGCGGACCACAGTCCCGACAGGCTGCCCTGGAAGAGCACCGCGGCGAAGCCGGCCACGACCAGGAACCAGCCCACGGCGCGTCCGCCCGCCGAGGCACTGCGGGTGGCCCGGACCGGATCGCCGGTGCGGTGCCACAGATACGCCCGCAGCAGGCGTCCGCCGTCCAGCGGGGCGGCGGGAACGGCGTTGAACACCGCCAGGACGACGTTGATCGCGGCCAGCCAGGCGGCCGCCTCCACGACCAGGCCGGAGACGCCCATCGCGTCCAGCCACAGGGCCAGGCCGGTGAACGCCGCGCCCAGCACCGCACTGGTCAGCGGGCCCACACCGGCGATGCGCAGCTCCGCCGCCGGGGTGGGCGCCTCGCTGCGCAGCCGGGCGACGCCGCCGAGCATCCACAGGGTGATGCCGTCGACCTGGACGCCGTTGCGCCGGGCGACGACCGCGTGCGCGAGCTCGTGGGCCAGCAGCGAGGCGAGGAAGACCAGCGCCGTCAGCAGCGCCAGGACGTCGTAGGCCCAGGCGGAGTGGCCCGGGTGGGCGTCCGGGAACCGTCCGCCCGCGAGCATCACGGTCACGAGGCCGACGATGACGAGCACGCTCCAGTGCAGACCGACCCGGACACCGGCGATCCGCCCCAGCGGCAGGGTCTCCTTCATCGCACCCCCTTCGGTCAGTCCGGCGCGTCCAGGCACTGCGCGGCCAGCTCCCGCATCCGCTGCTCCTTGGCGCGCAGCCGCCTGCCCTCCGCCCGCCAGCGGCGGCGGGCCAAGGGGCGCAGGCGGTGGGGCTCGCGCCGCCGCCAGTCGTGCAGGGCGATCACGGTGCACGCGTCCTCGACCACCAGCACCATCACACTGGGCAGCCGCAGCGCCGCCTCCACGCCGACGGTGCGCCGGGCACAGGGCAGGTGCACAACGGTGGCGGGACGTCCGGACGACCGCCGCGAGGGAACCGTGCTCATGGGGGTCACCTCCGAGACCTTCGCGACGCCCTCGGCCTCTGCCGCGGGACGGGGCACACCGTCATGGTGCGCAGTCGGCACCGCCACCGGGATGGGCCGACCGGTCCTACGGCCGGCCGATCGGGCCCTGTCCGGTCGTGGAGAGGGAGAAGTAGCTCTCCTCCTCCTGGGTGAAGTGCAGCCGCAGCACGGAGTGCAGGCCGTAGAGGCAGGCCCGCAGGTCGTCCAGCTGCTCCGGGGACAGGGCTCCGTCGGGGCCGGCCAGCGTGAGGTGGGTGGCGACGCGGTGGGCGAGCCGTTCGATCTCCGCGTGCGCGCGGCTCATGGTGGCGGTCGCCTCCGGGCCCCCGAGGGTGGGGGCGAGCGCCGGATACAACTGGTGCTCCTCGGCGTACTCGTGCGGCAGCAGCCGCTCCGTGAGCAGCCGGTGCACCTCGCGCACCGCGGCCAGGGACTCCGCACCCGCCCCGTCCGACAGCCGGTCGGCGGCGTCGCGCACGGCGTCCAGCACGTCCTGCAGGTCGTCGTGTTCCGCGGCGAAGCGGCGGATGAGGGCCTCCGTGGACGGCGACAGCACCGGCCGGCCCTGCCGGTCGTCGCGCAGCACCCGCAGGGCGTTGAGGATCACCGCCACGTCGATGCCCTCCTGCAGCAGCGCGCCGGCGGCCGGCGCCAGCAGACCGAAGGCGGCCGCGGCCATGGCGGCCAGCGACAGCGCCATGCCGCCGAGCGCGCTCTGCACGGCGATGCGCCGCGCCCGTACGGCGATGGCCCCGGCGTCGGCGAGCCGGTCCACCCGGTCGGTGGTCAGGACGATGTCGGCCGCCTCCGACGAGGCCGTGGAGCCCCGGGCCCCCATCGCCACGCCGATGTCCGCGGCGGCGAGCGCCGGAGCGTCGTTCACCCCGTCGCCCACCATGACGGTGACCGCGCGCTCGCGCTCCGCCCGGACCGCGGCGACCTTGCCGGCCGGGGTGAGTCCGGCCCGTACGTCGTCGAGGCCGAGGACGGCGCCCACCTCGCGCGCGGGGGCGGCACGGTCACCGGTGAGCATCACCAGCCGCCGGATGCCGGAGGCGCGCAGCCGGCGCAGGGTGCGCGGCGCGTCCGGACGCAGCGGATCGCGCAGCAGCACGGCTCCGACCGGGTCGCCGTCCACGGACAGCCAGGCCACCGCCGCCCCGTCCAGCAGCGCCCGGTTCTCCACCGACCGCGCCCAGTCCGGCGGCCGGGCGTCCTCCTCACGCCGGCCGATCGCCGTCCGGCGTCCCGCCACCGTGCCGGACGCGCCCCGGCCGGGCTCCTCCGACACGTCCGCGGGCACGGAGAGGCGAAGCCCGCGCTCGCGCGCCGCGTCGACCACGGCCTGTGCCAGGACGTGCGGGGAGTACTGGTCGAGCGAGGCCGCCAGCCGCAGCACCTCGGCGGGCTGCCACCGGGGCGCCGCGACCACGTCCAGGACGCGGGGCCGGCCGCTGGTGAGCGTGCCCGTCTTGTCCAGCAGCAGGGTCCTGGCCCGGCCCAGGTTCTCCAGCGCCCCTCCGTCGCGGACGACCACCCCGAGCCGCGAGGCCCGGGACAGCCCGGAGACGACGGCCACCGGCGCCGCCAGCAGCAGCGGACACGGCGTCGCCACCACCAGGACGGCCACCGCCCGCACGGCGGAGCCGCTGGCCAGCCAGGCCACCCCCGCGACCGCCAGGGACAGCGGCAGGAACCAGGCCGCGTACCGGTCGGCCAGCCGCACCACCGGGGCCGACTCCGCGCCCGCCTGCCGGGCCAGCCGCACGATCCCCGCGTAGGTGCTGTCCTCCTCCACCGCGGTGGCGCGCAGTTCGAAGGCGTCGCCGCCGTTGACCACGCCGCTGCGCACCGTCTCGCCCCGCACCCGCCGCACCGTGAGGGGTTCACCGGTGAGCGCCGACTCGTCCAGCACGGCGGGCACGTCGGCCACCCGGCCGTCCACGGGCACCACTTCGCCGGGGCCCACGACGAGCAGGTCGCCGACCGCGACCTCGCTGGAGGGGACGGTGTTCACCTCGGTCCCGGTCCGTACCCGCGCGGTGCGCGGCGCGCGTTCCAGCAGCGCCCGCAGATCGTGCGAGGCGCGCCGCTGCGCCGCCGCCTCCAGGGTGCGGCCGGAGGCCAGCATCAGCGCGATGAGCGCTCCGGCGAGGTACTCGCGCACGGCCAGGGTGCCGCCGAGCGCGAGGACGGCGATCAGATCGACGCCGGCGTGGCCGTGCCGGAGGGCGTCGAGCACCCAGCCGACCGCCGGGAGCACGGCGGCGGCCGTGCCCAGTGCCCAGCACAGGTCGGCCAGGCCGGGAGCGCCGGCGAGCCGGCAGACGCCGCCCGCCAGGAGCGCGGTCGTGGTCACGGACAACAGGACGGACTCGGGCGTCGGCGGCACGAACAGGGCCGTGAACAGCCGGCGCAGCTGCTTCTTCGCGGTGACGGTGGTCATGACGGGCTCGCTCGGCCGGTGCGGGTCAGTCGTGGGGGACGACGGCCACGGGGCACGGCGCATGGTGCAGGGCGGCCTGCGCGACCGGGCCGAGCTTCCAGGTGAGCGGCGACGGGTGACGCCGTCGGCCCAGGACCGTGAGCATGCCCTGCGCGGAGGCGGTGAGCAGCACCTGCGCCGCCGGGCCGCGGGCGACATGGTCCACGACGTCGATGCCGGGGAACTTCTGCCGCCACGGTGCGAGCGCGGCGGCCAGCCGGCCGTGTTCGTCCGTCTCGTAGCCCTCGTCGGCACGGCCGACCGGCGGATGCGTCACCAGGGACGACACCGGCAGCGCCCGCACCGCGCGCACCCGCGCGCCGTGCAGGTCGGCGGAGGTGAAGGCGAACTCCAGCAGCGGGGCGGAGGCCGGCCCGGCCTCCCGCACGCCGACGACGATCTCCTGCCGGTCGGCCGCGGCCGGGCGCCCCCAGCCGCTCTCCACGGCGGGATCGTCGGCCCGTACGGTCACGGTGGGGCACCGGGACAGGCCCAGGACGTGCAGGCTGATGGAGCCCAGCACGAAGCCGGTCAACGGCCCGTGTCCCTGGGAGCCGAGCACCAGCAGCGACGCGGTGCCGCTCGCGTCCAGCAGGGCCTGCGCCGCGTCGACCGGGACCAGCTCCGTCACCAGGTCGAGATCCGCGTACCGCTCCAGCAGTTCGGACTGCGTCCGCTGCAGGATCTGACTTCCCCGGCGCTGCCTGGCGAGGGCCTTGCGGGCGGCGGGCACGTCGAACGGCCGGCTGGTCCAGGAGTGCAGCAGCAGAAGCGGCAGATGCCGGTCCGCGGCCTCGCGCGCCGCCCACCACGCGGCCGTGACGCTCGCGGGGGCGCCGTCGAGTCCGACGACGACGGGTCCGGTCATGGCACACCTCCACTCTCCGCGCGGCGTCCGCCGCGCAAGGTGCCTCCCATCTCCAGGCTGGCCGCGGCACGAGCGCCGGGGCAGGGCCGGACGGTGCGCCATTGGGCCCGTACGGCCCACTGCGGCCGGTGGTCCGCGGCCCGACGCTGAGGGGCGTCAGGGGAGGCGGGGGCCGTCCCGCCGGAAACGGCGGGCACGGTCCCCGCCGCACGATGCCGTTCCGGCCGGGCCTCGCACCCGAGCCCGCCCGGAACGGGCCGACGGCGGGAGGACTGTCATGAACGGGCCGGTCGTGGTGGGGGTCGACGGTTCGCCGTCGAGCCTGGCGGCGGTGGAGACCGCGGCACTGGAGGCCGAACGGCGCGGTACGGAACTGCACTTGGCGCACGCCCTGGCCTGGGCGACGGCGCGCGTGCAGCCCGGCGTGCCGCCCTGGGACCCGGACGGCGCCGCACTGCGCGACAGCCTGAACGCCAGGCTGAGCGAGGCCGAGCGGCGCGCCCGCAAGGCCGCACCGCACGTGACGGTCACCAGCGACGTCCTGCTGGGCGACGCGGCCCGGGTGCTGGAGACGGAGTCGCGCAGCGCGTCGCTCACCGTGGTGGGGGACCGGCGGGCGATCGGACTCACCGGCCGGCTGGCCGCCCACGGACGCGTCCCGCTGCTGGTGGTGCGCGGCCGGACACGGCGGCACGGCCCCGTGGTGCTGGCCGACGCCACCTCGGCGGACGCCGCCGAATTCGCCTTCGCGGAAGCCGCGGAGCGCGGCGCCGAGCTGCTGGTCCTGCGCACGCGGGCGCAAGCCCTGCGACGGCCGCTGACCCGGCTGCGGAAGAAGTACCCCGGCGTCAGCGTCCGGGACCGGCGCACCCGGCGCCGCAGCGGACACGCGCTCGTCCGGGCGAGCGCCGGCGCCCAGCTGGTCGTCATAGCGTCCCGCCACCGGTCGCTGGAGCTGGCGCCCGGCTCCCCGGGCCGCACCCTCGTGGGCCGCGCCCACTGCCCCGTCGCCGTGGTGCCGGACCGGGCCGCCCGACCGTGAACGGGGCGGACCCCTCCGCCGGCGCGGCGGACCGAGGGCCGTCCGGCCCTCAAGTCACCGCCGGTCAGCCCATGGGGCCCCGCACCGTTCCGCCGGACGCTCGAAGAGAACAGACACCTGGAGGAGATCCGCGATGACGGACGACAAGCCCAGTGGCCCCCCGGTCCATGCCCTGCTGGCGGACGGCACCACCGTGTGCATCCGTCCCGTGGCGCCGGGCGACCACGGCCAACTGCAGGGACTGTACGAGGAGATGTCCCCGGAGAACCTGCGGCTGAGGTTCTTCGGCGTGAGCCGGCGCTCGGCCGAGATGGCCGCCGACCGCGCCTGCGCCGCCCCGCATCCCGGATACCGTGCGCTGCTGGCCGAACGGTCGGGCCAGGTGATCGGTCTCGCCGAGTTCGACACCGGCGGCTCGGGCACCGAGGCCGACATGTCGATCGCGGTCGCCGAGGGGCTGCACCACCGCGGCGTCGGCACGCTGCTCGTCGAACACCTCGTCTCCGCCGCGCGCGCCGAGGGCGTCACCGCCTTCACCGCCGACGCGCTGAGCGAGAACCGCGAGGTGCTCCGGCTCTTCGCCGACCTCGGACTGCGCACCGCCCGCCGCTTCGAGGGCCCCGAGGTGCGCTGCACCATCGAACTCACCCAGAACGACACCTACCTCACGGCCGTGGAGGAGCGCGGGCGGGCCGCCGACGTGGCCAGCCTCGAACCGCTGCTGCGGCCGAGGACCGTCGCCGTCATCGGCGCCGGACGCACACCGGGCTCGGTGGGCCGGGCGATCCTGCACCATCTGAAGGCCGGCGGCTACACCCGGCGCGTGTTCGCTGTGAACCCCGCCGCCACCTCCATCCTCGGCGTGCCCTCCCACCCTTCGGTCAGCGCCCTGCCCAGGACCCCCGACCTCGCCGTCGTCGCCGTACCCGCGGCGGGCGTCGCCCCCGTGGCCGAGGAGTGCGGCAAGGCCGGCGTGCGCGCCCTGCTCGTGGTCACCGGCGGCCTCGACGCCGACCAGGTGCGGGCCCTCGTGTCCGCCTGCCGCACCTACGGCATGCGCATGGTCGGGCCGAACTGCCTGGGCGTGTCCAACACCGACTCCCGGCTGCGCCTGGACGCCACCTTCGCCGCCGGCCACCCGCGCCCCGGCACGGCCGGCGTGGCGGTGCAGTCCGGCGGCGTCGGCATCGCCCTGCTGGACGGGCTGTCCCGGCTCGGCATCGGCGTGTCCACCTTCGCGTCGCTGGGCGACAAGTACGACGTCAGCGGGAACGACATGCTCCAGTGGTGGGAGAGCGACCACCGCACCGACCTGGCGCTGCTGCACCTGGAGTCGTTCGGCAACCCGCGCGCCTTCTCCCGGACCGCCCGCCGCGTGGCGCGCCGCATGCCCGTGCTGACCGTCGACGCCGGACGCACCGACGCGGGCCGCCGCGCCGCCGCCTCGCACACCGCGGCCGCCGCCACCCGCACCATGACGCGCGGCGCGCTGTTCACGCAGGCGGGCGTCACCGCCACCCGCTCGGTCGGCGAACTCCTGGAGACCGCGGCCCTGTTGCACTCCCAGCCGCTGCCCGCCGGCGGACGCGTCGCGATCGTCACCAACGCCGGCGGAGCGGGCGTGCTCGCGGCCGACGCCTGTGCCGAGGCCGGGCTGATGCTGCCGGCGCCCACGCCCCGGCTCGTCGACGACGTGCTCGCCGTGCTTCCCGAAGGCGCCGCCGTCGGCAACCCCGTCGACGCGAGCGCCGCCGTCACGGAGGAGCAGCTCGCGGACTGCGTCGACCTGATCATGCGCAACAGCGGAGTCGACGCCGTGCTCGTGGCCCTCGTCCCCACGGCGGTGGCCGCGGCCACGGGCGACGACCTCGTCCGCGCGATCACCCGCGCTCCCGCGCGACGGACCAAGCCCGTCGCCGTCATCCGGCTCGAACAGGCCCTGCCGGTCGAACTGCTGCAGGCCGGCGGCGGCACCGTCCCGTCCTACGCCGAACCCCACGCGGCGGCACGGGCGCTGGCCCACGCCGTCCGGCGCGCCGACTGGCTGGCCCGGCCCGCCGGCACCGTCCCCGCGCTCGACGGCGTCGAGACGACGCGCGCCCACGCCGTCGTCGAGGCCTACCTCGACGCCCACCCGGACGGCGGCTGGCTCGACCCGCGCACCTGCGCCGCGCTGCTCGGCTGCTACGGCATCCGGCAGTCGCCGTGGGCCTGGGCCGAGACCGAGGACGACGCCGCCCTCGCCGCCGACCGGCTGCGCGGCGCGGACGGCCGCGTGGTGATGAAGGGGTACTGGCCCGGCCTGCTGCACAAGACCGTCGAGCACGCGGTCCACCTCGACCTGCGGGGAGAGTCCCAGGTGCGCGCCGCCTTCCGGGACCTGGAGACGCGCTTCGCCGGCCTGCTGACCGGCGTGGTGCTCCAGCCGCTCGCCGACCGCGGCACCGAACTGTTCGCCGGCGTGGTCCAGGACGAGGTCTTCGGCCCGCTGGTGCTGTTCGGTCTCGGCGGCACCGCGACCGAGGTGCTCGCCGATCACGCGGCGCGGCTCGCCCCGCTCACCGACCACGACGTGCACGACCTGATCACCGCCCCGCGCTGCGCCCCCCTTCTCTTCGGGGCGGACGGCACACGGCCCGTCGACCTCGAGGAGCTCGAACGCCTGCTGCTGCGGCTGTCCCGGATGGCGAGCGACCTGCCGCAGCTGGCCGAGGCCGACTTCAACCCCGTCCTCGCGGCCCCGGGAGGTGTCACCGTGCTGGACGCACGGGTGCGCCTGGTGCCGCGCAGGCCCCACGACCCGTATCTGCGCCGACTCCGCTGAGGAGGGACAGTCATGAAGCACAACAAGGTCGGCTCCGTGATGACCACGGAGGTCGTCCGCGCCGAGTACGGCACCCCGTTCAAGGAGGTGGCGCGCCGGCTCGGCGAGCACCGCATCAGCGGACTGCCGGTGGTCGACGAGGACGACAAGGTCATCGGAGTGATCTCCGAGACCGACCTGATGGCCCGCCAGGCGGACACCCCCGATTCCTTCGAACCGAAGAAGCGGTCCCGGCTGGCCGGCCTGACACGGAGCGCCAGGAGGCACGCCGCGAAGGCCGGCGCGCGCACCGCCGGCCAGCTGATGACCGAACCGGCCGTCACGGTGTACGCGGACGACACCATCGTGGAGGCGGCACGGACGATGGTCCAGCACCGCGTCGAGCGGCTGCCCGTGCTCGACGAGGCGGACCGGCTCGTGGGCATCGTCACCCGCCGCGACCTGCTGACCGTCTTCCTGCGGCCCGACACGAAGATCCGCACCGAGGTGATCGAAGAGGTGCTGGTACGGGCCCTGTGGCTGCCGCCGCGCAGCATCGACGTCTCCGTGACCGAAGGCGTGGTCACGCTGGCGGGCCATATGGAGCGCAAGAGCGAGAAGGAGATCGCGCTGTCCATGACCCGGCAGATCGACGGCGTCGTCGCCGTGGTCGACAAGCTCACCTTCCGGCTGGACGACGCCAAGATCCAGCCCCAGCAGCAGGCCCTGCACGGCGTGGCCGACGACTGGCTGCGCCGGTTGTGAGAGGAGGCGGACCGCCATGCCTGCCCATGTTCTGGTCGCCTACGGGACGACGAACGGATCGACCGCCCAGATCGCCGAGGCCGTGGCCGAGGTCATGGCCAAGGCGGGGCTCGCCGCCGAGGCGCAGCCGGCCGCCTCGGTCGACGGCGTGACGCGCTACGACGCGGTCGTCGTCGGCGGAGGGCTGTACGCCGGGCGCTGGCACAAGGACGCCCGCCGGTTCGTGCGCCGCAACCGCCGCGCACTGGCCGAGCGCCCCGTGTGGTTCTTCAGCAGCGGCCCGCTGGACCCCTCGGCGTCCGAGAAGGACATCCCGCCGGTGCCCGGCGTGCGGCGTGCCATGGACCGGCTCGGCGCCCGCGAACACGTCACCTTCGGCGGCTGCCTGCAGGAGGGCGCCAAGGGACGTCTGGCCCGGATGCTGGTGCGCAACGGAAAGGGCGGCGACTTCCGCGACTTCCCCGCGATCGAGGCGTGGGCCGCGCGGGTCGCCGGCGAACTGATCGGGGAGCGGGAGGACCGCTGACCCGCACGGCACAACTCCCCGGAGGGAGGCGCATCATGAGTTTCCGTGAGATCCCCACGATGACGGCGGAGGCGGCGCTGTACCTGATCGCCACGATCCTGGCGTTCTTCTGCCTCGGGCTGGTCGCCTCGGTGATCGGTCTGCCGCTGGTCCCGCTGCTGGTCCCGGTCATCGTCGCGCTGGTCCTGCTGGCCCGGCGCCTGGGCCGTGGCCACCACCCTCCCGCCGCCAAGGCGTAGCCCGCCGCGGCATGCGGGACCTGACGGCGGGCCGAACGGCCCGCACGTACGACCCGTACCGGACGACCCCGGCGCGACGATCGTGCCGGGGTCCTCGTGCCGGGGGCCGGTGTCAGCGGTTCACGGTCAGCGGCACGGTGTCGACGGTCACGGGCCGGCCGTCCGCCGGCGACATGAAGTACGCCGTGAGCAGGCCCGGTCCGGTGCGGGCGGCCTTGTAGGGGAAGGTCACGTCGAAGGTGCCGCGGGTGCCCGTGCCCGACGTCGCCCTGACCTGGACGTCGGCGGCGGTGTGCCCGGCGGTGTCGGTGACCTTCAGCCGGAACTCGGCCTCGAAGGTGTTGGCGCTGCCCCGCACCCGCACCGGGGTGCGGACGGCATCGCCGATCAGCGGGGACTCGACCAGGACGGCGGGGGACACGTTCTCGAAGTCGGCGCGGCCCACCGGGCCGTCGAGCACGATGCCCTCGCCTCCGAAGTGGTGCACGGGCCTGCCGTCCATCTCGAAGGCGACCTTGTGCACGGACGGGAAGCGGGTCACGGTGAACACGACCTGGGCCAGCCGTTCGCGCAGGGACAGGCTGCCGCCTCCGTCGTCGTAGCGGCCGGAGAGGTCGACGGTGGCCACGTGGTCGCGGATCACGAGTGAGCGCAGCCGTGTTCCGGACGGGACGGCGGTGGTGCGGCCGTGGCGGGCCTCGTAGCCGTTGGGGCCGTCGAGCAGGGCCCGTACGGCCGCGGTGGCGGTCGCGGGTGCGGTCACGGCGCGCGGGACGGGCGAGACCTGCTCGCCGTGCAGGAAGTAGACGGCCGTCCCGACGGTCTTCACCGACGTGCCGCCGGACCCGCCCGTGCCGGGCGCGGACGGCGTGGGCGCGGACGGCGTCGACGGGACGGACGTGAGGGGCGCGGGAGCGCCCGACGTGCCGCCCGAGGTGCCCGTGCCGGCGGACGAGCCGGAAGGACGGCCGCCGGGTGCCGCGGGCTGCGCTCCGCAGGCGGTGAGGGCGAGGGCCGGGAGCGTCAGCGCCGTGGTGAGCAGGGCGGCGCGGCGGTGCCGGCGGGCGCGGGCGACGGACCATGGCTGGCAGGACATGGCAACCTCCTCCGACCCTTCCAGCGAACCGCGCGCCGGCCGCCGCCGGAAGTGCCGCACGGCCTGCCCCGCAGGGCCGGACGGCCGCGCCGCCCGCAGCCGTTCGGGGCCCGGGGCCACGGCTGCCCGCGCGTGGTCCGCCCGGCGGCCGGTCCGGGAGCGGCCGGCCGGTGCCACGGCCCAAGCAGGGTCGCTGAGCCCGGGCAGGCGGGGTCGGACGGCCCATGTGCCAGGGCGCGGCGCACGGCGACGCTGGAGGTGAACGTTGAGCGAAAGGCGGGATGCATCATGTCGGTGACCCACGTCAAACCGGGCCGTGCCGCCCTTCACCTGGCCCGCGCCGCCTCGCTCGCGCCCTCGCCGCACAACAGCCAGCCCTGGTTCTTCGTCGAGGAGGGCCACGACCGCGGTTTCGAGGTGCACCTGGACGGCGGCCGCCGGATGGTGCTGACCGACCCGTTCGGCAGGGAGGCCGTCATCGCCTGCGGGGCGGCCCTGTTCAACGTGCGGGTCGCCGTGCGGCATCTCGGCTTCCGGCCTGTCGTCGACCTCCTGCCGGACCCCGCCGACTCCCACTACCTGGCCCGCGTCGGCTACGCCGCCCACCTGCCGAGCACCCCCGACGAGGCGCTGCTCGTCCAGGGGATGCACCGCCGCCGCACCCACCGGGGCCGGTTCGGTGCCGAGCCGGTCGCGGACGAGCTGCTGGCCGGTCTGCACGAGCAGGCCCGGGTCGAGGGAGCCACCCTCCAGATCGTCGACGACCCGGAGCAGCTGGCATTCCTGGCCGAGCTGGTGCGCACCGCGGAGGACACGCACCGCGCGGACATCGGGCATGCCGGCGAACTGGCGCGCTGCGTGGGCCCGTACGGCATGCCCGTCGAGGTCTGCCGCCACCACCCGGACACCACCCTGCTGGTCGGCCGCGCGTACCTGCCCCGGGCCTGCCGGCGCCGGGTCTCCGTCCGCAGCCGCTCCGCCGGCACCGGCACCGTCGTCGTCCTGTCCACGCCCCACGACCGCCGCACGGACTGGCTGCGTTCCGGGCAGGCCCTGCAGCGCATGCTGCTCCACGCGGCGGCCCACGACGTGATGGCCGCCTTCCACACGCAGCCCCTCGAACTGCCCGCACTGCGCGCCCGCCTGCGCACGGACGTCACGGCCGGCCGGTACCCGCAGGCCGTCCTGCGCCTGGGGCACGTGCCGCAGCGGCCGACGTGGTGCACACCCCGGCGCCCGCCCGTACAGGTACTCGTCCGCGACGACGCCCCGGCGCGGTGGTGACCATGCCCCGGGCCGGGAGCGGACGGCGGGGCCGGGTGCGGTGGTGGCGTCTGCGCCGCAACCCCCTCAGACGCCGCAGCTACCTCGTCGAGGCGTGGCTGCTGTTCGCGACCGGGCTGCTCGCGCTGGGCGGGGCGATCGCCGCCGGTGTGCTGACCGCGCACGCCGTCCAGCGCGACCTCGACGGCGTGAGGGCCGGCCGGCACCAGGTGCCGGCGGTGGTCACCCAGGGGGTGCGGCCGGCCCCGGCCGTCGACGGCATGGACGGCGGCGGGGTGTGGGCCCACGTCCGCTACACGGCGGCGGACGGCACGACCCGCACGGGCCTCGCCCGGGTCGACTCCGCCAGGAGCAGGACCGGCAGCACGACCGCGGTGTGGCTGGACGCGCGGGGCAACCTCGTGCGTGAGCCCGCGACGGCCGGCGAGGCGGAGTTCCAGGGGGCCGTGACGGGCGCGGTGGCCGCGGTGGCCGCGGGCGCGGCGGTGATCATGATCAGCTGGTGCGCGCGCGCCCGCATGGACCGGCGGCGGCAGGAGCAGTGGGACATGGAGTGGGCCCTGATCGACCCGCGGTGGGGCCGCAGGACCGGCTGACGGCAGCCCGGGAGGACCCGCTCACGGGAGCCCGGGAGGACCGGCCGACGACCTTGCCTGCCCCTGCCGCGACGGCCTTGCCTGCCCGGTCAACCGTCAGCAGATACGCGGCAGTTGCTCACCCAGCGGCATCTCCACGATCCGCCGGGCGCCCACCAGCGTCCGCAGGGTGACCCGCCCCCGCGGCCCCTGCGGCAGCACCTCGCCGATCCGCACCGCCTGCGCCCCCTCGGGAAGCGACCGCATCGCGGCCAGCGCCGCCTCGGCCGCGCCGGCGTCGACGAACGCGACCAGGCAGCCCTCGTTGGCGACCACCATCGGGTCCAGGCCCAGCAGGTCGCAGGCGGAGGCCACCGCCTCCGGCACCGGCACGGCGTGCTCCTCGACCTCCACCGCGGCGGCGGAGTCCCGGGCGATCTCGTTGAGCGCGGCCGCCAGCCCGCCCCGGGTCGGATCGCGCAGCACATGGACCGCCTCGCCGAGTGGGGCCAGGGCGCGCACCAGCCGGTGCAGCGGACGGCTGTCCGAGGCGATGTCGCTCTCGAAGCCGAGCCCCTCACGGGTGCTCAGCACGGTCGTGCCGTGCAGGCCGATCGGCCCCGACAGCAGCACGGCGTCGCCAGGGCGGGCCGACGCGGCCGACGGGCACAGCAGTTCGTGCCGCTGCCCGATGCCGGTGGTGTTGACGAAGAGGCGGTCGGCGGCGCCGCGCCCGACGACCTTGGTGTCCCCGGTGATCACGGGGACGCCCACGTTCTGCGCGGCCTTGCCCAACGACACCATGACGGACCGCAGTTCGGCCAGCGGCAGCCCCTCCTCGACGATCAGGGACACGGACAGCGCCAGCGGCCGCGCACCGCGCATGGCCAGGTCGTTGACCGTGCCGTGCACGGCCAGGGACCCGATGTCCCCGCCGGGGAAGAACAGCGGGCTGACGACGAAGCTGTCGGTGCTCATCACCAGACTCGGATGGGCGGGCAGCAGCGCGGCGTCCTCCAGCGGGCCCGTGCCGCCGCCGACCGCGGGCAGCACCAGGCCCTCGAGCAGCTCCGCGGTGAGGCGCCCGCCGGCACCGTGGCCCAGCAGGACGACCTCGTCCTCGTGGTTCGGGGTGGGGCATTGGATGCTCATGGCGTGCTCCTCGCGGGAGTGCGGCCGGCCGCGTGGAAGGCGGCACAGGTGCCCTCGGACGACACCATCGGCGCGCCCAGCGGATGGCGGGGTGTGCAGCGGGTGCCGTACGCGGCGCAGTCGGTGGGCAGTTTCGCCCCGGTCAGGATGGCGCCCGCGATGCACGCCGCGTCCTCGACGGGCCGCAGACCGCCCACGTCGAAGCGGCGGGCGGCGTCGAACCGCCGGTATCGCTCGGCCAGTTCGAGTCCGCTGCCGGGCAGCTCCCCGATGCC
This sequence comes from Streptomyces sp. NPDC101225, assembly GCF_044767585.1. Classification (NCBI taxonomy): domain Bacteria; kingdom Bacillati; phylum Actinomycetota; class Actinomycetes; order Kitasatosporales; family Streptomycetaceae; genus Streptomyces; species Streptomyces sp. NPDC101225. Next base: position 333,579 of record NZ_JBIWOE010000001.1, read on the forward strand.
GCGCCAGGCCCGGTCGGTGACCTGGAAGACCTGGCGGACGGCGTCCTGGGCGGCGGTGTTGCCGGACCGGCGCACGGCCCGCACGTACTGGTTCTCCACCTCGGCCCGCCCGGCCTCCAGCTGCCGTACGGCCATCAGGATGCCCTCCAGCAGGTCCAGCGGCTCGAAACCGGTGACCACGATCGGCACGCCGTGCCGGGCGGCGATCGGCTCGTACTCGGTCCAGCCCATCACCGCGCAGACATGCCCGGCCGCGAGGAAGGCCTGCACCTCGCAGTCGGGGTCGTCGAGCAGGGCCGTCATGGCGGGCGGCACGAGGACGTGGCTGACCAGCATCGAGAAGTTCGCCAGACCGAGGCGGGCGGCGTGCAGGACGGCCGTCGCGTTGGCCGGGGCGGTCGTCTCGAAGCCGACGGCGAGGAAGACCACCTCCCGGTCGGGGTGGTCGGCGGCCAGGCGCACGGCGTCCATCGGGGCGTACACCACGCGAACGTCCGCGCCGCGCGCCCGCAGCGACAGCAGGTCGGTGTCCGTGCCGGGCACGCGCAGCATGTCGCCGAAGCTGGTGAGGGTCACACCGGGCCGGGCGGCGATCGCCATCGCCCGGTCCAGGGTCTCCAGCGGGGTGACGCAGACCGGGCAGCCGGGGCCGTGGATCATCCGCATCCCGGCGGGCAGCAGTTCGTCGATGCCCTGGCGGACCAGGGTGTGGGTCTGACCGCCGCACACCTCCATGATCCGCCAGGGCCGGGTGGCCGTGGTCCGCAGCTCGTCCAGGAGCCGCCGGGCGAGGACGGGATCGCGGTACTCGTCGAGGTACTTCATCGGTGCGAGAGGTCGAGCCGGACGTCCACGACCCCCTCCACCGCTCGCACCGCCCGCGCCACCACGGGCACGAGCGTGCGGTCGGGCAGGACGCCGCCCAGGGTGACCACACCCTCGGACACGCTCACGGTCAGGGGAGCGACGACCGGGAGCTGACCGAGCACGCCGCGCCGGATCTCCCCGGCGATCTCCTCGTCGTCGCGCAGGAACACCTTCAGCAGATCGCTGCGGCTGACCACGCCCTGGAGCAGGCCGACACCGTCCACGACGGGCAGCCGTTTGACGTGCCGGTGGGCCATGATGCGGGCGGCCTCGGCCAGCGAGGCGTCCGCGTGCACGGTCACGGCGGGGGCGCTCATGAGCTCGCCCGCGGTCACCGCGCCGGCCTTGCGCCGCTCGCCCGCATCCCCCTCCTCGGTGTCCCGGAACTCCTCCTTGGCCATCAGATCGGCCTCGGACACGACCCCCACGACCCGGCCCTCGCCCGCCAGGACCGGTACGGCGCTGACCTTCCACTGGTCGAGCAGCTCGACGATCTCCTTGAAGGGCGCCTGGCGGCCGACGGCGACGACGGTGTGCGTCATCACATCGCTCACGGTGTACGGAGATTCAGACATCGCAGCCTCCCGGACTGTCTGCCGAGGTACGGACGACCGTCAGGTCGAGGAAGTGGGTGGAGCACGAGATGCACGGGTCGTGGTTGCGGATCGCCCGCTCGCACAGAGCCGTCAGCTCGGCGTCGTCCGGGTCGCGTTCGCCGATCGCGCGCTGCGTCGTGCGGCGCAGGTCGTCCTCGATCGCGGCCTGGTTCTGCGCCGTCGGCGGCACCATCACCGCTTGCGTCACGATGCCGTCGGCGTCGAGTTCGTAGCGGTGGTACAGCAGCCCCCGGGGCGCCTCGGTGGCGCCGTGCCCGACGCCCGCGACCGGCGGCACCTCGGTGTACGGGCGCGCGGGCGGCTCGTAGGCGTCGATGATCCGCAGCGCCTCCGAGACGGCGTACACCGTCTCCACGGCCCGCACCAGGATCGACCGGAACGGGTTGCGGCACACCGCGCCCTCGCGCGGGTCGCCCAGCCCGGCCTCCGCGGCGGCCTGCAGGGCCACCGGCGACAGCCGCGGGCCGTTGATCGCGAACCGGGCCAGCGAGCCCGTGAGGTGGAGCCGGCCGTCCAGCCGCGAGTGCAGCGCGGTGGAGTGCCGCACATGCGTCTCGGTGACGTGCTCGGTGAACTCCCGCACGGGGAAGGAGCCGGTGCCGCCGTCCGCGCGCAGCACGGTCGGGGTGCCGCCCTCGATGGCGTACGTGTCCGGGGCGGCCAGCGCCAGCAGGTCCGCCCGGACATCCGCGTCCGGGAACTCGAAGCCGGCCACCCAGCGCACGGTCTGCCACGCGTCGTCCAGCGCCTGCTTCAGCTCCTCGCGCACGGGCCGCAGTTCCTCGCGCGTCGGCACCCGGTGGAAGCCGCCCAGCCGTACGTTCACCGGGTGCACGGCCCGGCCGCCGATCAGCTCCATCAGGGAGTTGCCGGCCTTCTTCAGCCGCAGCCCCCGTTCCACCTCGGCACGGTGGGTGCGGGCCAGCTCGATCGCGCTCGCGCGGCCCAGGAAGTCGGGCGCGTGCAGCAGATAGATGTGCAGGACCTGGCTCTCGATCCACTCGCCGCAGTACAGCAGCCGGCGCAGGTCCCGGATCACGGGGTCCACCGTCACCCCGCACGCGTCCTCGATCGCCGCGCACGCGCTCATCTGGTAGGCCACCGGGCAGATCCCGCACACCCGCGCCGTGATGTCGGGCGGCTCGGTGTACGAACGGCCGCGCAGGAACGCCTCGAAGAAGCGGGGCGGCTCGTAGATCTCCAGCCGTGCCTCGGTGACGGTGCCGTCGTGCACGTGCAGGCGCAGCGCACCCTCGCCCTCGACCCGCGACAGCGAGCCGACGTGCAGCATCCGCGATCCGCGATGGGTCACTTGTTCAACTCCTCCTCGAACGCAGCCGTGTTGAAGGTGTGCAGAAGCCGCACCACGTCCTCGTCGTCGAGGCCGTCGCGGCGCAGCAGCGGGATCAGGGCGGGCAGGTTCACCGACCCCGACGGGCCGAAGCAGCCGAAGCAGCCGCGGTGGTAGGCGGGGCACAGCGCCCCGCACCCGGCGTGCGTGACCGGCCCCAGGCAGGGCGTTCCGTGGGCGACCGTGACGCAGACCGTGCCGCGCCGCTTGCACTCGAAGCACACGCTGTGGTTCGGCACGTCGGGTTTGCGTCCGGCGAGGAAGGCGGTGATCACCTCGATGAGCTGTCGGCGGTCGACCGGGCAGCCGCGCAGCTCGAAGTCGACGTCCACATGGGCCGACACGGGCGTGGAGGTGGCCAGCGTGGAGATGTACTCGGGGTGCGCGTACACGGTGCGCCGGAACTCCTCGACGTCCGCGAAGTTGCGCAGGGCCTGGATACCGCCCGCCGTGGCGCAGGCGCCGATGGTCACCAGGTGGCGCGAGGCGGCACGGACGGCCCGGATGCGCTCGGCGTCCGCGGCGGTGGTGATGGAGCCCTCGACCAGGGAGAGGTCGTAGGGCCCGGGGGCCACCGCGCTGGACGCCTCCAGGAAGTGCGAGATGTCCACCTCGGCGGCCAGCGCCAGCAGTTCGTCCTCGCAGTCGAGCAGGGTGAGCTGGCAGCCGTCGCAGGAGGCCAGCTTGAACACGGCCAGCCTGGGCCTGGGCCTGGTCGTCGTCGTGGCCATCTCACAACTCCCTTGTCGCGAGCAGCGGTTCGGCGCGCGTCCAGTCCACCACCGGGCCCACCCGGCACAGCAGCAGCGGGCCGAGCTGGCAGTGCCCGCAGTGCCCGGTCGCGCAGCGCATGTTCCGCTCCAGCGAGACCTGGATCCGCTCGGCGGGCACTCCCCGCTGGACCAGGTCGCGGGCCGTGGCCCGGATCATGGGCTCGGGGCCGCACACGAACGCCGTCGTCTCCTCCGGCTCGAACCGCGCCCGCCCGAGCAGCTGGGTGACCACGCCGACGTCCCCGCGCCAGTCCGCCTCGGGCCGGTCCACCGTCACGCCGGTGAACGCCGTGGCCCAGCCCGCCACCTCCGCGCGGGCGATGAGATCACCCGGGGTCCGGGCCCCGATCAGGACGTTGACGCGCCCGTACGCGCCCGGCCGGGCCAGCACGCCCAGGATCAACGGCCGCAGCGGGGCGAAACCGATGCCGCCCGCCACGATCACGACGTCCCGGCCGTGTGCGCGTCGCGCCTCCCAGCCGGTGCCGTAGGGGCCGCGGATGCCGACGACGTCGCCGACCCGGGCCGCGCACACCCCGTCGGAGACCGCGCCGACCGAGCGGACGGTGTGCGCGAGACCGCCGGTGGCCTGCACGGAGCTGACCGACACGGGAATCTCGCCCCGTCCGAAGGAGTGCACCATCGCGAACTGTCCCGGCAGGAAGTCGGGCAGCGCCGGGCCCACCGGTTCGAACCGGAGGGTGACCGTGTCCACGGTCTCCGCCCGGCGGGCGACGACCCGGTGCGGTACCGGCAGCGCGGTCATCGCTCGTCCTGCGTGGCGTGGATGCCGTACGCCCCGGGGGTTCCGTACAGGTCGACCATCCGGGTGCGGGCCGCGTTCAGCCGGTGGGCGAGCACCCGCCCGACCCAGTGCTCCACCGCGCGCCCGAACGCGGAGTCGTCCAGGCACATCAGGCGTACGGCGACGGCGTCGAACTCGTAGGCCCGCAACGGGGTCACGGCCACGGCGCCGAGCTGCCAGACGTACGGCTCGTACAGCCACGACCAGCCGAGCAGGTCGCCGGCGCCGAGCGTCTCGACGACCGGTGAGCGGCGGCCGGGCACATGCATGTCGAGGGCGGCCGTGCCGTTGCGGAGGATCCAGAACCGGTTCGCGTGGCCGCCCTCCTCGAACAGCCGGGTGCCCTGCGCGAAGGCGGCCTCGCGGCCGACGCGCAACAGGCGCTCGCGGTGTGCCACGGGCAGGGCGTGGTTCATGCGCAGGGCCATCGAAGGGGGCATCAGTCCGACTCCGTTCCGCGTTCGGTCTCCAGGGCCGCCACTTCCTCCGTGATGTCGATGCCGGCCGGGCACCAGGCGATGCAGCGCCCGCAGCCGACACATCCGGACGTGCCGAACTGGTCGTACCAGGTGGAGAGTTTGTGGGTGAGCCACTGCCGGTAGCGGCTGCGGGGCGATCGGCGCACCGGCCCTCCGTGCAGATGGGAGAAGTCCAGGTCGAAGCAGGAGTCCCAGCGCTGCCACCGCTCGGTGTGGTCGCCGGTCAGGTCGGTGACCTCCTCCGTGGTGGTGCAGAAGCAGGTGGGGCAGACCATCGTGCAGTTGCCGCAGGTCAGACAGCGTTCGGCGACGTCGTCCCAGCGTTCGGCGTCCAGGCTCGCCCCCATCAGGGCACGCAGGTCGACCGGAGGCAGCGAGCGGCCCATCCGCTCACGGGCCGCGTCGACCGCGCCGCGGGCGGTGGACTCGGTGGCCGGGTCGGCCGGACGGGACGGGACCTGGTCCAGCAGCCGGGCACCCTCCGCGCTCCCGACGCGGACCAGGAACCGGTGCCCCTCCTCGTCCACCACCTCGGTCAGCGCCAGGTCGTAGCCGGGATCGGCGGCGGGCCCGCCGCCCATGGAGACGCAGAAGCAGGTCGCACCCGGTTCGGTGCACTCGGCGGCGATCAGCAGCGCCCGCCGGCGCCGCTCGCCGTACCCGTCGTCCTCGTACCGGCCCCCGGTCAGCACGCGGTCCTGGACGGCGATGGCCCGCAGGTCGCAGGGCCGGACACCGAGGAAGGCGTACGACGGCGCCTCGGCCTCGTGCGCGGTGAACGACACGTCTCCCTCCGGCGTCCGGTCGGCGCTCCACAGCTGCTCGCGCGCGGGATGCAGGAAGTTCTTCCAGGACTGCGGCCCCGCACTGTGCGCGAAGGCGGCCCCGTCCCGGCGCGGCACCAGCCGGTACCGGCCGGCCTCGAGCTCGACCCCCCAGCCGTACGGCAGCGCGTCCGCCGAGGTCAGTTCGGCCAGGACGACCGCCCCGTCGCGCACGGTCGGCCCCACCACGGTCCGCCCGTCCGCCACGAGTGCCTTGACCAGGGCACCGAGCCCGTCCCGATCGAGCACGGCCGGGGCTGCGTCCATCACGTTCCTCCTCGTCGCTCGTCCACTCCCAGCGTCCGGCCGAGCCGATCGGGGACGGCAGGGGCCGACCGGCCCAGTGACCAAGCCGACCGGACCCCAGCCGTCCCGACGAGCGCTCGGGGACGTGACGCCGCGCGGCGCGCTACGGCAGTGGCTCGCCCAGTTCGCCCTCCACCGCCCCGGCCATCGCCCGCAGAACCGACAGGGTCCTGTGCGCCTCCGCCTCGTCCACCTCGGTGATCGCGAAGCCCACGTGCACGATCACGTAGGAGCCCACACCCGCCTCGGGAGTGCATCCCAGACACACCTCGCGCCGTACCCCGCCGAAGTCCACCGTCCCCATCCGCAGCCCCGCGTCGTCGTACACCTCCACGACCCGCCCCGGGATGCCCAGACACATGCGCGCTCACCCCTTCCCGGCCAGCCGTGCGCCGGCCACCGCCGCCTGTCCGAAACTGACGCCGCCGTCCCCGACCGGCACCTGGCCGCCGACCAGCACCCGCAGCCCCTGCGCGCGCAGCCGCCGCTTCACCTCCGTCAGCAGCCGCCGGTTGACGAAGCAGCCCCCACCGAGACACACCGTGCGCGGCGCGCCCTCGGCCACCGCCCGGCCCACGAGTTCCGCGGTCACGATCCCGAGCGTCAGATGGAAGGCGGCCGCCAGCCGGGGCACCGGCTCCCCGTCCAGCCGCCGGCGCAGCAGATCGGCCAGCGTCGTGGTGGAGTCGTAGACCCACAGGCCCCGCTCCCGCACCACCCGCTGCTGCAGCGGTGCGGCCCGCTCCGTACCGGCCGCGGCTTCCAGCAGGACGGCCGCCTCACCCTCGTAACCCGCCCGGTCGCACAGGCCCAGCAGCGCGGCGACGGTGTCGAAGAGCCGGCCGGCGCTCGACGCGCGCGGGCAGTTGACGTCGCGCGCGACCATGGCGCGCACGCCGGCGACCTCGGCCGGATCGAGCCGGTCGGTGAAGGGCCGGGTGAGCCACGGATACGGGTGCGGGGTGCCCAGCGTCTCGGCGCCGTACAGCTGGCCCAGAGCGGTACGCGAGGGATGGCGTACCGCCGCGTCGCCGCCGGGCAGGGGCGCGGTCGCGAACCTGCCCACGCGGCGGTAGCCGCTCAGGTCGGCGACGAGGATCTCGCCGCCCCACAGGGTGCCGTCGTCACCCAGCCCCAGCCCGTCGTAGGCCACGCCGAGGAACGGCCCGTGCACCCCGTGCTCGGCGGCGCAGGCCGCCACGTGCGCGTGATGGTGCTGCACCGGGACCAGACGCAGCGACTGCGCCTTCGCCCACCGCGTGGACAGGTAGCCGGGGTGCAGGTCGTGGGCGAGGGCCATCGGTTCGATGCCGGTGAGCCGCTTGAGGTGGGCGTACGAGGCCAGGAACGCGTCGTGGGCCGTGGCGTCGCCCAGGTCGCCGAGGTGCGGTCCGAGGTGGGCGCGGCCGTCGGCGGCCAGCGTGAACGTGTGCTTGAGCTGGGCGCCGACCCCGGCGACGGGCGCGCCCGTCGCCAGCGGCAGCGCGGCGGGGGCCAGTCCGCGGGCCCGCCGGACCGTGATCCGCGTCCGTCCGGTGAACTGCACCACGGAGTCGTCGTAGCGGGACCGGACGGGCCGGTCGTGGGTGAGGAAGCCGTCGGCGACGGTGGCCAGCGCGCGCCGGGCGTCGGCGTCGTCCACGGCGATGGGTTCGTCGGCGAGGTTGCCGCTGGTGACCACCAGGGGACGGGCCAGGTCGTCGAGGAGAAGGTGGTGCAGACCGGTGGTCGGCAGGAAGAGGCCGACGCTCGTCAGGCCCGGGTGGATCTCCTGGGCGAGCGGGTCGGCGCCGCTCGGGCGGCGCCGTGCGAGCAGCACCACCGGACGTTCCAGGGAGGCGAGTGCTTGTTCCTCGCCGGAACCGACCCGGGCCAGCCGGGCGGCCGCCGGCAGGTCGCGGACCATGACGGCGAACGGCTTCGTGGGCCGGCGCTTGCGCCGCCGCAGCTCCGAGACGGCGGCCGGATCACCCGCGTCGCACACCAGCTGATAGCCGCCGATGCCTTTCAGCGCGACGATCCCGCCCGCGGCGACGGTCTCGACCGCCGCCCGAAGCGCCTCCTCGCCCCGCAGGTCCTCCCAGGCCACCCGCGGACCGCAGACGGGGCAGGCGACGGGTTCGGCGTGGAAGCGACGGTCCGCCGGATCGGCGTACTCGGCCGCGCACCGCGCGCACAGCGGGAAGCGGCGCATGGTGGTGCGGATCCGGTCGTAGGGCAGGTCCTCGATGATCGTGGCGCGCGGCCCGCAGTCCGTGCAGTTGATGAAGGGGTAGCGGTGGCGGCGGTCGCGCGGATCGCGCAGTTCGGCCAGGCAGGCCCCGCAGATCGCGGCGTCGGGCGGTATCTCGCGCGGCGCCGTGTCCGCCCCCGCGGGCGCGCTGTGCCGCACCTGGAACCCCGGCCCGTACGCCGGCTGTGCCGCCTCGCCGGTCAGCCGGACCCGGCGCACCCGGGCGAGGGCCGGCGCGTCGGCGCGCAGCCGGACGGCGAACTCGTCGATCGCGTGCGGCGGTCCGGCGACCTCGCCCTCCACGTGCCCGTTGACGTTGGCCACCCAGCCGTCCAGGCCCAGCGTGGACGCCGTGCGGTACACGAAGGGCCGGAAACCGACGCCCTGGACGATCCCCTCCACACAAAAGCGCCGCACGGTCATGCCGGCCTCCCGGCGGCCGGCCGGTGCCGGGCGATCTCCCGCTCGACGGCCCGCGCGAGCGGTTCGACGGCCGCCGCCACGGCCGGGGAGAGACCGGTGCCCAGCGAGCTGTCGGCGCCCTCCACGGCGTAGACGACGAGGCGGCGGGGCAACCTGCCGAGCGCGCGGGCGAGTTCGACGGCCTCGCCGAGTCCGAGGCCGTGCGAGCTGGTGGTCGACGACTGCGCCAGCAGACCGCCGTCGAGCTCCAGGCGGTGCACCCGGCCGGGCGTGCCCGGGTGCGCGTGGGCCGCGTCCACGACCACCGCGAGGTCCGCGTCCTCCCACAGCCCGATCAGCCGTCCCGGATCGCCGTCGCAGGTGGCGTGCACGCTGCCCGGCGGCAGCGGCGCTCGCGCGGCGCGCTCGCGCAGCCGGGCGAGCACGGCCCAGCCCACTCCGTCGTCGCGCCGGAACTCGTTGCCGACGCCGATGACGGCGATCCGTGTAGGTGTCCCCATGGTCCTCACGGTGCGCCGGAACCGCCCAGGCCCACATGGGCCGAACGACCCCACCCGCCGGGGCCGAGTCTCCCGGGTCAGGAGGGCACGACGGCCACGGGGCAGCGGAAGCGCCCCAGCGCGTCGGGCAGCGTGGCACTCGCGCCGGAGTGCCGTCCCACCACCACGAGCTCGGCTCCCTCCGAGGCATGGGCGAGGGCCTCCGACGGGGTGAACAGCAGGACGTCCTCCAGCACGTCGACGTCCGGATGCTTCCTGCGCCAGGGCCGCAGCGCGTCGGACAGCAGCTGCACCTCGTTGTCCTCCCAGGTGGCGCGGTCCTCCTCCAGGATCGGCAGGGGAGGGGCCGCGGCACGGTCGGGCAGCGTCCAGGCGTGCACCGCGTGCAGGCGGGCACCGCGCAGCCGGGCCGCTTCGAAGGCGAAGTCGAGCGCGGCGGCCGACGGGTCGCGGACGTCTACGCCGACGGCCACGCCGGCGGACCGCCACGGAGGAGCCTCCCCGGGAGTCGCGCCCGGCACCAGGACCACCGGCCCGGCCGACCGCGCCGCCACGGCGGCCGCGGTCGAGCCCACGGCGGTTCCGGCCCGGCCGCCCTCGCCGCGCAGGCCGAGCACGAGCAGTTCGGCGTCCCGGCCCACGGCGCGCAGCACGGGGCCGGGCGTGCCGATCTCGCTCTCGGCCCGGGCCCGCAACGCCCCGTGCCGTCCGGTGAGTTCGGCCACCACATGGTCGGCCACCGCCTCCGGGTGGTACGGCCACTGCTCCACGGGATCCAGGGAGGCCGGCGGCACCACGTGCACCACCCGCAGCGGCAGTCCCCGCAGCAGCGCCTCCCTGGCGCCCCAGTCGGCGGCGGCACGGCTGCGTGCCGACCGGTCGACGCCGACGATGATCTCTCGTTGCATGGTGCGCCGCCTTTCGGGCCAGGTGTCCTGAACACTCTTCCCCGCGTCCCGCCGGCGAGCAGGGGCCGAACGGTCCAGGCCGAAGACCTGGCGGCCCATGGCTGCCGGCAGGCCGCGGAACGACGCTGGTGGCGAGGAGCAGACCGAGCGCTGGAGGTGCGCATCATGCTTCCGCCCGTCATCGCCGGTGTCGACGGATCGGCCGAGAGTCTGGCAGCCGCACAGTGGGCCGCCCGTGAGGCCTTACGCCGTGACCGGCCCCTGCAGCTGTTCCACGCCTGGAACTGGCATCCCCGCCAGGACGACGGCGAAGGGGCCACGGCCGCCCAGCGCCATCTCGCGCGGCGGTCCCTGCGCGCGGCGGAGGACCGCGTCCGCCGCACCTGCCCCGGGGTCCGGCTCGACCCCGACGTCCAGGTCGAGGGCCCGGCCACCGCCGCCCTGCTCAAGGCCGGCGAGGGGGCCGACCTGCTCGTGCTGGGCTCGCGCGGCCTGAGCGGCTTCACCGGCTTCCTGGTCGGCTCGGTCGCGCTGGGCGTGGTGGCTCGCGCCACCGGGCCCCTCGTCCTGGTCCGGGCCGGCGAGGAGGCCGCCGACGAGCACCTTCCGGACCGGGAGGGCCGCGGAGCCACCGACACCGGCTACCGGGACGTCGTCCTCGGCGTCGACGTCGGGGACCCGTGCGACGAGGTGATCGAGTTCGCCTTCGAGGAGGCCCGTATGCGGGGCACCCGCCTGAAGGTCGTGCACGCCTGGCAGCAGCCCTCCCCGGTCGGCCTCGGGCCCGGCGACCTCGGCCTGCTGGCCGCCCCGGACCGGGCCCGGGAGTGGCTCGGCTATCTGACCGCCGTCCTGCAGGTGTGGCGCGACAAGTACCCCGGCGTCGAGGTCGCCGAGACCGTGACCGAGGGCCGCCCCCAGTCCGTGCTGGTGCGGGCCGCCTCCGGGGCGAGCCTGCTCGTCGTCGGCCGCCGCGCCACCGAACGTCCCGCGGGCCCGCGCACCGGACCCGTCACCCATGCCGCCATCCAGCACGCCGGCTGCCCCGTGGCCGTCGTGCCCCACGCCTGAGAGGGCATCATGACCAAGCCGACGAAGTACGTCTACGCCTTCGCCGAGGGCGGCCGGGACATGGCCGCCCTGCTCGGCGGCAAGGGCGCCGGGCTCGCCGAGATGACCAGGATCGGGCTGCCCGTCCCGCCCGGATTCACCGTCACCACCGAGGCCTGCAAGGTCTATCTGAACACCGGCCAGGAGCCGCCCGAACTCGCCGTCGAGGCGGCGCAGGCGCTCGCCGGCCTGGAGCGGGCGATGGGCCGCACCCTGGGTGCCCCCGACGATCCGCTGCTGGTGTCCGTGCGTTCGGGCGCCCGCTTCTCGATGCCCGGCATGATGGACACGATCCTCGACATCGGCCTCAACGACGAGTCCGTCACCGGGCTGGCCAAGGCGTCCGGGCAGGAGCGGTTCGCCTGGGACTCCTACCGCCGGCTCATCCAGATGTTCGGGCACACCGTGCTGGGCGTGGACGGCGACCTGTTCGAGCAGGCCATCGCCGCGCACAAGGCCCGGCGCGCGGTCGCCGACGACCACCTCCTCGACACCGCCGAACTCGTCCAGCTCACCGAGGAGTTCAAGGCGATCATCCGCCAGGAGACCGGCGCGGACTTCCCGCAGGAGCCGGCCGACCAGCTCGCCCGCGCCATCCGGGCGGTCTTCGACTCCTGGAACACCGAACGCGCCCACGTCTACCGCCACCGCGAGCACATCCCCGAGGACCTCGGCACCGCCGTCAACATCCAGGCGATGGTCTTCGGCAACCTCGGCACCGACTCCGGCACCGGCGTCGCCTTCACCCGCGACCCCGCCACCGGGGAGCAGGGCGTCTACGGGGACTACCTGCCCGACGCCCAGGGCGAGGACGTCGTCGCCGGTGTGCGCGACGCCCTGCCGCTCAGCGAGCTGCGGACGCTCGACCCCCGCGCCTACGCCGAACTCGGCGACCACCTGCGCACCCTGGAGAACCACTACCGCGACCTGTGCGACGTCGAGTTCACCGTCGAGCGGGGCAAGCTGTGGGTCCTGCAGACCCGGGTCGGCAAGCGCACCGCCGAGGCCGCCTTCCGGATCGCCCACGACCTGCGCGAGGAAGGGACGATCACCGCCGACGAGGCCCTGATCCGCGTCGACGGCGCCGCACTGACCCGGCTGATGTTCCCCCGCTTCGACGCGCGGAGCACCGACCGGCCGCTCGCCCACGGCGTGCCCGCCTCACCGGGCGCGGCGGTCGGCGCCGTCGTCTTCGACTCCGCCGAGGCCGTACGCCGTGCGGCGGCCGGCGAGCGGGTGGTCCTGGTCCGCAGGGAGACCACCCCCGACGACCTGCCCGGCATGATCGCCGCCCAGGCGGTCCTCACCAGCCGGGGCGGCAAGACCAGCCACGCCGCGGTGGTCGCCCGCGGCATGGGCAAGGTGTGCGTGTGCGGTGCCGAGGAACTGGCCGTGGACACGGCCGCGCGGCGGTTCACCGCACCGTCCGGGACCGTGGTCCGCGAGGGCGACGTCGTCTCCGTCGACGGCACGGCGGGCACCGTGCACCTCGGAGCCCTTCCGCTCACCGCCTCCGACGTCGGACGCGCCCTGGAGACCGGCACCGCCACGGACACGCTCACCGACGCGGTCCTCGGCGCCCTCGGGCACGCCGACTCCGTACGCCGCCTGGAGGTGCGGGCCAACGCCGACACACCCGAGGACGCCGTGCGGGCCCGCGCACTGGGCGCGCAAGGGATCGGCCTGTGCCGTACCGAGCACATGTTCCTCGGTGAGCGCAGGTCGCTGGTCGAGGCGATGATCCTGGCCCGCGACGACGTGGCACGCGAGCGGGCCCTGGACGCCCTGCTGCCGCTGCAGCGGGCCGACTTCACCGCCATCCTGCAGGCGATGGACGGGCTGCCGGTGACGATCCGGCTGATCGACCCGCCGCTGCACGAGTTCCTGCCCGACCGTACGGAACTCGCCGTCCGTCTCGCGGGCACCGCGCACCCGGACCCGCACGAGCGTGAACTGCTCGCCGCCGTCGAGCGGATGCACGAGCAGAACCCGATGCTGGGCCTGCGCGGCGTCCGGCTGGGCCTGGCCGTGCCGGGCCTGATGGCCATGCAGGTCCGGGCGGTCGGCGAGGCCGTCGCCCAGCGGCTGCGCGACGGCGGCGCACCACGGGCCGAGATCATGATTCCGCTCGTCGGCACGGTCGAGGAGCTGCGGCTGGCCCGAGCCGAGGCGGAACTCGTGCTCGGAGAGGTGGAGACCGAGGCCGGCCGGGCCCTGGACTGCCCGATCGGGACGATGATCGAGCTGCCGCGGGCCGCGCTCACCGCGGGCCGTATCGCCGAGGAGGCCGACTTCTTCTCCTTCGGCACCAACGACCTCACCCAGACCACCTGGGGGCTGTCGCGCGACGACGCCGAGGCGTCTTTCTTCCCGCTCTACCTGGACAAGGGCGTCTTCCCGGTGTCGCCGTTCGAGACGATCGACCAGGAGGGCGTCGGCCGGCTGGTGGAGATCGGTGTCCAGGCGGGCCGTGCGGTCAAGCCCCGGCTGGAGACGGGCGTGTGCGGGGAGCACGGGGGAGACCCCGACTCCATCCACTTCTTCCACCGGGTGGGACTGGACTACGTGTCCTGCTCGCCGTTCCGTATCCCGGCCGCCCGGCTGGAGGCGGGCCGCGCGGCGCTGACCGAGACCACCGGCACCAGCGACACGAGGTGAGCGTGTGAGGCCACCGCCACCGGGCCGTTCCGGGCGCCGCACCCCTCCCGCGGCGCCCGGAACACGTCCGGCGCCGACCTGGAGACGGCACACTGCAACCATGCAGAAGCTCTCGCTCGACGCCCGCATCCGCGAACACCTCGAACGGGCCGCCGCGTCCTCCACCGGCCGCAGCGCCGAGACCGTCTACGGCGGTCACGAACACGTCCTGCGCCAGACCCTGATCACCCTGTGCGCCGGCACCGAGCTGGCCGAACACGACAGCCCCGGCGAGGCGACGGTGCACGTGCTGCGCGGCCGCGTACGCCTGCGCAGCGGCGGCGACGTGTGGGAGGGCAGGACCGGGGACCTGCTCCTGGTCCCACCCGCGCGCCACAGCCTGGACGCCCTGGAGGACTCCGCCGTTCTGCTGACGGTCGGCAGGACCGGCTGACCGCGCCCGCCTCAGCGTCCTCGGGGGCGGCCGGACGCCGGGACCCGGCCGGCGTACGGATATGCGCACGCCGGCCGGGTCCTCGGTCTCCGCGCCGCTCCGGCGCGCCCGGACCGCCGCTGCCCGACGAGCGGCCGCCTCAGCCCCAGCGGCGCCGGTCGGTGGCCGAACTGGTCCGGGTCGGCGTGTTGCCGAAGTGCGGCAGCTCGTGCGGGGTCGGACGCCGGCCGCTGCGGGGCACCTCGTCCGGTTCGCGGTGCTCCGGCACCTCGCGGACCGGGCCCTCGTCCGGCAGCCGCGGCTGCTCTTCGGGCCGGGGCGGGGCGGGTTCGCGGCGCCTTGTGCGGGCGCCCAGGACGACGGCGCCGATCAGCAGGACCACGATCACCACACCTGCCGCGACGAGCCCCATGGCGGCGGCACTGCCGGCGGCGATGTCCATGGTTGCGCTGTTCATGGCAGCCGAGTACCCCCCGCCCCCGGAGCGAACCGGCCCGCCTGGGGGAGGGCGGTCCGCACGGCGCGAGAACCCGTGTTTGACGGCAGGGTCTGCGGCAACCCGCCCGGTGTGACTTCGACGACCCAGCAGGAACTCTTCCAGTTCCTGGAGGACCGCTTCGCCTGCGCCCAGGCCTGCACCGAGTGCGCCCGCGCGTGCGCACTGCGCGCGAGCCTGGTGGACACGGACGGAACGGAGGAGCAGGAACTCGTACGGCGCAAGGGCATCATGTGCGCGGAGGTGTGCGACGCGACATGCCGGGTGCTGTCCGAGCAGAACCGGCTCGACGAGTCCGGCATCCGCGTGCAGGTCGAGTGGTGCCGCACGGTGTGCCTGGAGTGCGCGCACGCCTTCGACCGGCACTGCGGGGCACAGGACGGCGCGCGGGCCGCCCGGGACTGCGCGCGGGCGTGCACGGAATTCCTCGCCACGCTGAACTGACGCCCCTGCGGCGCCCTCCCCCCGGCACACCGGCGCGGACCGGCTCGCGCCGTCGCCCGTGACTCCGGCTCGCGCCGTCGCCCGTGACTCCGGCTCGCGCCGTCGCCCGTGACTCCGGCTCGCGCCGTCGCCCGTGACTCCGGCTCGCGCCGTCGCCCGA
>NZ_JBIWOE010000001.1:349064-450851 GCF_044767585.1 Streptomyces sp. NPDC101225
TGACTCCGGCTCGCGCCGTCGCCATTCCCAATTTCTGAAACACGTTCTACGGTGTGCGCCGTCAGGACCGGCCTGGGAAGCCTGGAGGCGCCGTGCACCTCGCATACTCGCCCGAGCAGCAGCGGCTGCGCACCGAACTGCGCGCGTACTTCGCCGAGCTGGTGCCGGACCACGCCTACGCCCGGCACGCCGACCCCGCCGCCCAGAAGCGCTTCTACCGCGAGACCGTCCGGCGCCTGGGCGCCGACGGCTGGCTCGGCGTGGGCTGGCCGAAGGAGTACGGCGGGCGCGGGCTGAGCGCGATGGAGCAGTTCATCTTCTTCGACGAGGCAGCCCAGGCGGGCGTGCCGCTGCCGCTGATGGCGCTCAACACGGTCGGGCCGACGATCATGCAGTTCGGCACGGACGAGCAGAAGGCGTACTTCCTGCCGAAGGTCCTCTCCGGCGAGATCGACTTCGCCATCGGCTACAGCGAGCCGGACGCGGGCACGGACCTCGCGTCGCTGAAGACGCGCGCGGTGCGTGAGGGCGACGCGTACGTCGTCAACGGCCAGAAGATCTGGACGACGAACGGCGACACCGCGGACTGGGTGTGGCTCGCGACCCGCACCGACCCGGACGCCCCGCCCCACAAGGGCATCACCATGCTCCTCGTCCCGACCGCCGACCCCGGCTACTCCTGCACCCTCATCAACACCCTCGCCTCCCACGACACCACCGCCAGCTACTACGAGAACATCCGCGTCCCCGTCTCCCGCCGCGTCGGCGCCGAGAACCAGGGCTGGCGGCTGATCACCAACCAGCTCAACCACGAGCGCGTCACCCTCGCCGCGCACGGCACCATGGCCATCCGCGCCCTGCACGACGTGCAGCGCTGGGCGATGGAGACCAAGCTCGCCGACGGCCGAAGGGTCGTCGACCTGCCCTGGGTGCGCCGCCGCCTGGCCCAGGCCCACACCCGGCTCGACGCGATGAAACTCCTCAACTGGCGCATGGTCGGCGCCGTCCAGGAGGGCACCCTCACCCCCCAGGACGCCTCCGCCGTCAAGGTCTACGGCTCGGAGGCCCGCCGCGACGCCTACGCCTGGCTGATGGAGATCGTCGCCACCACGGGCGAGCTGAAGGAGGGCTCGGCGGGAGCGGTGCTGCACGGCGAGCTCGAACGCGGCTACCGCTCCGCCGTGATCTTCACCTTCGGCGGCGGCAACAACGAGATCCAGCGCGAGATCATCTCCTGGATCGGTCTGGGGATGCCCAGGGTGCGGCGTTAACCTGCACGGATGACGGGCTTCAAGGCGGGTGACCCCGGGCTGTTCGGGCCGTCCTCCGTGACCTGGCAGGTGCACGGCGACCCCATGATGTGGGTCGCCGGCATCCGCGCGCTCTACCTCCAGGCGCTGCACCCGCGCGCGGTGCGCGGCGTCATGCAGAACTCCGACTTCCGTGAGGACGCCTGGGGCCGGCTGATGCGGACCGCGAACTTCGTCGGGACCACCACCTACGGCACCACCAAGGCCGCCGAGCGCGCCGGGGCCCGGGTGCGGAAGATCCACCGCATGCTGTCCGCGACCGACCCGGACACGGGCGAGCGCTACGGCGTCGACGAGCCGGAACTGCTGCTGTGGGTGCACTGCGCCGAGATCGACTCGTATCTGGGCGTCGCCCGGCGCTCCGGCTTCCGGCTCACCGACGCGCAGGCGGACCGCTACATCGGCGAACACCGCGTCAGCGCCCGCCTGGTGGGCCTCGACCCCGACACGGTGCCCGCGGACCGGGCCGAGCTGGCGGCCTACTTCACCACGGTGCGCCCCGGCCTGGCCGCCGGATCCGAGGCACGCGCGGTGGACGACTTCCTGCTCCGCCCCCCGACGCACCCCCTTCTCGTCCCGGCGCGCGAGGTGCTGTGGCGGCGTGTGGCACAGCTGGCGTACGCCGCCCTGCCGCCGTACGCCCACGCGCTGTACGGCAGACCGGCGCCGGAACCCGCCGCCGTCACCCGGCAACTGCGTGCCACGGGCACCCTGCTGCGCAGCGTTCCCGCACGTGTGCGATGGCAGCTCCCGCCCAGGCACGTCCTGCGCGCCATGGCGCGGCTCGGCCCCGGCTCGCGGCCGGGACCGTACAAACTCGGACCATAGGTCGCCATACTGGATGAGCCAGGGGTGGGCGGCGCGGACGGGGGCGATCGCAGCAGATGGGGGACAGCAGGCTGATCCAGGGCCGGTACCGGCTGCTCGACCTGATCGGGCGGGGCGGCATGGGCGAGGTGTGGCGTGGCCGGGACGAGTCCCTGGGCCGGCATGTCGCGGTGAAGTGCCTCAAGCCCCTCGGCCCGCACCACGACCAGTCCTTCACCCGGGTCCTCAGGGAGCGCTTCCGCCGGGAGGCCCGCGTGGCCGCCGCGCTCCAGCACCGCGGGGTGACCGTCGTCCACGACTTCGGCGAGTCCGACGGCATCCTCTACCTGGTCATGGAGCTCCTGGACGGCCGCAACCTCTCCCAGGTGCTGGAGGACAACCGGCAGCATCCCCTGCCGGTCGGCGACGTCGTGGACATCGCCGACCAGGTCGCCGCCGCCCTCGCCTACACCCACCAGCAGGGCATCGTGCACCGCGATCTCAAGCCCGCGAACATCATGCGGCTCGAGGACGGCACGGTGAAGATCTGCGACTTCGGCATCGCCCGTCTCGGCCACGACATCGGCTTCACCTCCCGGCTCACCGGCACCGGCATCGCCATGGGCACCCCGCACTACATGTCGCCCGAGCAGATCGGCGGCGACGAGGTCGACCAGCGCAGCGACCTGTACTCGCTGGGGTGCGTCCTCTACGAGATCGCCACCGGGGCGCCGCCGTTCGACCTCGACGACGCGTGGGCGATCCTCGTCGGCCACCGCGACACCCCACCGGAGCCGCCGCGCAGCCGGCGGGCCGAACTCCCCGAGTACCTCGAGAAGATCATCCTGGACCTGCTGGCCAAGCGGCCCGAGCAGCGCCCGCACGACGCGCGGGAGCTGGGCCGCCGGATCACGGCCGGCCGCACCACACCGGCGTACGTGCCGACCGTCGTCACCCCGCGGCCGGTCCTGCGCCCGCCAGGGCAGGCCGCCTCCCGCGAGGCCCGGCTGCCCTCCTGGACGCGGGGCATGACCACCGGCCACAAGGCCACCGGCGCCCAGCTCTCCAGCACGCCCCCGGACGCCGGAGCCGGGCTCACCGGGGAGTGGATCCCGCGCCCGCCGGGCGGCCGGCCGGACGGGCCCGCCGCCGAGGAACCGTCCGCCCCCTCCCCGGAGCAGCTCGCCGCCCTGACCGGGCGGCACAACGCCGGGCTCAGCCTGGGGCGTCTCGGGCGCTGGGCCGAGGCCGGCGAGGTGCACCGCGCGGTGGCCGCCGAGCGCACCCACCTGCTCGGCCCCGACCACCCCGACACCCTGGCCAGCCGCTACGAGGTCGCCTTCACCCTCAGCCGCACCGGCCGCGCCGCCGACGCGCTGCAGGAGTACAAGCACGTGGCCGCCGCGAGGACGCGCGCGCTGGGCGCCGACCACCCCGACACGCTCGCCGCCCGCCAGGAGATGGCGTACGTGCTCGGTCAGCTGGGCCGCCACTTCGACGCCCACCAGGTGTACGTGTCCGTGCTCGCCGCCCGGGAACGCGGCCAGGGCCCCGACCACCCGGACACCCTGCGCTGCCGGCACAACCTCGCCTTCAACCTCAGCAGACTCGGGCGTCTGGAGGACTCGTACCGCATGGCGGGGGACGTGGCCGCGGCCCGCGCCCGCGTGCTCGGCCCCGACCACCCCGACACCCTGGTCACCCGCTACGAGGTCGCCTACGCGCTCGGCCAGCTGGGCCGCTGGCCGGAGGCCCTGCAGACCTACCGCGAGGTCGCCGACGCCCGCACCCAGGCGCTCGGCCCCGACCACGCGGACACCCTCGCCGCCCGCTACGAGGTGGGCATCAGCCTGGGCCGCCTCGGCCGCAGCGCGGAGGCGCTCACCCTCTACCGCGACCTGATCGACGTCCGGACCCGGGTCCAGGGCCCCACCCATCCCGAGACCCTGCGCGCCCGTCACGGCCTGGGGGTGAACCTCGGCCGCCTCGGCCGCTGGGAGGAGGCCCTCGCCGAGTCCCGCGACGTCTGCGCCATCCGCGAGCGCGTCCTCGGCCCCGACCACCCCGACACCCTGGTCAGCCGCCGTGAGGTCGCCGTGGGCCTCGGCTGGCTGGGCCGCTGGCACGACGCCCTCGCCGAATACCGCCGCGTCGCCGCCGCCCGCGAGCGCGTGCTCGGCCCCGGTCACCCCGACACCCTCGCCAGCCGCAACGACGAGGCGCACTGCCTGGAGCAGCTGGGCCGCGGCGCGGAGGCGGTCGAGCTCTACCGCAGAGTGGCGGTGCTGCGGCAGCGGCGGGCGGCGGGCGGCGGGTGACCGGTGCCGCGGCACCGTGAGGACGGTCCGTCGCGGGCCCGGCCGGAGCCACGCCCTGCCGCGGGGTCGTCCCGCGCCGCCCGGCGTTGGTCCCAACGGGCCCGTCGGCAGGGACCTTCAGCCCCACGGCCGCGGCCCTTCGGCATCCCCGCACGGGCGGTGCGAGCGACCAGAGTGGCGGGTGTCAGAACACCGACAAGACACCCACGAAGGGATCACCGCCATGGCCGTGCACGAGCAGCATCACCGGAGCCCGGGCTTCCACCTGTCCTTCCGCAGGAACCGCGGCGGCTCCACGATCACCGTGTCGGCCGGCACCGTCGCCGTGCGGGACCACGCCCTCGCGTCACTGCGCCTGCTCACCGGATTCGTCTTCCTGTGGGCCTTCCTGGACAAGACCTTCGGCCTCGGCTACGCCACCGCGTCCGGCAAGGGCTGGATCGACGGCGGCTCGCCGACCAAGGGGTTCCTGAGCTCCGTCGCGGCGGGCCCGATGCAGTCGACGTTCCACGCGTGGGCCGGCGCGACCTGGGCGGACTGGCTGTTCATGCTGGGCATGCTCGGCATCGGCCTGGCCGTCGTCTCCGGTGTGGCGCTGCGCCCGGCCGCGGTGGCGGGCACGATGATGATGGCGTTGATGTGGATCGCCGAGTGGCCGCCCGCCAGGCACCTGTCCGACGGGTCGGCGAGCATGTCGACGAATCCCTTCGTCGACTATCACGTCGTCTACGCGGCCGCACTGACGGCCGTCGCGGTCACGGGTGCGGGCGCCACCTGGGGACTGGGCCGGCAGTGGGCCCGGCTTCCGGTCGTCCGCGACCACGGTTGGCTGCGCTGACCCCACGGACGGTGGGCACCCGTACCGCGGGCCGCCGTCCCCCACCGAAGGCCACGGCCCCTGCCCCGCAGAACAGCACCCCTGAACACCACGCTGGAACCGGGTCCCGTCCGGACCCGGTTCAGGAGGAGGAGAACATGCCCCGCACCATCACCGTGGGCCTCGACGGCTCGCCCGAAAGCCGCGCCGCCGCGGAGTGGGCGGCCCGGGAGGCGCGGCTGCGCGGACTGCCGGTGAAGCTCGTCCACGCCTGGGAGGCGATCCCCGAGCACCTGGCCGAGGCCTCGCACCGCGGCGCGGAGACCCTCCAGCACTGGACGGAACGTATCCCGCGCGAGGCCGCCGAGGACCTGCGGCAGCGCCACCCCGGCGTCGAGGTGACCACCGAGCAGCTGTCCGGACCGGCCGCCGAAGCCCTCGCCCACGCGGCGACGGACGCCGAAATCCTCGTCCTCGGCTCGCGCGGCCTGGGCGGCCTGGGCGGCCTCGTGGTCGGCTCGATCGGCTTCGCGGTCGTGGCGCGCACCGAACGGCCCGTCGTCCTGGTCCGCGCCGGTGAACGCACCACCGGGGAGCACGAGACGGACACGTCCCGTCCCGTCGTCCTCGGACTCGACGTCGGCCGGCCCGACGACGCGCTGATCGGTTTCGCCTTCGACGCCGCCGCACGCCGCAACGTGCCGCTGCGGGTCGTGCACGGCTGGAACCCGCCGCCCTACTACGCCTACGGCATGGCCCTGGAGCCCGCCGTCGAGCGCGAGATGGCGAAGGGGGACGCCGTCATGGTGACGGAGGTCCTGCGCTCCTGGCGGCAGAAGTTCCCCGACGTCGAGGTCGTGGAGGAGCCCCGCTACGGCAGCCCGTCCACCCTGCTGCTCGACGCCTCGCAGGACGCCTCCCTGGTCGTCGTCGGGCGGCGCGTGCGCCACTCCTCCCTGGGCGCCCACATCGGCCCGGTGACCCACGCGGTCCTGCACCACTCCGCCGCCCCCGTCGCCGTCGTCGCCCACGACTGACGCGCCCTTGCCCCGGCCCTGGGCCGCTCTCGGAGGAAGCCGGCCGGCCGCGGCGCGCGGCCGGCTCCCCGGAAGGCCGGGCGAGGAGCCGTGGCGGGCGGCCGACGGCCGACGGCGTGCCGACCCCGTGGCCGTCCACCCCTGGCCGTTGACGATCACCGCGTGTTACGAAGAACCATGGCCGCACACGAGGGACACCGGACGTACGACGCAGTGATCGTCGGCGGGGGGCACAACGGGCTGGTCGCCGCCGCCTATCTGGCACGGGCCGGACGGTCCGTGCTGGTGCTGGAGCGCCTGGACCACACCGGGGGCGCCGCCGTCTCCACCCGGCCGTTCGCCGGGGTCGACGCCCGGCTGTCGCGCTACTCGTACCTGGTCAGCCTGCTGCCGCGGAAGATCCTGCGGGACCTCGGTCTGGAGTTCCGGCTCGGCACCCGCACCATCTCCTCGTACACGCCCGCCGAGCGGGACGGACGGCCGACCGGACTCCTGGTGGGAGGCGGCGAGCAGCGCACCCGCGAGGCCTTCGCCCGGCTCACTGGCTCCGATCGCGAGTACGAGTCCTGGCAGCGCTTCTACGGCATGACCGGCCGCGTCGCCGAACGCGTCTTCCCGACCCTCACCGAGCCGCTGCCCACCCGGGACGAACTGCGCCGCCGCGTCGACGACGAGGAGGCCTGGCGGGTGCTGTTCGAGGACCCCATCGGCGTCGCGATCGAGGACCGCTTCGCCGACGACCTCGTCCGGGGCGTCGTCCTCACCGACGCCCTCATCGGCACCTTCGCCGACGCCCACGACCCGACCCTGACCCAGAACCGCTGCTTCCTCTACCACGTGATCGGCGGCGGCACGGGCGCCTGGGACGTCCCCGTCGGCGGTATGGGCGCGCTGACCGACGCCCTGGCCGGCGCCGCCCGTGCCGCGGGCGCCGTCATCGCCACCGGCCACGAGGCGGCAGGCATCGACACCGACGGCACGACCGCCGAGATCACCTACCGCACATCCGACGGCGAAGGCGTCGTCACGTCACGCCACGTCCTGGTCAACGCCTCCCCGCAGGCCCTGGCCGAGCTGACCGGCGACACACCGCCGGAAGCCGCCGAGGGCGCCCAGCTGAAGGTGAACATGCTGCTCGCGCGGCTGCCGAGGCTGCGCGACACCTCGGTCGACCCGCGCGAGGCGTTCGCCGGCACCTTCCACGTCGCCGAGGGCTACCGGCAGCTCGCCACCGCCCACGCCCAGGCCGCCTCCGGCGAGCTACCGGCCGCGCCCCCGTCGGAGATCTACTGCCACTCGCTGACCGACCCGACCATCCTGGGCCCGGACCTCGTCGAGCAGGGCTACCAGACCCTCACCCTCTTCGGCCTGCACGCGCCCGCCCGCCTCTTCGACCGGGACAACGACGCCGTGCGCGCGGAGCTGCTGAAGACGACCCTCGGCCAGCTCGACACCCACCTCGCCGAGCCACTCGCCGACTGCCTGGCGACCGACGCGGACGGTCGCCCGTGCATCGAGGCGAAGACCCCGCTCGACCTGGAACGCGACCTGCGCCTGCCCGGCGGCAACATCTTCCACCGCGCGCTGTCCTGGCCCTACGCCCAGGAGGGGACGGGCCGTTGGGGCGTCGAGACGGGACACGCGAACGTGCTGCTGTGCGGCGCGGGCGCGGTGCGCGGCGGGGGAGTGAGCGGAGTGCCCGGGCACAACGCGGCGATGGCGGTCCTGGAGGCGACGGGCGAGTGACGCGCCCCATCCGCGACTTCTACGACTCGCTGGCCGCCGACTACCACCGCGTCTTCCCCGACTGGGACGCGAGCATCGTCCGCCAGGCCGCCGCGCTCGACGGCCTGCTGCGCCGTGAGCTCGGCGGCACGGGCCCGTACCGCCTGCTGGACTGCGCCTGCGGGATCGGCACCCAGGCGATCGGTCTCGCGCGCGCCGGACACCGGGTCGTCGGCAGCGACCTGAGCCCCGCTGCCGCCGCCCGCGCCGCCGAGGAGGCGGCGGCCCGGGGCGTGGAACTGCGCACTGCGGCGGCGGACATGCGCCAACTCCCCTTCAGGGACGGCATGTTCGACGCCGTCCTGTGCGCCGACAACTCGATCGCCCATCTGCTGACCAGGCAGGACCTGCGGGCGGCAATGCGCGAGATGCGGCGCGTGCTCGGAGCCGACGGACTGCTCCTGCTCACCCTCCGCGACTACGACGAGGCCCGCCGGACCCGCCCCGCGTCCGTGCCGCCCCAGGTGTCGCACGCCTCCGACGGCCGGACGATCACCTTCCAGCTCTGGCACTGGCACGACGACGGGGAGCGCTACGACCAGGAGTACTTCCAGCTCCTGCCGGACGGGGACGGCTGGGAGGTCCGCGTCCGGCACGCCACCTCCTGGGCGCTGCCCCGGAGCGAGGTGACGGAGGCCGTGAGGGCCGCGGGCTTCACCGGTCCGACCTGGCACGCTCCGGCGGACACCGGCTTCTACCAGCCGGTATGCGTGGCGAGGGCTGCCTAGGGCTGCGGCCCGGGGAACACCTTCTGAGGGAGCCTCCGGAGCGGCCGGGTGGCGCAGAAATCTGACGGAGCATCAGAAAAGGCCTTCCGTCGGCCGGAGGACTGCGGCATTCTGCGGCCATGCAGACGGAGTTGAGCAAGAAACTGGGAGTCGAGCACGCCATTTTCGGCTTCACGCCGTTCCCCGCCGTCGCCGCGGCCATCAGCCGGGCCGGGGGCTTCGGAGTGCTCGGCGCGGTCCGCTACACCGCCCCCGACGAGCTCGAACGCGACCTCGACTGGCTGGAGGCCCATGTCGAGGGGCGGCCCTACGGCCTGGACGTGGTGATGCCGGCCAAGAAGGTGGAGGGCGTCACCGAGGCCGACGTGGAGGCCATGATCCCCGAGGGTCACCGGCAGTTCGTCGAGGAGACCCTCGCCAAGTACGGCGTGCCCGAACTCGCCGAGGGAGAGGCGTCCGGCTGGCGCATCACCGGCTGGATGGAGCAGGTCGCCCGCAGCCAGCTCGACGTCGCCTTCGGCTACCCGATCCGGCTGCTCGCCAACGCCCTCGGCTCGCCGCCCGCCGACGTCGTCGCCCGCGCCCACGCGCACGACGTGCTCGTCGCCGCGCTCGCGGGCAGTGCCCGGCACGCGCGCAAGCACCAGGAAGCCGGCATCGACATCGTCGTCGCCCAGGGCTACGAGGCCGGCGGCCACACCGGCGAGATCGCCTCCATGGTGCTCACACCGGAGGTCGTCGACGCCGTGGACCCGCTGCCCGTGCTCGCCGCGGGCGGCATCGGCAGCGGACAGCAGGCGGCCGCGGCGCTCGCCCTCGGCGCCCAGGGCGTGTGGCTCGGCTCGATCTGGCTGACCGTCACGGAGGCCGGCCTCAGCTCGCCCGCGGTGACCCGGAAACTGCTCGCCGCCGGCTCCGGCGACACCGTCCGCTCCCGTGCCCTGACCGGGAAACCCGCACGCCAGCTCCGTACCGAGTGGACCGACGCCTGGGACGACCCGGCCGGACCCGGCACCCTCCCCATGCCCCTGCAGGGCCTGCTCGTCGCGGACGCCCTCACCCGCATCCAGAAGTACGAGGTCGAGCCCCTGCTCGGCACGCCCGTCGGCCAGATCGTCGGCCGGATGAACAGCGAACGCAGTGTCCAGGCCGTCTTCGACGACCTCACCCGCGGCTTCGAGAAGGCCGTCGACCGCATGATCCGCATCGCCGGAAGGAGCGGCAAGTGACGCGTACGCCCCCCGCGGGGTTCTGGGCCCAGGCCGCCGCCGATCCCGACCGCCAGGTCCTCGTGGCACCGGACGGCGAGCAGTGGACCGCCGGCCGCCTGCACGCCGACGTCAACCGGCTGGTGCACGGCCTGCGCGCAGCCGGACTGGAACGCGGGGACGCCTTCGCGGTCGTCCTGCCCAACGGCGTCGAGTTCTTCACCGCCTACCTCGCCGCCAGCCAGGCCGGCCTCTACCTGGTCCCCGTCAACCACCACTTCGTGGGCCCGGAGATCGGCTGGATCGTCGCCGACTCCGGTGCCAAGGTGCTGATCTCGCACGAGCGGTTCGCGACGGCGGCGCGGCAGGCGGCCGAGGAGGCCGGGCTGCCGGCCACCCACCGGTACGCCGTGGGCACGGTCGAGGGCTTCCGGCCGTACGCCGAACTCCTGGACGGGCAGCCGGAGTCGGTGCCCACCGGCCGCGAGCTGGGCTGGGTCATGAACTACACCTCGGGCACCACCGGCCGCCCGCGCGGCATCCGCCGCCCGCTGCCCGGCAAGACCCCCGAGGAGGCCTATCTCGGCGGATTCCTCGGCATCTTCGGCATCAAGCCGTTCGACGGCAACGTCCACCTGGTCTGCTCGCCGCTCTACCACACCGCCGTGCTCCAGTTCGCGGGCGCCTCCCTGCACATCGGCCACCGGCTGGTGCTGATGGACAAGTGGACGCCCGAGGAGATGCTCCGGCTGATCGACCGCGAGAGGTGCACCCACACGCACATGGTGCCGACCCAGTTCCACCGCCTGCTCGCCCTGCCGGAGGAGGTCCGGCGCTCCTACGACGTCTCGTCCATGCGGCACGCCATCCACGGCGCCGCTCCCTGCCCCGACCATGTGAAGCGGGCGATGATCGACTGGTGGGGCGAGTCGGTGGAGGAGTACTACGCGGCCAGCGAGGGCGGCGGCGCCTTCGCCACCGCCGCGGACTGGCTGAAGAAACCCGGCACCGTCGGCAGGGCCTGGCCCATCAGCGAACTCGCGGTCTTCGACGACGACGGCAACCGGCTGCCGGCCGGCGAACTCGGCACCGTCTACATGAAGATGAACACCGGCGGCTTCGCCTACCACAAGGACGAGGCCAAGACGAGGAGGAACCGCATCGGCGACTTCTTCACCGTCGGTGACCTCGGCTTCCTCGACGAGGACGGATTCCTGTTCCTGCGCGACCGCAAGATCGACATGATCATCTCGGGCGGCGTCAACATCTACCCCGCCGAGATCGAGTCCGCGCTGCTCGCCCACCCCGCCGTCGCCGACGCCGCCGTCTTCGGCATCCCGCACGACGACTGGGGCGAGGAGGTCAAGGCCGTCGTCGAAGCGGCCCCCGGCCACGAGCCCGGCCCCGGCCTGGCCGCCTCCGTCCTGGACCACTGCGCCGGGCGGCTCGCCGCGTACAAACGGCCGAAGACCGTCGACTTCATCGCCGAGATGCCCCGCGACCCCAACGGCAAGCTCTACAAGCGGCGGCTGCGCGACCCGTACTGGGAGGGCCGCGCACGAGCCGTGTGACGGGCCGTCAGGATCGCACGGCGTTGCCCACGACATGCGGGACGATCAGGTGGTGGAAGGGCTCGATGGCCTTGAAGTAGAGGCGGCCGGCCGGACGGTGGAAGCGCACGACCGTCGTGCAGACGCCCTCGAGCCCGGTGCCGGCGCGGACCGGACGGACCGCGAACGACGTGCGGAAGTCCAGATGCTTGTCGTCGTCCCCGCACAGCACCTCGGCCTCGCCCACCGCCAGCAGGCGGAACGGGCCCATCTTCAGGCCGGGTTCGACCCTGATCTCCGCCGTGGGCACCCGCTTCTGCGTCTGCAGCCCGAAGGGCGCCATCGCCTTGTCCCGCACGTCGAGGAGGCGGTGCACCCACTGCGGCGTGCCGGTGAACACCAGCCGGGTGAACTCGACGGCGTCGGTGCCGGCGGGCAGATCCACGGCCACCGCGTCCGCGTGGTCGTAGCCGCCGAGATCGGCCACCGCCCCGTCGAGCACCGGCTCGGCGTGCCTGCGCACCCGTGTGCTGGTCATGTCCCCGTAC
The DNA here is from genome assembly GCF_044767585.1 of Streptomyces sp. NPDC101225. Classification (NCBI taxonomy): domain Bacteria; kingdom Bacillati; phylum Actinomycetota; class Actinomycetes; order Kitasatosporales; family Streptomycetaceae; genus Streptomyces; species Streptomyces sp. NPDC101225. The sequence continues at coordinate 361,173 of NZ_JBIWOE010000001.1, forward strand.
CTCCCCGTGACCGGCTCGCCCCCGAGCATGCCACATGCTTGACCTGACCCTGTGCCGGACCGAGGATCATCAGTCATGACGCAGGGACAGGGCAGTACGGTTGACGGGGTGCTGCGGCGCAGCGCCCGGCGCACCCCCGCGCGTGTGGCGGTCGAGTACCGCGACCGCTCGTGGACGTACGGAGAACTCGACGAGGCGGTCTCCCGCGCGGCGAGCGTGCTGCTCGCCCAGGGCCTCGCCCCCGGTGACCGGGTCGGTGCCTACGGCCACAACTCGGACGCCTATCTGATCGGCTTCCTCGCCTGCGCCCGCGCGGGCCTGGTCCATGTGCCGGTGAACCAGAACCTGACCGGCGACGATCTGGCCTACATCGTCGGCCAGTCCGGCAGCGGCCTGGTCATGACCGACCCCGGTCTGGCCGGCCGCCTCCCGGACGGGACCGGGACGCTGCCCCTGCGTGACGCCGACGACTCGCTGCTCGCCCGGCAGGCGGCGGCGCCCGCGTACGACGGGCCCGAGCCGCGCGCCGAGGACCTGGTGCAGCTGCTGTACACGTCCGGCACCACGGCCCTGCCCAAGGGCGCGATGATGACGCACCGCGCCCTCGTCCACGAGTACCTGAGCGCGATCACCGCGCTCGATCTCAGCGCCGGCGACCGGCCCGTGCACTCCCTGCCGCTCTACCACTCGGCGCAGATGCACGTGTTCCTGCTGCCGTATCTCGCCGTCGGCGCCACGAACATCATCCTCGACGGCCCCGACGGCGACCGGCTCTTCGACCTGGTCGAGGCCGGCCGGGTGGACAGCCTGTTCGCCCCGCCGACGGTCTGGATCGCACTCGCCAACCGCCCGGACTTCACGACCCGCGACCTGTCCGGACTGCGCAAGGCCTACTACGGCGCGTCGATCATGCCGGTGCCCGTCCTGGAGCGGCTGCGCGAACGGCTGCCGGACCTCGGCTTCTTCAACTGCTTCGGCCAGAGCGAGATCGGCCCCCTGGCTACGGTGCTCGCACCCGACGAGCACAAGGGCCGCATGGACTCCTGCGGACGCCCCGTCCTGTTCGTCGACGCGCGCGTGGTCGACGAGGACGGCAAGGACGTCCCCGACGGCACACCCGGCGAAGTCGTCTACCGCTCGCCGCAGTTGTGCGAGGGGTACTGGGACAAACCCGAGGAGACCGCCGACGCCTTCCGCGACGGCTGGTTCCACTCGGGCGACCTCGCCGTCCGGGACGTGCACGGCTACTACACGATCGTCGACCGCGTGAAGGACGTGATCAACTCCGGTGGTGTGCTGGTCGCTTCGCGCCAGGTCGAGGACGCGCTCTACACGCACGAGGGCGTCGCGGAAGTCGCCGTGGTCGGCCTGCCCGACGAGCGGTGGATCGAGGCGGTCACCGCGGTCGTCGTCCCGCGCGGCGAGGTGACCGAGGAGGAGCTCATCGCCCACGCGCGCGAGCACCTCGCCCACTTCAAGGCGCCGAAGCGGGTGGTGTTCGTGGACGAACTCCCGCGCAACGCAAGCGGGAAGATCCTCAAACGGGAGCTGCGGGACCGCTTCACCGGGTGACGAGACACACAAGAAGTCTCATTTCATACCTGGTGCGGCCACCGTTACCATGTCTGGTGTATAAGGCAGGAGGGCACAAACCAGGCATGCGATGCTGTTTCCCTGCTCCCCTCGCCGCCCTCGCCGGGATTCCCGGCCCCTGTGAGGTGCTGCGTTCGGGAGCCCTGATCGCCCCGGCCCTGCTCAGGGCCGCCTCGGCGGCTCGCGCGCGCCTTCCGCACCACCAGACGGTCGCGGCCGTCCACCTGGAACTGGTCACGCTGACCGAGGACCGCGCGATCATCACCTGGTACACCGGCGTGCCCGGCACCGACGACGGCTTCGGCCACATGCTGCCCGCCGTCACGGAGGGTGAGGTCGTCTACGGCACCCACCCCGGCCGCCTCAACCGCGTCGCAGGCGAGGACCGGCTCACCGCGCACCACCATGTGGAGCTCACCGGTCTCGAACCCGGGCAGACCTACTACTACCAGGCACGCTCACGCGGGGTCGCCGCCCGGCCCACGACGCTGCACCTGGTGCGCGGCAACGCGGCGGGTACCTCCCGTCACGGTCTGGGGTCGCTCGGCGGCCCGTACTCCTTCACCACGCCGCAGCCCCCGCCCGGCAGCCATCTGATGACACTGGCGCTCTGCAACGACCTGCACCTCGGCGAGACCATCGCGGGCCTCGTGACCGGTATCCCCCTGCTGCGCGGGGTGACGCAGCAGCCGGGCCTCGCGCCGTATCCGGAGATCATGAGCCGGGCCCTGGTCGCGGAGGCCCGCCGCCGCGGGGCGGACCTGCTGCTGGCCGCGGGCGACATCTCGGCCGGCGGCGCGCCGCAGGATCTGGCCGACGCCCGGCGGATCCTGGACGGCTTCGGTACCCACGGCGAGGACTACTTCGTCGTGCGCGGCAACCACGACCGGCCCGGCTCCGGCGCCGGCCAGGGAGGCGACGGCGACACCTTCCGCCGCGGGTTCGGCGGCGAGGACGAGCCCGGGTACTTCGCGCGCGATCTGGGCGGACTGCGGCTCATCGGCCTCGACACGTACGAGAAGCCCGGCAACGGCGCCGACTCGGGCGGCCTCGGCGCCGAGCAGCTGTCCTGGTTCCGCCGCCGGTTGCGCGAGAACAGGGAGCAGCCCACCCTGGTCTTCGGCCATCATCCGCTCTTCGTGCGGGACTCCCTCTTCCCGGTCGGCGCGGGCCAGCGCATGGGCCGCCGCCAGGCGCGCGAGATCGTCGAGGCCTACGCCGCCACCCCAGGAGTCTTCCTGCACCACGCGGGCCACACCCACCGCAACAAGCGCACCCTCCTGCCGCACGCCCCGCACGTGGCCCTGCAGGAGGTCGGCGCCGCGAAGGAGTACCCCGGCGGCTTCGGCCTGCTGCGGATCCACACCGGCGGTTACGCCCTGAACTTCTTCAAGGCCCGTACCACCGAGGCCCTGGAGTGGGGCGAGCGCAGCCGCCGGATGGCCGGCGGGTTGTGGCCGCACCACGCGCTCGGCCGGGCGGTCACCGACCGCAACAGCGTGGTCTTCCGCGACCTGTCCGGGATCACGCGGCCGGCGCTGCCCTCCCTGGCCGCGGCCGGCCCCACGGGGTGAGGGGCCCCGCGCCCGTCACCCGGCCTCCCGCAGGTCCACGATCCGCCGGATCTTGCCCACCGACCGCTCCAGCGACTCCGGCTCGACGATCTCCACCGCCACCGACACCCCGATGCCGTCCTTCACCGCCGCCGCGATCGTGCGCGCCGCGGCCTCGCGCGCCTGGGGATCCGCGTCCGTGCGGGCCTCGGCCCGGACGGTGAGCGCGTCCAGGCGGCCCTCCCGGGTCAGCCGCAGCTGGAAGTGCGGGGCGACGCCGGGCGTGCGCAGCACGATCTCCTCGATCTGCGTGGGGAAGAGGTTCACCCCGCGCAGGATGACCATGTCGTCGCTGCGCCCGGTGACCTTCTCCATGCGCCGGAAGACCCGGGCCGTGCCCGGCAGCAGCCGGGTCAGGTCACGGGTGCGGTAGCGCACGACGGGCATCGCCTCCTTGGTCAGCGAGGTGAAGACCAGCTCGCCCTTCTCGCCGTCGGGCAGCACCTCGCCGGTGATCGGGTCCACGACCTCCGGGTAGAAGTGGTCCTCCCAGATGTGCAGTCCGTCCTTGGTCTCCACGCACTCCTGCGCGACGCCCGGGCCGATCACCTCCGACAGGCCGTAGATGTCGACCGCGTCGATCGCGAACCGCTCCTCGATCTCCTGCCGCATCCGCTCGGTCCACGGCTCCGCGCCGAAGACACCGACCCGCAGCGAGGTGGCGCGCGGGTCGACGCCCTGCCGCTCGAACTCGTCGAGGAGCGTGAGCATGTACGAGGGAGTCACCATGATGATCTCGGGCCGCAGGTCCTGGATCAGCTGGACCTGACGGGCCGTCATGCCGCCTGAGGCGGGGATGACGGTGCAGCCGAGCCGCTCGGCGCCGTAGTGCGCGCCGAGGCCGCCGGTGAACAGCCCGTAGCCGTACGCCACATGGACCTTGTCGCCCGGCCGGCCGCCCGCCGCGCGGATCGAGCGGGCCACCATGTCCGCCCACAGCGCGAGGTCGTTGTCGGTGTAACCGACGACCGTGGGGCGGCCGGTGGTGCCGCTGGAGGCGTGGATGCGCCGGATGCGGTCCTCGGGGACGGCGAACATGCCGTACGGGTAGTTCGCGCGCAGGTCCGCCTTGGTGGTGAAGGGGAAGCGGGCCAGGTCGGCGAGGGAGGTGCAGTCCTCGGGGCGGACGCCGGCCTTGTCGAAGGACTCCCGGTAGAAGGGGACGTGCTCGTACGCGCGGCGCAGCGAGGCCCGCAGCCGCTCCAGCTGGAGCTCCCGCAGCGCGCCGGCCTCCAGGTGTTCTCCCGCGTCCAGCGGTTCCGTCGCATCAGCCATGGGGACCTCTTCCTGGCCAGTCGCACCAATTCCTGGCCAATCGCACCAACCCGGGCGACCGGGCATTCGGTCGCGATGCTCGGGATCAGTAATTCAGGCCACGTTGCCGCGGGCAAGTGGTCAGGCACCGCTTTCGCGCGCGAGGATCTCCGCATGCCGACCTTCACCGCCCCGGACGGGACCGAGCTCGCCTACCACCTGCGGGGCGAGGGGACCCCGCTCGTCGTGCTGCCCGGCGGACCCATGCGGGCCTCCGGCTACCTCGGGGACCTGGGCGGCCTCGCCGCGCACCGCCGGCTGGTCCTGCTCGACCTGCGCGGCACCGGCGGCTCCGCGGTGCCGGCGGACCCGCGCACGTACCGCTGCGACCGTCTCGTGCGGGACGTGGAGGCGCTGCGGGTCCGTCTGGGGCTGGAGCGGATGGAGCTGCTGGCGCACTCGGCCGGCGGGAGCCTCGCGATGCTCTACGCCGCCCGGCACCCGGAGCGGATCGCCCGGCTGGTGCTGGTGACCGCCACACCGTGGGCTCTGGGCATGCCGGCGACCCCGGAGCACCGGCTGGCGGCGGCGCGGCTGCGGGCCGGCGAACCGTGGTTCGAGGAGACGTTCCCCTCGTACGAGGAGTGGCTGGCGGGGAAGACCGACTTCGACCCGGCTTTCGCGCCCTTCTTCTACGGCCGCTGGGACGAGGCGGCCGCGGCGCACGACGCCCGTGCCGACGAGGAGTTCAACGACGACGCCGCCGACGTCTACGGCTCCGACGGCGCCTACGACCCGCCCGCCATCCGGGCCGCGCTCTCCCGGCTCACCGCGCCGGTCCTCGTCCTCGCCGGCGAGCTCGACGGCGGCCCGTGCCCCGAGCTCGCCCGCAGCACCGCCGAGGTCTTCCCCGAGGGGGAGCTGACCGTCCAGCCCGGCGCCGGCCACTACCCGTGGGTGGACGGCCCGGAGTGGTTCGCGGACCGGGTCACCGCGTTCCTGGACCGGGCACCTTCCGCGCACTGACCGCGCACTGAAACCTCGGCTCCCGTCCTCCTCCGGGAGGGACGGGACCCGGTCGCGCGACCGGCCGGCTCGGCGGCGGGTGCTCGCACGTCCTCGGCGCCCCGGAACGCCGGCCGCCGCCGCGCCGCTGCGGGCCCGGCGCTCGGAACCTGCCTTCGCGGCCGGCCGACACGCCGGACTCCGCCGGCCGTGGTGGACGGCACGCACGGTCCCGGCCGTCGCGTCCGGGAGCCGGGGCCGGGGGTCGCGTTCGGGGGTCGGGGCCGGGGGTCGCGTTCGGGGGTCGGGGAGCAGCGTCCCGCCCGCCGGCCGCCGCGCCGTCGTAGCGGGACGCGGCCGGGGGCAGGGGCAGGCCGAGGGGCAGGGGCAGGCCGAGGGAGAGAGGCCGACACCCGTCGTCCGCGTCCGGCCGGAAGGGTCCCCGGCCCGGGCGGCCGGGGACCGCCACCTCACCCCGGCTGGGGCCCGTACGCCGTCATGAAGCGGTCGCGGAAGGCGTTCATGGTCCACTCCGGGGCGTCGTCCGCGGGCTTGAGCCCCTCCGTCCAGCCCCAGTCCGAGACGCGGTCGAGCACCTTCGGGTCGCGGGCGACGATCGAGATCGGCACGTCCCTGTTGGCGGTGCCGCCGGTGACCGTCGGGACGGGCTGGTGGTCGCCGAGGAAGACGAGGACGGTGTTCTTGTCGCCGTAGCGCTGCATCCACTGGGTCAGGCTGTCCAGCGAGTACTGGATGGCCTTGCGGTACTCCGTGCGCACGCGCTGCGCGCTCTTCCAGACCTGCGTGGGGTTGGTGCCCTCCTTCTTGATCTTGTAGAAGACCTTGCCGTTGCCGAGGTCCTTCCAGTCGATCATGTGGGCGATGGGGGACCAGGGGTTGTGGCTGGAGGCCAGGATGATCTCCGCCATGATCGGGTCGCGGTTCTTCTTGCCGTGCTCCAGCTTCTGGAAGGCCTCCAGGCTGAACTGGTCCGGCACCGGCGTCCAGCTGAAGTACGGGCCCTGGTAGCCGAGGTGGGTGGAGTCGTAGATGTGGTCCAGGCCGAAGTACTTGCCCTCGGGCCAGGACTTGCGCACGCCGGGGACGATGCCGACCGTGCGCCAGGCGCCGGTCTTCTGGAAGTAGTTGGTCAGGGTGGCGCGCTTGCTGGTGGTCAGGGTCCGGTAGCGCTGCTGGTTCTTGATCCACAGGCCGGACAGGAACGTCGAGTGGGCGAGCCAGCTGCCGGCGCCGGTCACGGGCGACCTGAGCCAGCCGCTGCGGGCCGCGAAGCCGGCCGATTTGAGCCTGGCGTCGCCTTCCTTGAGCGTCGCGTCGATCTCCGGTGCCATGGACGGAGAATCGATGGCCACCCGGCCGTAGCTCTCGATGAACGTGAACATCACGTCCTTGCCGCGCAGCCCGGTCAGCAGCTGGTCCGGCGGGGTCTTGGCGTAGGCGTCGACGGCCATCTGCTTCTTGAAGACGTCGGCGTCGCCGAGACCCTCGCGGACGTACTGCACCCGGTTGGCGAGGTACTGGGAGTATCCCTTGGTGGCGAGGGTGACGCCGCCGAACTGGACCCCCAGGGTGAAGCAGATGATCCACACGACGCCGAGGACCAGCGTGGTGCGTACGGCCATGGGGCGATGCCGGGCCAGCACGTTCGCCAGCCGCATCAGCGCGAGGGCGCTGAGCACGAGCACGGCGACCACCGCGACGATCACGCCGATCACCGCGAGCAGCTCACCGGTGCGGCCGAACGAGTCCTTCATCCAGTCCGCCGCGTCGCTCAGCAGAACCCAGTCGAAGACCAGGTCGAACGGGCGGGCCAGTGTCTCGCGGAAGCCCATGTCGAGGCACTTCAGGACGGTGGACAGCCCGAGGAACACGCCCAGCACCGCGGCCGTGATCCGCCGCGGCCTCGACGGCAGCACGAGCAGCAGCGCCGCGACGAAGACCGCCTCGACGGGCAGACGCAGGAACGCCCCGACGTTGATCCGGTCGAGACGGTTGGGCACGAGGAGCAGGACGAGTACGAGCACGGCGGCGAGGACGCTCGTGACGACCCGCACGGCGCGCGCGGCCCGGGGGTGGCGGCGGCCGAACCAGCCACGGCGGCCCGGTGGAGCCGGCTCCTGGTCCACGGCCCCTTCCCCGGCCTCGGCCTCCGGCGTCGCGGCGTCCGTCGTGCTGTCTTCGGGCTCCGCTGCGGGTGCCTGGGTGTCTTCGGCCCCTGGCGCGGTCTGCGCCTCCGGGGTCCCGGTGTCCGCCGTCCCCTCTGCGGCCTCCGTCTCCACCACCGCTTCCGGGGTGTCCGTCGGCTCTGCGGGCGACTCGGTCTCCGGGTGCCCGGCCGTGGACGTCGTGTCCTCGTCGTCGCCAGACGGTGCCGGTGCCGGTGCCGGTGCCGGTGCCGATGCCGGTGCTGTGTCCGTGGACGTGGCTGCCTCGCCGGTGCTCACCGGGCCGGCCGGCTCCGCCGGTTTCGCCCCGGCCGTCGCGGCCGTCCCGGCCGTATCGCCTGATGTCTCGGCGGCATCAGGCGCCACAGCCGTATCGGGGTCGGCCCCCGCTGCGATGTCCGGCAGTTGACGAGGGGGCGTGAGGTGCGACACCCGTAGGTCCTTCCGTGCGAAGCCCGGTGATGGCACGGCGGACCGGACCCGCAGGGCCGGGCCACCAACCTCCGTACGGCCCGGCTTCACTCACTGTTCAAAGTCCCGGGTCAACCGCGCGCAAAGACTACGCCGGTCGCCCCCCGCACCCCTTAGCGGGGCGAGCCGTCCGCTGCCACCGCGATCTCCCGGGCCCACCGGTAGTCCGCCTTTCCGCTGGGCGAGCGCCGGATGCCGTCGGTGATCACCAGCTGCCGGGGGATCTTGTAACCGGCCAGATGGGTACGGCAGTAGGACTGGACGTCCTCCAGCGAGGGGTGCGGTGCCCCCGCACGCAGCTGTACGACCGCCGCCACATGGTTGCCCCACTTCGCGTCCGGCACCCCGGCCACCAGCGCGTCGTACACGTCCGGATGGGACTTCAGCGCCTGTTCGACCTCCTCGGGATACACCTTCTCGCCGCCGGTGTTGATGCACTGCGAGCCCCGGCCGAGCACCGTGACGACGCCCTCCTCGTCCACGGTCGCCATGTCACCGAGCAGCACCCATCGCCGGCCGTCCTTCTCGAAGAACGTCTCGGCCGTCTTCCGCGGGTCGTTGTAGTAGCCCAGCGGGACGTGGCCGGACTGGGCGACACGGCCCACCTCGCCCGGCCCGACCGGCTCGTGGGTGACCGTGTCGACCACCTGGGTGCGGGTGTTCACCTGGATGCGGAAGCTCTGCCCGGCCCCGGAGTCGGCCGTCGCCGTGCCGTTGAAGCCGGACTCGGACGAGCCGTAGTTGTTCAGCAGCATGGTGTTCGGCAGCAGCTCCTGGAACTGCCGGCGCACCGTCCGGGACATCACCGCGCCGGAGGAGGACACGCTGAACACCGACGAGCAGTCGGTGCCCTTCATGGGCCCGTTCAGGGCGTCGATCAGCGGCCGCAGCATCGCGTCGCCGACCAGCGAGACACTGGTGACCCGCTCCTTCTCGATGGTGCGCAGCACCTCCTCCGGCACGAACTTGCGGTGGATCACCACCCGCTGGCCGAAGTTGAAGCCGATGAACGAGGTGAGGGTGGAGGTGCCGTGCATCAGCGGGGGAGTGGGGAAGAAGGTGATCCCGCTGCCGCCCGCCGCGACCCGCTCGGCCAGCTCCTCCGGCTTCTGCACCGGCTCCCCGGTCGGTGCGCCGCCGCCGAGCCCGGCGAAGAACAGGTCCTCCTGCCGCCACATCACCCCCTTCGGCATCCCGGTGGTGCCGCCGGTGTAGATGATGAACTGGTCGTCGCCCGAGCGCACCGGGAACCCGCGCTCCGGTGCACCGTCCGCCTCCGCCGCCGCGAAGGGCACGGCGGCCGCCGGCCCGCCGTCACCCCCCACCCGCACCAGGTGCCGCAGCTTCGGGCACTGCGGGAGCGCCGCCGCCACCCGGCCGCCGAACTCCGCGTCGAAGACCAGCGCCACGAGATCGGCATCGCGGTAGAGGTACACCAACTCATCCTCTACATAGCGGTAGTTGACGTTGACCGGGACGATCCGTGCCTTGAGGCAGGCGAACACCGTCTGCAGGTACTCGATGCCGTTGTAGAGGTGCAGTCCGAGATGCTCGCCGGGGCGGATGCCGGCGTCGATCAGGTGGTGGCCGATCCGATTGGCCGCCGCGTCCAGCTCCGCGTAGGTCAGGCGGCGTTCGGCGCCGGTGCCCGGATGGTCGACGTACACCAGGGCCTCGCGGTCGGGCACCACGTCGACGACCGACTCGAACAGGTCCGCAAGGTTGTACTCCACCGCTCCTCCTGACCATTCCCTCGCCCGGGGCGAGCCTGGCGGCTGTCGGTTCGCGGTCATCAGAGCAAAGGGCGCGGCAACTGTGAAGGGTTCGCGCGAAGAAATCTGACTGTCTGTCAGAAAACTCTTGAAGTGCCTTCCGGGGTACTGCAACCTGTTCTCGTTCCTGGAGAGGGGAGACGGCAATGGGTGGGACGGAACACCTCACCGTGCAGCGCGAAGGCGCCACACTGGTACTCACGCTCAACAGGCCCGAGGCCAAGAACGCGCTCTCGCTGCCGATGCTCGTCGGGCTCCACGACGGCTGGCTCGAGGCGGACGAGGACGACACCGTACGCTCGGTCGTGCTGACCGGTGCCGGCGGCGCCTTCTGCGCGGGCATGGACCTCAAGGCCCTCGCGGGACGGGGCATGGAGGGCGAGCAGTACCGGGACCGCCTCAAGGCCGACCCCGACCTGCACTGGAAGGCGATGCTGCGCCATCACCGCCCGCGCAAGCCGGTGATCGCCGCCGTCGAGGGGTACTGCGTGGCGGGCGGCACGGAGATCCTCCAGGGCACCGACATCCGCGTCGCGGGCGAGTCGGCGACCTTCGGCCTCTTCGAGGTCCGGCGCGGCCTGTTCCCGATCGGCGGTTCCACCGTCCGGCTGCAGCGCCAGATCCCTCGCACCCACGCCCTGGAGATGCTGCTCACCGGCCGCCCCTACGGCGCCCGCGAGGCCGCCGGTATCGGCCTGATCGGCCATGTCGTGCCCGACGGCACGGCCCTCGCCAAGGCCCTGGAGATCGCCGAACTGGTCAACGCCTGCGGCCCGTTGGCCGTGGAGGCCGTCAAGGCGTCGGTCTACGAGACCGCCGAGATGACCGAGACCGACGGACTCGCCGCCGAACTCGAGCGCGGCTGGCCGGTCTTCGACACCGCCGACGCGCGCGAAGGAGCCCGCGCCTTCGCGGAGAAGCGACCGCCCCGCTACCAGCGAGCCTGAGCCCAGCAGGCCCTCCCAAGGAGACCGGCATGCCCGAAGTCCTCAAAGCGCCCCTCGCCGTCGAGTTCCCCTTCACCCGCTCCGTCGGCCCCGTCCAGAGCGCCTTCCTCAGCGGACTGCGCGAGCGCGTCGTCCTCGGGGTGCGTACCGTCGACGGCCGTACCCTCGTCCCGCCCGTCGAGTACGACCCCGTCACCGCCGAGGAGATCCGCGACCTGGTGGAGGTCGCCCCCACCGGCACGGTCACCACCTGGGCCTGGAACCACGAGCCGCGCCGCGGCCAGCCCCTCGACACGCCCTTCGCCTGGGTCCTGGTCCGTCTCGACGGCGCCGACACCGCCCTGCTGCACGCCCTCGACGCCCCCGATCCCGAGTCCGTGCACACCGGCATGCGGGTCCGCGTGCGCTGGGCCGGGGAGCGCGAGGGCGCCATCACCGACATCGCCTGCTTCGAGCCGTACGACGGCGCACGGCGGCAACCGGCGGGCCACGACGGCCGGTTCGCGGACGCGATCACCGGCATCGTCGCCCCGGCCCGGCTCGACTACACCTACTCGCCCGGCCGCGCCCAGTCCGCCTACATCCACGCCCTCGCGGACCGGCGCACCGTGGGCGAGCGCTGCCCGTCCTGCCGCAAGGTGTACGTACCGCCGAGGGGCGCGTGCCCCACCTGCGGCGTCGCCACCTCGGAGCAGGTCGAGGTCGGGCCGCGCGGCACGGTCACCACCTACTGCATCGTCAACATCAAGGCGAAGAACCTCGACATCGAAGTGCCCTACGTCTACGCCCACATCGCGCTCGACGGCGCCGACCTCGCGCTGCACGGCCGGATCGGCGGCATTCCCTACGACCAGGTGCGCATGGGCCTGCGCGTGGAGGCGGTGTGGACGGAAGGGGCCCGCTACCCCGACCACTACCGGCCCACCGGGGAGCCCGACGCGGAGTACGACACCTACAAGGAGCTGCTGTGATGCGTGACGTAGCACTGGTCGCCTTCGCCCAGACCGACCACCGCCGCACCAGCGACGAGCTCTCCGAGGTCGAGATGCTCATGCCGGTGCTGCACGGCGTCCTCGGGCAGAGCGGCCTGAAGACCGCCGACATCGGCTTCACCTGCTCCGGCTCCAGCGACTATCTGGCCGGCCGCGCCTTCTCCTTCACCCTCGCGCTCGACGGCGTCGGCGCCTGGCCGCCGATCTCCGAGTCGCACGTGGAGATGGACGGCGCGTGGGCGCTGTACGAGGCGTGGACGAAGCTGCAGACCGGAGACGCGGACACCGCCCTCGTCTACGCGTACGGCAAGTCCTCGCCCGGCTCCGTGCGCGACGTCCTGACCCGGCAGCTCGACCCCTACTATCTCGCGCCCCTGTGGCCCGACTCCGTCGCCCTCGCCGCCCTCCAGGCCCAGGCCCTCATCGACGCGGGCGAGACCGACGAGCCCGCCCTCGCGGCCGTCGCCGCCCGCAGCCGTGCGGACGCCGGCACCAACTCCCATGCCCAGCTCAGGGGTTCGGTGCCGCAAGGGGACTATCGCGTACGGCCCCTGCGGACCGGGGACTGCCCGCCCATCGGCGACGGGGCCGCCGCCGTGATCCTCGCGGCCGGGGAGCGGGCCCGGGAGCTGTGCGAGCGGCCCGCCTGGATCCGCGGCATCGACCACCGCATCGAGGCGCACGCCCTGGGCGTCCGCGACCTGACCGACTCGCCCTCCGCCCGGCTGGCCGCCGAGAAGGCCGGCGCCTTCGAACGCCCCGTGGACACCGCCGAGTTGCACGCGCCCTTCACCTCGCAGGAGGTCGTGCTGCGCAAGGCCCTGCGACTCGGTGACGAGGTACGGGTGAACCCCTCCGGCGGCGCCCTCGCCGCCAACCCCGTCATGGCCGCCGGACTCGTCCGGCTCGGCGAGGCGGCCGCCGCGATCCACCGGGGCGCGTCGGACCGGGCGCTCGCCCACGCGACCTCCGGCCCCTGTCTGCAGCAGAACCTGGTCGCCGTACTCGAAGGGGATCCGCGATGAGCAAGGAACCCGTGGCCGTCGTCGGCGTCGGCCAGACCAAGCACGTGGCGGCACGGCGGGACGTGTCGATCGCCGGACTCGTCCGGGAGGCGGCCCGACGCGCCCTGGAGGACGCCGAGTTGGCCTGGGCCGACATCGACGCCGTGGTCATCGGCAAGGCACCCGACTTCTTCGAGGGCGTCATGATGCCCGAGCTGTACCTCGCCGACGCGCTCGGCGCGGTGGGCAAGCCCATGCTGCGGGTGCACACCGCGGGCTCGGTCGGCGGCTCCACCGCGCTCGTCGCCGCCAACCTGGTCGCGGCCCGCGTCCACGGCACCGTGCTCACGCTGGCCTTCGAGAAGCAGTCCGAGTCCAACGCCATGTGGGGCCTGTCCCTGCCGATCCCCTTCCAGCAGCCGCTGCTGGCCGGCGCCGGCGGGTTCTTCGCCCCGCACGTGCGCGCCTACATGCGCCGCACCGGCGCCCCGGACACGGTCGGCTCCCTCGTGGCCTACAAGGACCGGCGCAACGCCCTGAAGAACCCCTACGCCCACCTCCACGAGCACGACATCACCCTGGAGAAGGTCCAGGCCTCACCCATGCTGTGGGACCCGATCCGCTACTCGGAGACCTGCCCGTCCTCCGACGGCGCCTGCGCGATGGTGCTCACGGACCGGGCCGGGGCGGCCCGCGCCCCGCGGCCGGCGGCCTGGATGCTCGGCGGCGCCATGCGCAGCGAGCCGACGCTCTTCGCCGGCAAGGACTTCGTCTCGCCGCAGGCGGGCAAGGACTGCGCGGCCGACGTGTACCGGCAGGCCCAGATCGCCGACCCGCGCCGGGACATCGACGCCGTCGAGATGTACGTGCCGTTCTCCTGGTACGAGCCCATGTGGCTGGAGAACCTGGGCTTCGCGGAGGAGGGCGAGGGCTGGAAACTCACCGAATCGGGTGTCACGGAGCTGGACGGGGACCTGCCGGTCAACATGTCGGGCGGCGTCCTGTCGACCAATCCGATCGGCGCCTCCGGCATGATCCGCTTCGCGGAGGCGGCCCTCCAGGTGCGCGGTCTCGCCGGAGAACACCAGGTGGAAGGCGCGCGACGGGTCCTCGGGCACGCCTACGGAGGCGGCTCGCAGTTCTTCTCCATGTGGCTCGTGGGCAGTGAACGGCCCGACGCGTGACGGCCGCGGGAAAGGGTCCCCCTCACGTGGCCTGTCGGCAACAGAAACCGATCGCTAGGCTGGCCGCGGACGACGAATCGGGAGGAGCACGGACGTGGCCGAGAGCACCATCCAGCAGCACCCGCTTGCCGGCTGGGAGAAGCCGGAGCTGGACCTCAGCAACGCCGACTGGCACTCGAGCAGCCGTGGCATGGGGGATGTCCAGATCGCATTTGTCGAGGGTTTCATCGCGATGCGCAACAGCGGCCGCCCGGAAAGCCCTTCTTTGATCTTCACCCCCGCGGAGTGGGGCGCGTTCGTGTCAGGGGCGCGGGAGGGAGAGTTCGACCTGACGTGACCTGATCCCGCGGTCCGATCCGGGAGTGTCGCGCCCGCCTGTCCGGACGCGCGACCGGCGGCCCTCCCGGGGCTGCCTCCTGAGCGAGGCCGGCCCCGGAGGGCGAGGCCGTCCTCCGGGGGCGACGAGCGCTCGGAGCAGCGGCCTGCCGGCCATCGGGGCGGTCGGCGGGTCGGCACGACAGCCCGCGCACACCGGACCGGACCGGCCGGTCGGCGCCGCTCGCGGGCGCGGGGCTCCGCCGCGGTCGGTCTCTGCGCGGCGGTACGCGCCCTGGGCACAGCCCGGGTGCCGGACGGACCTGCCGGTCGTCGCGTATCGCGCGCTCGACGGCGCAACGGCTGCCGTGCTGCCCGAACCGTGCTCCACCGCCCCGCTGCCGGTGCTCGGCTCGCGCGGGCGCGACGGCCTCGGTCGGCAGGGAAGCGGTGACGGCGCCTCCGACGAGGCTCCGGCACGGGGGAGCACGACGTCCTGGCCGTGGAGTCCGGTCCGCGTGCGGTGGTCCGCTCGCCAACCCCTTCGCCCGCCGTCCCCGACCCGCATGACCAGCTCGGTCACCTGGCCGTTCTGCCGCACGTGGACGTCGGCGCCGTCAGGGGCGGTTGGGCCGGTCGGCCCCCTCGGTGGGTCGTTCGGCATCTGCAGCGGCGGCGCCCGCGGTGCGAGCGTGTCACGCGAACCCACGAGACGACCGGCGGCGAGGTTCCTCTTGGGGGAGGATCCCGGCCGCGTGTCTCTGCTCCCGGGCCGCGTGGGGTGCCGGCCCGAAGAGACGCGGCGTCTCGCGGGCGGCGCCGGTATGGGGACCGGCACGAGCCGCCACGGCGGCTCCTCGGGGAAGGGGTGGGCGGCGCGGGCCCGCCCTGGGGCCGGGCCCGCGTGAGGCCGACGGGCGACGACGTCCTCGTCGCAGGTGATCCTCGTGCGGCCCGCGTGCCCGGCATCCCTGGTCCACGGCCCCTTCCACGGCCTCGGCCTCCTCGGCCGCCGCCGCGTCGGCCTCACCGCTCTCACCGCCGCAGCGCTCGTCCCGCCGTACCCCGTCCACCGCCGATCGGCCGGGCGCGCCGGCTCGCGGTCACACTCCCCGTCACACCCGCGCTACCCGCCGCGCCGATCGGTTCCCGCGCGGCCTGGGCCGGCCACCGCGTCGCCCTTCCCTGCCATGGGTCGGCCGGAGCCTCCTGTGCCCGACCGGGCCCCTGCGGCGCAGGCCGCGGAGGTCGATGCTGGGCAGTGGAGGGGAGCGGAACGAGGAGAGCCGGAGAGAACGCGCTGCGGACGGAAGGAGGAAGGAGAGGGCGATGAGGTATCGCAGGGTCAAGGACGTCATGACACAGGAGGTCGTGAGGACCGGGCGTGAGACGTCGTTCAAGCAGGTCGCCCGGCTGCTGTCGGAGCACCGCGTCAGCGGACTGCCCGTCGTCGACGACGCGCGGAACGTCGTCGGAGTGATCTCCGAGACGGATCTGCTGGAGCATCAGGCACAGCGGGAGGAGTGGCACGGGCGCGGGCACGTCCGTCTGCCCAGGCTGACTCGCGCGGCCCGTACGGCCGCGGCCAAGGCCCGCGCGGGCACGGCGGAACAGCTCATGACCCGGCCCGCGGTCACGGCCACCCCGGAGCAGTACGTCACCGAGGCCGCTCGCGCCATGCGTGAGCACCGGGTGGAGCGGCTGCCCGTGGTGGACGACGAGGATCACCTGGTCGGGATCGTCACCCGGGGCGATCTGCTGCGGGTCTTCCTGCGCGCGGACGAGGAGCTCCGCCGGGACGTGCTCGACCAGGTGACCAGGGGGCTGGGCGTTCCGCGCTACGCCGTGGACGTCACCGTGGACGCCGGAGTGGTGACGCTGAGGGGGCACCTGGAGCGCCGCGAGGACGTCGCGCTGGCGGCGCAGATCGCCGCTCACGTGGATGGGGCGGTGGCGGTCACCAACCGTCTGACCCACCGTCCGGACACCGTCCGCGCACACCGCGTCGGCGGACCCTCCGGCCACATGTAGCGGGCGTCCCGGGCCCGGAGACGGCCGTCTCGTCCCCGGCGGGCGATCCGCCGGGGACGCGGCCACCCGCCCGGGCCGGACGAAGGAGGAGCGAGCGATGAGCATCACCGGAGACTGGTACAACGAGTTCGGCTCGTTCATGCGGATCACGGCCGACCCCACCGGCTGCATCCGGGGCACCTATGTCTCGGGCGCGGGGCACGCGGTGGGCGCGTACCCGCTCGTGGGGCGCTACGAGACGGCTGCCTTCCCGGACCACGGCACCCCGCTGGGCTGGACGGTGGCCTGGCGCAACGGGAAGACCGACGCCTGCTCGGTGACGAGCTGGAACGGCCAGTACTACGCGGACGGCGAGGAGCGGCTCTGTGTCACGTGGCTGCTCACGGCCTCCGCGACCGAGGCCAACACCTGGGAGGCCACGGCCGTCGGGCAGGACGTCTTCACCCGCAGGGCGCCCACCCGGGAAGAGGCCGAGCGGCGCCTGCGGCACGCCGGCGCCACCTCCCACCCGCGCCCCGTCGGCCTCGACGAGGTGACGCCGGCGTGAGGTGCGGGCGCGTCCGGACGCCCGCCGGCGCAGACGGGAACGAGGCCCCGGTCCTGGTCCGGACCGGGGCCTCAGACATGTGGCACGCCCGTCTCAGGCCATCGTGTCTCAGGCGATCGTGACGGCGTCGTCCAGGTAGACGTCCTGCACGGCGTGCAGGAGTTCGACGCCCTCACGGGTCGGCCGCTGGAAGGCCTTGCGGCCGGTGATGAGGCCGGTGCCGCCGGCCCGCTTGTTGACGACCGCCGTGCGTACGGCCTGGGCGAGATCGTCCTGGCCGGCCGAGGCGCCACCGCTGTTGATCAGCCCGGCCCGGCCCATGTAGCAGGAGGCCACCTGCCAGCGGGTGAGGTCGATCGGGTGGCCGGTGGTCAGCTCGCTGTACAGCAGCGGGTGCGTCCTGCCGAACCCCAGCGCCCGGTAGCCGCCGTTGTTCTCCGCCTGCTTCTGCTTGACGATGTCGGCCTCGATGGTCACGCCGAGGTGGTTGGCCTGGCCGGTGAGGTCGGCCGACACCGCGTAGTCCACGCCGTCCTTCTTGAACGCGGAGTTGCGCAGGTAGCACCACAGCACGGTGAACATGCCCAGTGCGTGGGCCTCGGCGAACGCCTCACCGGCCTCGCGCAGCTGGCGGTCGGACTGTTCGGAACCGAAGTAGACGGTGGCGCCGACGCCGGCCGCGCCGAGGTCGAAGCACTGCCGGACGGTGGCGAACATGACCTGGTCGTAGTGGTTGGGGTAGGTCAGCAGCTCGTTGTGGTTGAGCTTGACGACGAAGGGGATGCGGTGCGCGTAGCGCCGCGAGACGGCGCCGAGCACGCCGAGTGTGCTGGCGACCGCGTTGCAGCCGCCCTCCAGGGCGAGTTCGACGATGTTCTTCGGGTCGAGGTAGCGCGGGTTGGGCGCGAACGCCGATGCCGCGGAGTGCTCGATGCCCTGGTCGACCGGCAGGATCGACACGTAGCCGGTGCCGGCCAGGCGGCCGTGGTCGAAGAGGGACTGCAGATTGCGCAGCACCCGGGGCGAGCGGTCGGTCGCGGCCACCACCCGGTCGACGAAGTCGTGACCCGGCAGGACCAGGTCCTCCTTGGGAATCCCCTGGGCGGTGTGGGTCAGCAGATCCTTGGCGTCGTCGCCCAGCAACGCTTGGATGTCGGTCATCGTTCCTCCCCTGCAGTCGCCGTGGCGGCTCTGCCGCACAGCGGCGACGACGAAAGCGAATCAGCCGAAGAACACCTCGAACTCGTCGTACAGCGACGGGTCCACC
Source organism: Streptomyces sp. NPDC101225 (assembly GCF_044767585.1). Lineage (NCBI taxonomy): Bacteria > Bacillati > Actinomycetota > Actinomycetes > Kitasatosporales > Streptomycetaceae > Streptomyces > Streptomyces sp. NPDC101225. Next base: position 379,354 of record NZ_JBIWOE010000001.1, read on the forward strand.
ACCTTGGTCCGGCCCCTGGTCTCGTCGAGGGGGACGCGGACGATCTCGGTGCCGCGCAGGGCCACCATCGTGCCGAAGGCGCCGTCCTTGACCGCGTCGACGGCGTGCAGCCCGAACCGGGTGGCCAGCCACCGGTCGAAGGGGCTCGGTGTGCCGCCGCGCTGGACGTGACCGAGGACGGTGGTGCGCGCGTCCGTGCCGGTGCGCCGCGAGATCTCCTGGGCCAGCCACTCGCCGATGCCGGACAGGTGCACATGGCCGTACTCGTCCAGCGTGCGGTCCTGGAGGATCATCTGGCCCTCCTTGGGCACGGCCCCCTCGGCGGCGACGACGATCGGCGCATAGTTGATCTTGAAGCGGTTCTTCACCCACCCGCAGACCTGGTCGATGTCGAACGGCCGCTCCGGGACCAGGATCACGTTGGCGCCGCCCGCGATGCCGGCGTGCAGGGCGATCCACCCGGAGTGCCGGCCCATGACCTCCACCACGAGGGTGCGCATGTGCGACTCGGCGGTGGTGTGCAGACGGTCGATGGCCTCCGTGGCGATGCCGACCGCCGTGTCGAAGCCGAAGGTGTAGTCGGTGCCGGCCACGTCGTTGTCGATGGTCTTCGGCACCCCGACCAGCGGGATGCCGCGGCGGCTCAGCTCGGTGGCCGCGCCGAGGGTGTCCTCGCCGCCGATCACGACGAGTGCGTCCACTCCGTGCGCGGCGAGGGTGGCCTGGATGCGCCGCACCCCGTCCTCGTGCTTGAACGGGTTGGTGCGCGAGGAGCCGAGTATGGTCCCGCCGCGCGGCAGGATGCCCCGTACGGCGCCGACGTCCAGCGGCACCACCTTGTCCTGGAGGGCGCCGAGCCAGCCGTCGCGCAGGCCGACGAACTCGAAGCCGTACTCCTGGGTGCCCTTGCGGACGACGCTGCGGATCACGGCGTTGAGACCGGGGCAGTCACCGCCACCGGTCAGGACTCCGATCTTCATGGCCGCCTCCCGACCGAAGAGAACCGGGAGAGCCGTGTGTCTCTCCTGGCCATGTGTCTCTTCTTCCTTCCATCATGAGCGGCCGCGTGCCCGGCAGCGACTCGCCTTGGACCCGTCATCGGGGACCTTCGGCCCCGTGACCGGGGCGTGCGGGCGTCGGATCATGGAGGCGCACGGAGGAGCAAGCGATGACGCACACCACGGAATGGAAGCTTCGCCTCCACCTCTTCGAGGACGAGGGCACGACGAAGGCCCGGGTGGTGCTGGACACCACGGCCACCTCGCTCACCGGCCACGGCGCCGCCTACCGCAGTCCCGCCGACACCGACGTCCCGGAGATCGGGGACGAGGTGGCGGCGGGCAGGGCCCTGCGCGACCTCGCCCGGCAGCTGCTGGACATCGCCGAGCGGGACATCGCGGGGATGGGCGCCGCGGACCTGAGGCGGGACGCGCCGCCGGCCCTCGGCTGGCCCACGTGAGGGGGGCGCGGGCGCCGAGGGCGGCGCAGGGCGGTCAGTGGGCGGCCGGAGACGTCCGGGAGGCGTCGGACCGGTAGCCGATGTGCGTCCGGACCGAGACCACACCGTCGACGTCGCGGCACAGCCGCTCGACGATCGGGATCAGGCTGGGCACCTGAACGGTGCCCCTGAGCGTGACCTGTCCCTCCCGCACCTCGACGGTCACGTCCGAGGGGGCCAGGTTCAGGGTCCGCCGCAGCACGTCACCGACGATCTCGTCGTGGATGGCGTCGTCCCGGCGCAGGAAGATCCGCAGCAGGTCGCCGCGGCTGACGATGCCCCTCAGCCGGTCCGCCTCGTCGACGACGGGCAGCCGCTTGATGTTCCGCAGCGCCATGAGGCGGGCCGCCTCGACCACGGTCCACTCCGGACGTGCGCACACGGCGGGAGCCGACATCAGCTCGTCGGCGCGGGCGCCCTCGGCCTTGGCCCGCTCCCATGCCTCCGGATGGGGCAGCGCGGGGATGCCGGGCGGACCGGTCCGGGCGGCGCACTTGCGCAGCAGGTCCGCCTCGGACACCACGCCCAGCGGGTGGTCCAGTTCGTCGACGACCGGCACGGCGGTGATGCCGTTGTGGGCCAGCAGCTCGACGATTTCCTTGAACGGTGTGTCGCGCCGGGCCCGGACGACAGCGCGGGTCATCAGGTCGGCGACCGTACGGTGCTGCATGTCGCGCCTCCTCTCCCGGTGGGGCGGCCGCCGGGGGTCACCTTCCGGCCGGCGGTCCCCACCCTTCAAGCGTGTCAGGAGCCGGTCGTGGGCTGCAGAGCCCCCAAGCACCTGTTGAGGGGCCGGTCGGCCCGGCGCGCGGGCCGACCGGCCCCCTCGGATCGGGTTCTCGAGCCCATGCGGCGGCCCGCCCCGCGTGCCACGTTGAGTACAGGAGCAGTCCGAGGAGGCGGGTGGAGATCATGCGAGCACATATCGGTGACGTTCTTGTTGTCGAGAGCCCGACCACCGGCACCACCAGGCGCGACGGAGAGATCGTGGGTGTGCGCCACGCGGACGGAACGCCTCCGTACGAGGTGCGCTGGTCGGACACGGACGAGGTGACGCTGGTGTTCCCCGGCCCCGACGCGCACATCCGTCAGGCCGAAGGGCATCCCGGCGTTCCGCCCGCCGAGCACCGCGCGCCCGGCACGGCCTGAGAGCGCGGGCGGGCGCGTCCGCCCGGCCCGGTCGTGAGGTGCGGGCCGGGCGGACGTCTCCCGTCCCGCCGGGCCGCGTCCCGCGGACGGCCGCACCCGGACCGAGGCCGTGTCCTGCACCGGGCCGCCCGGCCGGAGCCTCAGGCCGCGTCCTGGGCAGGACCCGGCCGACCCTCATCATGTGCCGCCCAGCCCCTTGGTGATTCCCGCATCCCGGTGGAAGCTGAAAGGGACAAAGGGTGCGAAGGGGGTGTCATGCTTCGTCCGCATGTGCAGCTGCCCCGGCCCGGGCATCCGGGCGGTGGGGAGGCGAACACCGACACCATGCGGCTGATCCCGCAGGAAGCGGCACCGCACACCGGGGGAGGGACGGGACGCGATCCCGTCTTCGTCGACACCAGCGGGCGCCGCGGCCTGCGCATGCGGCGCCTCGCCTACACGGCGGGCGCGCTGTGTGCCGCGTACACCGGCGTGCTGGTCCTCAGCTTCCTGGGCGCGACGCCGTTCGCCCCGCGGACCGTGCTGCCCGTGCCGGGTCTGCCCTCCGACAAGCCCGGCAGCGTGCAGCAGCCGCCGGGCCGGTCGCCCGGTCCGTCCGTCGTGCCCGAGCCCGGCGGGGCGTCCCTGTCGCCCTCCGGCGTCCCACGGCCGCCCGGCTCGCCGACCGCCTCCGCCACCCGCGGTGCGGACCCCTCGGCCCCGGCGCGGGACTCCGTCCCGCCGAACGGCCCCACGGGCGCCACCACACCGTCCGGCTCCCCGCCCGTCTCTGCCGGCACCAGCCCGGCCTCCCCCGGCACCGGTCCCGCTTCCCCCGGCACCAGCCCGCCGGCCTCCGGCAGCCCGTCCGTGAACGGCACCACGGCGCCGGCCGCCCCCTCGGAGAGCGTGTCCGGCGCGGGAGCGGCCACCTCGGGCAGCGCGCCGAGCGCGTCGAGCGGTTCGCCGAGCGGCGGTGAGGCGGCACCCGGCGCCGGAGCGTCCTCAGCCGGCGACACCACGCCGCCGCCGGGAACCTGACCATGTCCGCCGAGCCGTCGAGGCGCTCCACGGCACCCCGGCGCACCCGCCGGGGTGCCGCCTCACGGCCGCGGATCGTCTCCCTGCTCGTCGTCCTGACGATGGTCGCGGGCATCCTGCTGCTGCACGGCTACACGCACGGGGAGTTCGCCGACGACCACCGCGTCCACCCGCCCGTGTCGGCCGCCGGCGTGCCGCGGTCGGTGCTGGACGGCGGCCCGGTGATCGACGCCACCGGGCCCCGGGTGCGCAGCCACCGGATCCCCGACCGCACCGTCGCCCTGACCTTCGACGACGGCCCCGACCCGCGATGGACCCCGCGCATCCTCGACGTGCTCGACCACTACGACGTCCGGGGCACCTTCTTCGTCATCGGAGCGGCGGCCGCCCGGCACCCCGGTCTGCTGCGGCGGACCGTGGCGGCGGGGCACGAGATCGGCGTGCACACCTTCACCCATCCCGACCTGGCGTACCAGTCGGACTACCGGGTGGACCGCGAACTGGCCCAGGCCCAACTGGCCCTGGCCGGAGCGGCGGGCATCCACAGCTCACTGGTGCGCCCGCCCTACTCGTCCCACGCCGCGGACCTGGACGACCTGTCCTGGCCGGTGGTCCAACGGCTCGGGCGGAAGGGGTACATCACCGCGCTCGTCGACATCGACACCGAGGACTGGAAGCGCCCCGACGCGGCCGCCATCGCGGCGCACGTCACCGGGAAACTGTCCGGCCGGGGCGCCGTGGTGCTGCTCCACGACGCCGGCGGCGACCGCTCCCGCACCGTGGCCGCCCTGAACCTCCTGATCCCCCGACTCCGCGCCCAGGGCTACCGGTTCACCACGGTCACCGACGCCCTCGGTGCCCCCTCCGCCCACCACCCCGTCTCCGGGGGCGAGTTGTGGAGCGGCCGGGCCTTCGTGGCGGCGGTGACCGTCGGCGACCGGGTGGTGCCCGCGCTGGCCGTGCTGACGGCCGCGGTGGGCGCGCTCATGCTGCTGCGCTTCGCCGCCATGCTGGTGCTCGCCCACCGCCACGCCCGACGCCGCCGGGACCGGGACTTCTCCTGGGGACCGGAGATCACCGAACCCGTCAGCGTGGTGATCCCCGCCTACAACGAGGCCAAGTGCATCGCGCAGACCGTGCTCTCCGTCGTCAAGAGCGAGCATCCGGTCGAGACGGTCGTGGTGGACGACGGCTCCACCGACGGCACCGCCGAGGTCGTACGGTCACTCGCGCTGCCCGGCGTCACCGTCCTGTGCCAGCCCAACCGCGGCAAGGCCGCCGCCCTCAACAACGGCGTGGCGCACGCCTCGCACCCGCTCGTGGTGACGATGGACGGCGACACCGTCTTCGAACCGGACACCGTGCACCACCTGGTGCAGCCCTTCGGCGACCGAAGCGTCGGCGCGGTGGCGGGCAACACCAAGGTCGGCAACCGCGGCCGCCTGCTCGGCACGTGGCAGCACCTCGAGTACGTCATGGGCCTCAACCTCGACCGCCGCATGTACGACGTCCTGGGCTGCATCCCCACCGTGCCCGGAGCGGTCGGCGCCTACCGCCGCAGCGCCCTGCGGCACGTCGGCGGACTGAGCGACGACACACTCGCCGAGGACACCGACCTCACCATGGCCCTGCACCGGGCGGGCTGGCAGGTGGTGTACGAGGAGCGGGCCCGCGCCTGGACCGAGGCCCCGGCCACCGTCGGGCAGCTGTGGCGGCAGCGCTACCGCTGGAGCTACGGCACGCTCCAGGCGATGTGGAAACACCGCCACGCCGTCGTCGAGCGGGGACACGGCGGGCACTTCGGCCGCTACGGCCTGGCCCTGGTGGTGGTGTTCACCGTGCTCACCCCGCTGCTCGCCCCGCTCATCGACCTGTTCCTGCTGTACGGGCTGCTGTTCCAGGACCCGGTGCGCACGGCACTCGCGTGGAGCGCGCTGATCGTCGTACAACTGCTGTGCGCCTCCTACGCGTTGCGGCTGGACGGCGAGAGGCAGCGCGCCCTGTGGGCACTGCCGATGCAGCAGCTCTTCTACCGTCAGCTCCTCTACACGGTGCTGCTGCAGTCCTGCGTCACGGCGCTGACGGGCGCGCGGCTGCGCTGGCACAAACTGCGCCGGACCGGCCGGGTGACCGCGCCGGGACCGCCCGCGCCTCCCGCTCCACCGCCCGCGCAGGTGGCCGCCCGGCCCGCCGCGCCGCCGCCGGCCGGGAGCGGCCGCAACCTCTATCTGGACCTCCTGCGCGCCGTCGCCCTCGTCCGCGTGGTGACGTACCACGCCTTCAACTGGGCCTGGCTCACCCTCGCCTTCCCCGCCATGGGCGTGATGTTCGCGCTGGCCGGCTCGCTGATGGCCCGCTCGCTCGACCGCGGCGACCGCTCCGCCGCCGCGGTGGTGCGCGCCCGGCTGCGCCGTCTGCTGCCCCCGGTCTGGCTGTTCGGCCTGGTGGTCGTGATCGCCATGCTGCTGACGGGCTGGCGCCCGGACGACGGCGGCGGTTCGAAGGCGGCCGCGTGGGCGCGGATGGCGCTGTGGATCGTGCCGGTCGGCGAGCCCCCGTTCGCGCCCACCGACTGGGCCTGGCAGATCGTCGCGCCGCTCTGGTACATCCGCGCCTACCTGCTGTTCGTGATCCTCTCGCCGCTGCTGCTGCGCGTCTTCCGCCGGGCGCCGTGGGCGGCGGTGGCGTCCTTCCTCGCCCTGGCCGCGCTGGCGCAGAGCGAGCTGCTGCCGCTGCCGGAGCGGGTGGCGGAACCGTTCACCGACCTCGTCACCTTCGGAGCCTGCTGGCTGCTGGGATTCGCCCACCAGGACGGCCTGGTACGACGGCTGCCGGCGGCCCGCGTGGTGGCGGTGGCCGCGGCCCTGCTGGCCGTGGGCGCGGGGTTCGCCCTGACCCACCGGACCGAGGAGGGATACGACCTCGGCGCGATCCCGTTCGCCCAGGCGCTGTGGTCCTTCGGCTTCGTCCTCCTGCTGCTGCGGTTCGGGCCCCGCACGGACCGCTGGGTGCGGCGCCACCGGCCGGTGCACGCGGGCGTGGTCCTGCTCAACGCCCGTGCCGTGACGGTCTACCTGTGGCACGAGGTCGCGCTGGTGCTCGCCGTGCTGCTCGTCGACCAGATGTGGCGGGTGCCGGCGCTGGAGCACCTCCTGCCGCTGGGCGCGACCTGGTTCCTCTACCTGGTGGTCTGGCCGCTGATCGCGCTGGCGGTCGTCCTGGTGGGCTGGTGCGAGGACAGGGCGGCCCGGCGCCCGGTACGCCTGTGGCCGCGACCGGGACCGGAACCGGAACCGGGACGGGACCCCGGACCGGGATCGGGGCCGGGGCGCGAGCCGGCCGCCGTCGCATGACGGGGGTTCCGGCGCGTCCGCCGGGGCCGGGCGGGTCACCGCTCGGGCGGACCGGCCCGCCGGGCGATGCCGGCGGGGGGCGTCGTGCGGCCGGATGGCCGGATCCTCCAGGGCACGGCCGGCGGCGCGTTCCTCACCGGTCCCGGGGACGGGCCGGTCGGGCGGGCGCGCCGGGACGCTCCCCGGCCCGTGATGGCCGACGTGTCCCACGTGGTCGGCGCGGCACGCGTACGGGGCCCCGCCGCAGAGCGGTGGGGCCGGTCGGTCCTCCGTGTCGAGCCGCTCGGCCCCTGCAGGCTCCGTGCCCGCGGTGCGAGGGTGAGCAATGAGCCCGTGAGGTGCGGGCGACGGGTGCCTTCCCGCAAGAGCCCCGTCGCCGAATCCGCTCGGACCGGTCAGGGTGGCGGCCCGAGCGGAGCGTGCCTCACGGGCGGACGGCGTTCCCCTCGGCCCGCTCCGGCGGCGCGCCGGCGAGAGGCGGCACCGAGGGGGCGGGACCACCACCCGCCGGCGTTCCGCGCCCCGCGGCCGGCCGGCGCACGAGGAGGCGGAAGACCATGGCCGTCACGATCGCTCTCGCCGGGGACACCATGCTGGGCCGCGGCGTCGCGGAGGCGCTCGCAGGGCGGAAGCCGCCACCCCTGTTCACACCCGCCGTCCACCAGGCCGTCGCGGCGGCCGATCTGTTCCTGCTGAACCTCGAATGCTGCGTCTCGGACCGGGGCGAGCCCGTCGACCTCCCCGGCAAGGCGTTCTTCTTCCGGGCCCCGCCCCGTGCCGCGGACGTGCTGGCCGACCTCGGGGTGGGCGCGGTGTTCCTGGCCAACAACCACGCCCTCGACTACGGTCCACACGCCCTCCTCGACACCGTCGACCATCTGGCGCGGGCCGGCATCCGCAGCGTGGGCGCCGGTGGCTCGGCCGCGGCGGCCCGTGCCCCGCTCCTCGTGGAGGCGGGCGGGCTGCGCATAGGGATCCTGGCGGTGACGGACCACCCGGCCGAGTACGCCGCGGGCGACGACCGGCCCGGCGTGGCGTACGCCGACCTCCGCCAGGAGGAGACGCCCCGGTGGCTGACGGACACCGTCCGCGCCCTGTCCGCGACGACCGATCTCGTCCTGGTGAGCGTGCACTGGGGCCCGAACATGACGACCCGCCCCGTGCCCCATGTACGGCGTGCCGCCGCCGGGCTCACCGCCGCCGGTGCCGACCTCGTCGTCGGGCACTCGGCGCACGTCTTCCACGGCTTCACCCGCCAAGTCCTGTTCGACCTGGGCGACTTCGTCGACGACTACGCCGTCCACCCGGCCCTGCGCAACGATCTGAGCCTGCTCTGGCTGGTCACCCTGGACCGCTCCGGCGTCCGCGAGACCGAGGTGGTGCCCATCGCCCTGGACTGCTGTCACACCCGCCTCGCCGACCGGGCCGAGCACGCCTGGATCGCGGGCCGGCTCACCCGCGCCTGCGACGAGCTGGGCACGCGCGTCTTGGGCGGCGACGGCCGGCCGTCCGTCCGCTGGCCCCGCCGGACGGCCGGGAGGACCGATGAGACGCGCGCCTCGAAGCGGTCGTAACACCAGGGACCACCGCAGGACGAAGGGCACATCCAGGCGACCCGCGACGGGCCGGTACGACCGTCCTGTCCGGCGACCTCGCGACGGCCGTCCGCGAGCTGAAGGCCCGGCCCGGCGGTGAGCTGCAGGTGCACGGCAGCGGTGCCGTGGTCCGCGCGCTGCTCGCCCACGGCCTCGTCGACGAGATCACCCTGCTCGTCGTACCCGTGGTCCTCGGCCAGGGCGCGCGGCTGTTCCCCGCCGAAGGCCCGGACATCGCGCTCGACCTGGTCGGCCCGCACGCCGACTCCAGGGGCGTGGCGATCCAGGTCTACCGGCCGGCCGGGCGCCCCACGTACGCACCGGCCGGCTAGGGCGTGTCCCGAACGTCCCTTCTGTCCGGCGGGCGGACGACGCCGCTTTCGCAATGCGCCCTGGTTCCCGGCAGTAATGCTCAGTTCAGGTCGCGCGACCCGGCGGAGGCGTACGCTGAGGTGCCTGGAGGTCACGGTGCGCACTCGCTCCCCGCGCGGGTGCACCACCGTGGCAGGGGGTACGCCATGGGGCAGCGCATCATGCGGACCAGTCGCACCATCTTCGAACGAGAGAGCGAACTCGCTGCTGTCGACGAGGCGTTGGGAGAGCTCACCGGGCTGCGCAGGGACGGCGCCGAGCCCTCCGACCGGCCTCGTGGTGCTCTCCTCGCCTTCGCCGGGCGCGCGGGCATCGGCAAGACCACCCTCCTCGCCGAGGTCCGCCGCCGCGCCGCCGCGATGGGCTGCACGGTGCTGTCGGGACGCGGCGGCGACCAGGAGCAGCGCGTCGCCTTCCACGTCGCCCGTCAGCTCCTGCAGCCGCAGCTGGCCGGAACCGGCGAGAGCGATCTGCGCGCCTCGCTGGGGAGTTGGTACGACATCGTCGGCCCGGCCCTCGGCCTGTGCGCCCCGACCGCCGGCGCCCCGCCGGACCAGCAGGGCCTGCGCGACGGCCTCGACTGGGTGCTCACCCACCTCGCCGTACTGCGCGCCCCGATGGTCCTCGTCCTCGACGACGCCCACTGGGCCGACCCCGAATCCCTGGGCTGGCTCGCCGGGTTCGCGCCCCGGGCCGAGCAACTCCCACTGCTGGTCGTCGTCGCCTACCGGCCCGACGAACTGCCCGAGCACGCCGAGGCGTTCAGAGGACTGCCGGGCCGCGCCGGTGGCCGCCCCATCGGCCTGGAGCCGCTGAGCGCCCCCGCCGTCGCCCGCCTCGTGCGCGAGGCCGTCGGAGACTACGCCGACGACGCGTTCTGCCGTGAGTGCTGGGCCGTCACCGGCGGAAACCCGTTCGAGACGGTCGAGTTGATCGCCAAGGTGCGCGACCGCGGTGTCACCCCGACCGAGCCCGGCGCGCACCTGCTGCGCGACCTCGCCGCCGCGGTCAAGGGCAGCGGCCTGGTCGCCCGCCTCGAACGGCTCAGCACCTCCACCGTGCGCTTCGCCTGGGCCTGCGCCGTCCTCGGCACCGAGATCCATCCGCGGCTCGCCGCCGCCGTCGCCGGTCTCGGCCACGAGGAGGCCGCCGACGCGGCCGACGCCCTGCGCGGTGCCCGCATCCTCACCGGTGTCGACCCCCTCGAGTTCGTCCATCCGCTGATCGCCACCGCCGTCTACCGGGCCATCCAGCCCGGCATCCGTGTCGCCCTGCACGGCCAGGCCGCCTGGTGCCTGATCGACGACGGCCAGGGTCCGTCCGCCGCCGCCCGCCACCTGCTGGAGACGCACCCCGACGGCGACGCCTGGGTCGTGCAGCAACTGCGTGCCGCCGCCGGCGAGACCCTGCGGGCCGGTGCCCCCGACGCCGCGCGCAGCTATCTCGCGCGGGCCCTGCGTGAACCCCCGCCGTTCGAGGACCGCGCCGCCGTCCTGTACGAGCTGGGCTCCGCCTCCCTGCTCACCGAGCCGGCGACCACCGTGAACCATCTGCGGGCCGCGCTGGAGGAGCCGATCGCCGACCCCTGCCTGCGCCACCACATCGTCTACCGGCTCTCCCAGGTCCTCGCCCACAGCGACCGCCTCGCGGAGGCGTCCGACACCCTCGCCCGCGAGATCCGCGTCACCGAGGACGCCCGGGTCAAGCTGCGCATGGTCGCCGAGCAGTTCATGTGGGACGCCTTCCGCGCCGACGAGCCCGACCACCCCTCCCGCTCCCGGCGGCTCACCAAGCTCGCCGACCGCATCAAGGGCCGTGACCTCACCGAGCGCTACATCATCGGCCTGCGCACCTGGGACGCCGTGCTGCGCGGCGAGCCCTCGCACGTCGCCCTCCACCACGCCGAACGCGCCCTGGCCGGCGGCCTCGGCTGGGCCGAGCCCGACCGCGGCTTCGAGGTGCCCGTGCTGGTCGCGCTCGCCTTCATGTACGCGGACCGGCCCGGCCGGACGGAAGAGCTCTTCGCCTCCGGCATCGCCGACTTCGAGAAGCAGGGCTGGCGCGGCGCCCACCTGTCCTTCGCCTACACGCTCCTCGGCTACCTGCGCTACCGCCGCGGCCGGCTCGCCGAGGCGGAGGACTTCGTGCAGGCCGGGCTGCGGCTCGCCGAACGCGTCGGGCCCGGCACACCCGCCCACTGGTACGCGGTCGGCATCCTGATCGAGGTGCTGCTGGCCCGCGGCCGGGTCGCCGAGGCCGCGCGGACCGGCGAGCGCTTCTCCTTCTGCGCGCCCTTCCCGGCCGCCGTCGTCTTCCCCGACGCACAGACCGTGCACGGCGAGCTCCTGCTCGCCCGCGGTCTCACGAAGGAGGCGGCGGAGGAGCTGGCCTCGGCCGGCCGCCGGCTGGAGCCGCGCGGCATCCGCAACCCGGCCTGGTGCCCCTGGCAGCTCCATCTGGCCCGGGCCGAGGCCCAGGAGACGCCGGAGCGTGCCGTCGCCACCGCCCTCGAAGCGGTCGCGCGCGCCCGCCAGTTCGGCGCCCCGTCCGCCGTCGGGCAGGCCCTGCGCACGGCCGCCGAGGTCTCCTCGGGATCGGTCCGGATCACGTACCTGGAGGAGGCGGTCGGCCACCTGGAACGCTCCCCGGCCGCCTACGAGCTGGCCTGCGCCCTGGTCGCCCTGGGCACCGAGCTGCGCCGTACGGGCCGCCCCCGGGACGCCGCCGAGCACCTCTACCGGGGCCTGGACGCGGCCGTGCAGTGCGGCGCCGACGGACTGGTCGAGACGGCCCGCGACGAGCTGGCCGCGGCGGGCCTGCGGCCCCGTCGCCTGCACAGCACGGAGACGGACACCCTGACCAGCCGCGAGCGGTCGGCCGCGAACCTGGCGGCCCGCGGCCGCACCGAGGCCGAGATCGCGCGGGAGCTCCAGGTGGACGAGGGGGCCGCCGTACGGCTGCTCTCGGCGGTCTACCGGAAGATGGGTACGGACAGCACCGGCCTGGCCGTGGCGCTGAGGCCCGGCTGACCTCGGCCGCACCACCGCCACCGGTCCCATTACCATGGGCGGCATGTCGTTCCTCCGCCGCCGCAGCGCGACTCCCGCCGGCCCAGACTTCGACGTACTGGCCATGGACCCGGGCGACTGGCCCGGCAACCTCGGCGCCGGTCTGCTGCCCGCACCCGACGGCAGCTGCCAGGGCGTCTTCCTGCGCTACGACCTCTTCGGCGGCCGCGGCCCCGCGATGATCATCGGCAATCTGCCGGAGGGCTCCCCGGCCCGTGAGGTCGCCGAGGGCGAGATCCCCTTCGAGGTGGGCCAGCTCCTGCTCGCCCTGGAGAACGAGGAGGAGGTCGCCGTCGTCGGCGTCGACGACATGCCGGTGATGCAGGGCGACAACCTCATGATCGTGCGCCGTCTGAAGCTCTCCGAGAGCAGGATCTCCTGCGTGCAGTTCGACCGCAGCGACAACGTCCTGGTGACCATCGCCGCCTGGGACCGCCCCATCACGGACGACCTGTACGCGCTGCTGAAGCCGCTGCCGGCGGAGCTGTTCCAGCAGGGCTGACCCGGCTCAGTCGCGGATGTCCTGGAGCAGCCACTCGCGCGGGATCTCGTGCCCCAGGCCGCGCTCGCGGGCCCGCTCGTAGACGACCGCCGCGACGGCGTGGAACTGGGCGCCCTGGATGTTGCCGCGCTCGGAGAACGTCACCTGCCGCTCGTCGTCGCGCGCCCGGTCGCGGCCCGCGAGGACGGCGTCGAGCCCGACCCGGCGGGCGCGGCCGGGCGCGGGTCCCGGTCCCCGTTCGTGGTGGTGGCCCCAGACCGGGGCGCCCGGCGCGGCCCGGTAGCTGACGTACTCGTCGTCCGTGGCCCAGCCGGGTGTGGACACGGGCACACCGGCGCTGCCCAGCCGCAGCCAGACGTCGAAGCGCTCCCGGGCCCGGGCGTCGGGATGCCCGCCGATGCAGGTGACATGGGTGCCGGGGGACAGGTGGCGGCCGAGGACCACGTCCCCGACCGCGTCGGTGCAGCCGGCCACGATGTCCGCGCCCCGATGGGCCAGTTCGGGCTCGTCCACCGCCACCACGTCCAGGCCGTGCAGTTCGCGCATCTCGGCGGCGAAGCGCTCGCGATGGCGGCGGGTGGGGCTGTGGACCTGGACGCGTGCGAGCGGGCGTACCGTCAGGAGGGCCTCGACGTGGCTGCGTGCCATGCCGCCCGAGCCCAGCAGCCCCAGCACCCGGGCGTCCTCACGGGCCCCGAAGCGCACGCCGATCGCCGAGTCGGCGCCGACCCGCAGATGCTGGAGCAGCCCGTCGTTGAGCAGGGCGAGGGGCTCACCCGTGCGCGCGTCGAGCAGCAGCACCAGACCGCAGAACAGTCCCGGCCGTACGCAGTACTTCTCCTGGGTGCGCAGACCCGGCGGGCCGGTCTCGGTGAGCACGTCGGACTTCATGCGCAGGGCGAGGTATCCGGTGCGGGCCGAGCCGCCCTCCATGGTTCCCCACCGGTACACGCGCCTGTCGTCCACCGGCAGCCCGAGGTCGATGCGGGGCCGGCACACGCCCGTCCCGTCGGCCAGGTCGCGGTAGGACTCCTCCAGCGCGCGCACCACGTCGGGCATGGTGAGGACGGCGGCCGTCACCTTGTTGTCGAGGACGAGCATGATCCTCCGCTCGGTCGGCCCCCGGGACGGGGGCGGCGGGTCAGCCGCGCAGCGGGGTGTCCGGGCCTTCGTGCGCGACCCGGGCGGCGAGATGGCGCCACATCGCCGACACGTTGAACGCCGGTCCCAGATCGGGCAGTTCGGCGATGTCCTCGTCGGGGACCGGGCGCAGCGGAGCGCCGGTCGCGGCGACGGCGAGGGTGGTGCGGGCCAGTGAGTCGACGGCCAGGGCCCGGGTGACGGCCTGCGCGACCGCGTGCGCGGGGTTGCCCGTGCCGACGGCGACCAGACCGTGCCCGCGCAGTACGGCGACGGGGCGGTCCCCGAGCGCGGCCACCATCTGTTCCGCCAGGTCGCGGCGGCGGATCAGCGCCGAGCGGGGCCAGACGGGGATGCCCTCGTGGGCCAGCCGGGCGGCCGGGATGTCGTAGGAGCCGACGAGGGGGATCCAGGGCAGTTCGGCGACGGAGGCGGCGACCACCGCGGGGGGATGCGCGTGGACCACGGCCGTGACCTCCGGGCGGGCCCGCAACACCTCGCTGTGGATGGGCAGTTCGCCCGGCACCCGCCAGTCCCGCGGGACGTCGCCGGCGCCGTCGAGGGTCACCTCCTGCACGTCCTCCACGACGGTGAAGGCGAGTCCGCGCTCCTCGGGGCCGCGCCCGCGGACGAGGAGCGACCCGGGGCCGGTCCGCGCGCTGACGTGGCCGAGGATGTGCTCGACCAGGCCGGTCACGGCGAGCACCCGGCACGCCAGGGCGACGCGTTCACGCAGAGCTTCGCGGGAGCCTTCCGGGGATCTCATGGCCGTTTCGCTCTCCTCGCCTGGATGCACCCGTCAGGCTATTGGACTGTTGGTATGACTTTAAGCCATTGCGTAGGATGAGGTCAACGAAGCCTCTGACCATGGGACAATGCGCGTATGCCATCGCGACCGAGCCAGCCTCAACGCGCTGAGACCGACGAGACGACTCCCGTCAAGAAGACCGCCCCGGCGGACGGTCTGTTCAAGGCGGTCTCCTCCAGTCGTGTCTCCCAGCTGATCGTGGAGCAGATCAAGCTGCTGCTGAAGGAGCAGCGCCTGCAACCGGGCGACCGGCTCCCCAGCGAACGCGAACTGTGCGTGCAGTTCGGCGTCAGCCGCGTGACCGTGCGCGAGGCCCTGCGCAGCCTGGAGGCCAGCGGACTGGTCGAGATCCGGGTCGGTGCCCGCGGTGGCGCGTTCGTGACGGCGCCGTCGTCGCAGCGCGTGGGTGAGGGGCTCGCCGATCTGCTCTCCCTGTCGCCGCTGACCGCGGCCGAGGTCACCGAGGCGCGGCTCGTCTTCGAGCTCGGCATCGTGCCCCTCGTCGTCGAGCGTGCGACCGACGAGGACATCGCCGGGTTGCGCGCGCTGTGCGAGGAGCATGCCGAGGCGGTCAGGCAGGGGGTCTACGACATGGAGATGTCCGCCGACTTCCACACCCGGGTCGCGGCCTGCACGCACAACACCGCGATCGAGATGCTCGTCCAGTCCTTCCACGGCCCGCTGTTGATGAGCCTGCGCGAGGCGCAGAGCGTCGAGCCGCAGATGGGGCAGCACGGCTCCAAGGAGCACCGCAGGTTCGTCGACGCCGTGGCCGCCCGGGACGCCGAGACCGCCTCGGAGATCATGCGGACGCACATCCGGCGCACCGCGTCGCGCGTGAAGGGCGGCGCCACCGGCGCGTGAGCCGGATCCGAGTGATCCACAACTGATCGAGTCCCGGGTCGGGTCCGGCCCGGGACTCTTTTGCGTCCCACGCGAAGGCATTATGGTTAGACCATCAGTCATCCACGGTATCCATTCCCAGTGATCCATCGGAGGCACCATGGGTAAGAAGGGACGCGTCTTCGTCCGCGGCCTGACCTCGGAGACCTACGGCCTGGGGGAGTTCCGCCGCCGGCAGCTGGCCGTCAAGCGGGTGCGCGACGACTCGGTGGTCGTCGACGACGCGAAGGTGGCCCACTCGGGCGACAGCGAGAAGTCCCGGACGTGGTGGCGGGTCGGCCCGGGTGACGAGGAGTTCCTCACCCAGACCATCCAGGTCCACTTCGTCGAACTGCCGCCGCAGTCCAGCAACCACGGCCACGGCCACCAGAACGAGGCGGCCTTCTACATCCTCCAGGGTCGCGGGTACGAGATCCACGACGACCAGCGCTACGACTGGACCAAGGACGACCTCGTCTTCGTCCACACCGACTCCGTGCACCGCCACTTCAACCCCTACGACGAGACCGCGACCGCCCTGGTGGTGAAGGCCAAGAGCACCTGGATGTTCATGGGCCTGCTCCAGCAGGGGCGCAGCGGACCGGTCGAGCGGGAGGCGGAGTTCGGACCCCGCGAGGACTGGTCGCGGATCTGGACACCCGGCGTCCTGGACCGCAAGAAGGTCATCGGCCTCGGCGACACCGGCTGGGAGGAGACCCCGCTCGGCCGCGTCCGCGTGATGTCCTCGCCCGAGCGCACCGACGCCCGCATCTTCTCCGTCGACGCCTTCGAACTCGACATCCCGGCCGGCAGCCGCTCCGGCAGGTACTGGAAGATGGCCGACGAGGTCTTCTACGTCCTCGACGGCGGCGGCTACGCCCTCCAGTGGGAGGTTGAGGCGGAGATCGCCGAGAAGTACTACGCGCGGATCGCCAAGGAGCCCACCCGGCACGAGATCACCAAGGGCGACACCCTGTACGTGCCGCAGAACCACGTCTGCCAGCTCTTCGCCCACGACGGCACCCCCCTGAGGGTGCTCTCGGCGCAGAACCGCGTCTTCAAGCACCTCGGTTACGACACGGTGCACTTCCTGGAGGACGCCCCCGGGTACAAGGCCGCCGGGAACGCCTGACGACACCGACGGCCGCGGCCCCGCACCCTCCGCCGGGGGTGTGGGGCCGCGGCCGTCCGGCGCCGGTGTCACGTGTGCTCGGCCGCCGCCTCCTCCGCGGCCGCGACCAGGTCGTCCACGCCCAGCAGCGCCGGCTCGCGCGCCGTCTCCAGGCGCAGGGCCAGCGCCCCGTGCACCGTCTTGCGGATACGGCGCCCGTCCAGACCGTGCAGCAGCCTGCCCACCCGCCGGTGCACGGCCGAGTCCTCGGCCAGCGGGGCCAGTTCGGGCCACTGCGCGGCCAGACCGCGCAGCGAGTCGGCGACGATCCGCGGGACGACCGACGCGTCGGGCAGCTCCGTACGGACGACGAGGTCGGCCCGGGAGAGGAACGCCTCGTCGACGGCCTCGGCGAAGTTCGTCGTCACCACGAGCAGCGTGCCGGGACGCCGGGCCCGCAGCGCGTCCAGGCCGCTGAGCACGGCGTCCGTCGCCCGGTGCACGTCCACCGGGTTGGTGTCGAACGAGGCCGAGTGCCGCCGTACGGCGAGTGCCTCGACCTCGTCGACCAGCACGATCGTGTGCGGCCGGCGGGCGGCCAGTTCGGGCAGCGTCTCCCGGAACAGCCGGGAGACCGAGCGCTGGCTCTCGCCGAGCATCTCGCTGGGGAAGGCGTGCGGATCGACCTCGACGAGCGTGGTCGCGCCGTGCGGGGCCAGCGTGCGTGCCGCGGCCTGCGCGAGCCCCTGGGCGAGGGTGGTCTTGCCGGTGCCCGGCGGCCCCGCCAGCACCACCAGGCCGTGCGGCGCCACGGCCGAGCCGGCGAGCCGCCGCCCGTGCCGCAGCACGAGCACGGCGGTCGCCAGCAGCCTTTCCTTCAGGCGGTGTTCGACGATCACGGAGTCCCACGGACCGTCGTGGTGGTCGGCGGGCAGCGCGTGGACGCCGGCCACGCCGTGCGGCAGTGTCTCGCTCACCGCTCCGGTCCCCCGTTCACGGCCACGTGGGGCGCGTCAGCGCCGGCCACCGGATCGTCGACGGGTCGCCGGCCTGCGCGTCGCGGATGTGGTCCGGCGGCTCCTCGAACAGCACCAGCGGATCGCACAGCGCCCGCATCGTCTCCAGCAGGCTGTCGAACATGTGGATGCGGACGACCTTGGCGGTCTGCTCCGGATGGGAGTTGATGTGCTGGTGCCACAGGAAGTGGTCGACGACGATGAGGTCGCCCTTCTTCCACGGGTGCCGCTCACCGCCCTCCGGCTCGGTGCCCAGATAGCTCTCGCCGGAGCCCTCGACGACATACAGCCAGGCCTCGCCCGGGTGCCGGTGCATCGACTGGGCGCGACCCGGACCGATCTCGAACATCGCCATGGTGATGCCGGACGCCTGGTAGCCGATGGCGCGGTCGAGCAGGAAGGTCGTACGGGTACCGCGCGGGGTGTTGCGCAGTTCGAGCTCGTCCCAGCTGGTGTGCAGCCGGCCCGAGCGGCGGGCCTCCTGGTCCCGGGCGAGCCGGCGCAGCCGGCTGGCGTACGGGTCGGCGCCGTCGCGGCCGGGGGAGAAGGCAGGACGCGGCGGCAGCGCGGCGACCGGGGTGTGCCCGGCGTCCTCGATCACGGCCATGCCCATCGTCTCCAGCAGCGGAGCGCTGGAGAAGGTGAGGCAACGCGTCGACGTGGCACCGTCGTTGCCACTGCGGTGCCAGGACCAGGCGGGCAGATGCAGTGAGTCACCGGGGCCCCAGTCGACGCGCCTGCCGTCGATCTCGGTCCAGCCCCGGCCGGCCACGACGAAGACCATCGCGTCCCAGGAGTGCCGGTGCAGGGTGGTCGTCGTGCCGGGGCCGATCTCGTGGGCCAGGGCGTCCATGGTGCGGGTCGGCCGGTCGCCGTCGGCGCCGACGTAGACGCCCACGCGGCTGCCCCGTTCGGTCGGGTGCATCACGACGTCCTCGAGGGCGACGATCGTGCGGTGGGTCTTGCGCCACTCCTCGATGAAGGCGGCCCGGCGGCGTTTCTGGACGTGGTAGTGGGTGACTTCGGTGGTGGTGTGCGTACTCAACAGGTCTCCCAACAGGCTTGACGGAGCGGGGGAGTGCGATGGTCGCTCAGGGGGTGGCGGGCTCCGGGCGGGGAACGCTGTACCGGCGGACGGTGCGGCTGCGCACCGCGCTCGCCCCGGAGACGGCCGCGGGCACCAGGCCGCCCACGGTCAGTGCCACGATCGGGCCGACGGCGCCGGCGAACAGGCCCATCACCGAGTCGCCGATCGCGGGACCGCCGCGCGAGCACATCTGGTAGATCGCCGAGACCCGGCCGCGCAGTTCGTCCGGGGTCTCGACCTGCACGGCGGCGTGGCGGACCGTGGTCGCGACCGCGTCCGCGGCGCCCAGGAGCAGGGCCATGACGACGGCCACGGTGAACACCCGCGCCTGCGCCAGCCCCACAACGGCCAGGCCGTACACGGCCGTTCCCCACAGCACGATCCGTCCGGCGCGCGCCGTGCGGATCAGCCGGAAGACCCAGACCGAGCCGATCAGGGCCCCGGCCGAGGGCGCGGCCGACAGCAGGCCGTAGCCGGTGGCGCCCACGTGCAGGACGTCCGCGGCGAAGGCCGGCAGCAGTACGCGGTAGGCGCCGAACACGGTGGCCGTCATGTCCAGGCCCATCAACTGCCAGACCACGGGCCGCCGGGCGACGTGGCGCACGCCCTCCCGCAGGCTCTCCAGCAGCGGCCGTCGTCCGGCGTCGGCGACCAGGGGCGGCACGCGCAGTACGGCCAGGACGGCCACCAGGGCGGCGTAGGTGACGGCGTCGAAGACGTAGACCGCCCCCGGCCCGCCGACCGCGATCAGCACGCCCGCGCATGCCGGGCCGACCAGGACGGCCAGTTCACGTGAGGGGTTGAGCAGGGCGAACGCGTCGACCAGGCGTTCGCGCGGGACCGTCGCGGGGATCAGGGCCTGCCGTGCGGGCTGGTCGAAGGTCGCCGCCGCCGTCGCGAGGAGCGAGGAGACGACGACCGTCCACACCGTGGCCGCACGGGCGAGTGTGATCACGGCCAGGCCCGCCGACACCAGCAGGGCGAGGCCCTGCGTGGCCTGGAGCAGGCGGCGCCGGTCCAGGCGGTCGGCGTAGATCCCGCCGGCCGGTGACAGCACCAGCAGGGCGACCGCCTGGGCCAGGCCCACCAGGCCCACCTGGGCCGTGGAGCCGGTGAGTTGGTAGACCTGGTAGAGGTTGGCCGCGACGGCGCCCCGGGTCCCGATCTGGGACAGCACGACGCCGCCCCAGTAGAGCGTGAAGTCGCGATGGCGCAGTACCTGGGGTATCGGCATCGCTCAGTCGACCGGGACCAGCGTCACCTTGTCGGGGGCCACGCTGAAGTGGACCTCGGTCCCGGGCGGGATCGACAGGTTGGGGTTGGAGCGGTTGCGGATCTCCAGGTCGCCCACGCCCACGATGTGGTCGACGACGTCGCCCATGAAGGCACGGTTGCGGATGGTGCCGGACCATTCGTTGGGCACGTCGCCGCGCCGCTCGCGCGACAGGTCGACGCACTCGGGCCGGATCGAGATCAGCACCGTGTCCCCGACGCCGGGCACCCGCTCCACCCCGCGCGCGACCATCCGGCCGTGCGCGGTGTCGGCCTGCACCTCGTCGCCCTTGACCGAGACGACCTTGGCCTCCATGAAGTTGGAGGTGCCGATGAACTCGGCGACGAAGCGGGTGGCCGGCCTGGTGTAGATCTCGCGGGGCTTGCCGATCTGCTCGATGCGGCCCCCGTTCATCACCGCGATCCGGTTGGACATCACCAGCGCCTCCGACTGGTCGTGCGTCACGTAGATCGCGGTGAGGTTCAACTCTCTTTGCAGGCGCTTGAGCTCGAAGCGCATCGTCTCGCGCAGCTTGGCGTCCAGGTTGGACAGCGGCTCGTCGAGCAGCATCAGCTCGGGCCGGGTGACCAGGGCGCGGGCCAGGGCCAGACGCTGCTGCTGGCCGCCGGAGAGCTTGGTGGCGGGCCGGGCGGCGTAGGCACCGAGCTCGATCACGTCGAGGACCTGCCCGACCCGGTCCTCGATCTCCTTGCGGTCCGGGCGCCTGGCGCGGGGCAGCACCTCCAGCGGGAAGGAGACGTTCTTGAAGACCGACATGTGCGGCCAGATGGCGTACGACTGGAAGACCATGCCGAGCCCGCGCCGGTTGGCGCGCATGTTGATGCCCCGCGTGTGGTCGTACAGGACCCGTCCGCCGAGCGTCACCCGCCCCTCGGTGGGGCGTTCGAGGCCCGCCACGGAGCGCAGGGTCGTGGTCTTGCCGCAGCCGGAGGGGCCCAGCAGCGTGAACAGCTCGCCGTCCTGGACCTCGAAGTCGACCCCGCCCACGGCGTACACCCGTGTGCCGGCCCCGGAAGCGCGTTTCGACCTGCGTCCCGACGTGTCGTCGTAGCTCTTCTTGAGGGATTCGACCGTCAACATCGCTGATGGTTCCTTCGGTTAGTTCGCGGAGTCGTTCTGCAGCCCGAAGCGGGCGCCCAGCCGGTAGGCGACGGAGACCAGCACCACGAGCAGGACGACCATCAGGACGCCCAGCGCGGCGAGGGTGGTGAACTGGCCGTTCTCGAACTGCTCCCAGATCAGCACCGACAGCACCTCCTTGCCGGGGCTGTAGAGCAGGATCGTGCTGGACAGCTCGCGGAAGGACACGACGAGGATGTAGACCCAGCCGGCCAGGATGCCGCCGCTCATCAGCGGCAGCACCACCCGCCGGAAGGACTGGAACCAGGAGGCGCCCGCCACCGCGGCCGACTCCTCCAGTTCCGGGGACATCTGCGCCATCGCCGACGACGCGTAGCGCATGCCGTAGGGCAGATAGCGCGTGCAGTACGACACCAGCAGGATCAGCAGCGTGCCGTAGATCGGCAGCGGCATCCGCAGGTAGACGAACGACAGCGCGAGGCCCAGGACCAGGCCGGGGATGACGATGGGCGTGAAGGCGAGCAGGTCGAGGACGCGCCGGCCGGGTGCCCTGGTGCGCAGCACCACCCAGGACACGACCGACGTCAGGATCATCACCGCGGTCGCCGCGCCCAGGCCGACGACGAGCGAGTTCTTCAGTGCCGTGAACGCCAGCGGCATGTTCAGCACCGTGCGGTAGTTGGCCAGCGTCATCTGGCTGATCGTCTTGTGCGTCGGCGCCGCGTAGTACTTCAGCAGCGAGGCGTAGACCAGGACGGCGACCGGCAGGACGACGGTGAGCAGGAAGTAGAGGATCACTCCCGCGCCCACGAAGGGCCGGGCGCGGCCGAGTTCGACCGGGCGGGGCCGGAAGGCCTTGCCGGTCACCGTCTGGAAGTTGCGCGAGGAGCGCTGCAGCCAGGCCGAGACCAGCACGCCCGCCGCGGCGATGACGAGCAGGCCGATGGCGTACGCGCCGGCTGCTCCGTAGTCGACCGGGTAGGCCCGCAGCACGAAGTAGATGCGGCTGGTGAAGACGTAGATGCCGTTCTGCAGCCCGAGCAGGCCCGGGACCTCGAAGCTCTCCAGCGACTGTACGAACATCAGCAGCGCCGCGGAGATCATCGCCGGCCGCAGCAGGGGTACCGTGACACGGCGCAGCACGGTCAGCCGGCTCGCCCCCGACATGGCGGCGGACTCCTCCAGCGAGGGGTCCATCGCGCGGAACGCGGCGACCATGAGCAGGAACGCGACCGGTGCGAGATGCAGGCCCTGCACCCAGATCATGCCCCACACGCTGTAGATGTTGATCGGCGAGGAGCCGAACACCGGCTTGAACACCAGGGCGTTGAGCAGTCCGCTCGACGGGTCGCCGAGGAAGATCCACGAGGTGGCGTACAGAATGCCGGGGACGATGAGCGGCACCAGGGAAGCGGCGAAGAACAGCGCCTTGAACGGCGTGTCCGTGCGCACCTGGATGTACGCCAGCGCGGTGCCGAGGACGAGGGCCAGGGCGGCCGCGCCGACCGCGAACCACAGCGAGTTGAGCATCATCTCGCCGGACTGCGAGTTGCCGCCGTAGGCCCGGGAGAAGGCGCCCAGGGAGACGCCGTTGCCGTCGGCGCTGAGGAAGGTGTCGTGCACGAGGTAGCCCAGCGGCACGACGGCGAGGTAGCCGACGATGATCACGGCGCCGCCGACCAGCAGCCCCTGCAGGGACAGCGGGCGCTTCAGCAGCCGGACGAGCCTGCCGGGACGGGTGACTTCGGGTGGCTCCGGCGCCGGCGCGGGGCCCGGGCCGTCGTCACGTGAGGTGGTGGCCGGTAGGAGGGTCATCGGCCGTCACTTCCCCACGGACGCGGCACCGCGCAGCAGCGCGTCGTACTTCTTGTCCCAGCCGCCGCCGTCGTCCTTGCTCAGGCCCTTGACGTCGAAGGGCACCAGGGTGATGCCGTTCAGGCTCTTGTCGCCGGAGACCTTCGTCGACGGCGTGAGGCCGAGCTCGACCAGCTCCTTCTGGCCGTCGGTGAGCAGCCAGTCGTAGAACAGCCAGGCGGCGGCCGGGTGGTGGGCGTCCTTGATCATGCCGACGCCGTTGGGCCGGCCGAAGGCGGGGATCGACGACGTGCCGCTCTTCGGCAGACGCGCGACGGGGGCGCCCTTCTCGGCGGCGCGGTCCGTGATGTACGTGTAGTTCATCGCCTCCATGGGCGTCTGGCCCGCGGTGAGGAACTGCATCATCGTCGTGTGGCCCTTGGCCACCTTGGAGTTGGCGACGATGTCCTTCCACAGCTTGTCGACCTCGGCCTGCGACTTGCCGTGGTCCAGCCAGTACTTGGTGACGTTCTCGTACCAGTCGCTGTCGCTGACCTCCAGGGTGATCTTGCCCTTGTACTTGGGCAGCGCCAGGTCCTCCCAGCTGTGCGGCTCCTGGCCGGGCTTGATCAGGTCGGTGTTCCAGGCGGGCTGGAAGACGTTGAAGCGGCTCGCGGTCCAGTGCTTGAACCTGCCCGCGGGCTCGACCTTCTGCAGTGCGGAGCCGTTGAAGTCGGACAGGATCTCGTTGTCGGAGAGTGCCGTCATCTCCAGGAAGTTGGTCTCCACCACATCCGCGCCGGCCTTGCCGGCCTGGGCCTCCTGCATGGTCCGCTGGAGCACCGTCTCGGAGTTGCCGCGGAAGACGCTGACATGGATGCCGTACTTCTTCTGGAAGGCATCGGCGACCGGCGTCGCGATGTCCGCGGTCATCGACGTGTAGAGGGAGAGCGTGCCGCCCTCCTTCTTGGCCAGCTCCTCGGCCTTGGCGCGCTGTTGGTCCTTGGGGAGGCCGGCTATCTGCGTGTAGACGCCGCTGGCCTTGGCGTTGGCGGCGGTGGTGACGGCGCCGCCGCATCCGGTGGTGACGGCCGCGACCAGCAGCACGGCCACGGCGAGGGTGGTGTTACGGGTGCTCATGCGGTGCTCTCCTGGAGAGATGCGATCGGGGGTGTGCGGGTCAGCCCGCCGCGGGGACGCCGCGCAGCAGCGCGTCGTAGGCGGTGTTCCATTTCCTGGTGTCGGTCTCGGCTGTCTTCGAGAGGCTGTAGGTCCTGGTGCCGGCCGGGATCGGGTCCTTGTAGCCGGGCACCTGCGTGGCCGCGGGGATGCGCAGCGACTCGGCGATGACCTGCTGGCCGGCGCCGAGGACCCAGTCGGTCCACAGCAGGGCGGCCGCGGGGTGGCGGGCGCGGGCCATCAGGGCCACGCCGTTGGGGCGCAGGATCACCGGCTCCACGGCCGGGCGCCAGGCGACCGGAGCGCCCTTCTTCGCCGCCTTGTCGATGGTGTGGCTGTAGACCGAGAGGGCCACCGCGAACTGGCCCGCGCTGAGCAGTTCGCCCTGCACGGTGTGGCCCTTGACCACCTTCGCGTTGGTGGCGATCTTCTTGAACAGGGCGTCCGCGTCGGCCTGGGACATCCCCTTCTCCTCGGTGAGATACGTGTGCATCGACGCGTACCAGTCCCAGTCGCCGACCTCGACGGAGAGCCTGCCCTTCCACCTGGGCTCGGCGAAGTCCGCGAAGTCGGTGGGCTCCTGGCCCTTCTTGACCTGGTCGGTGTTCCAGCCGACGACGAAGGCGTTGAAGCGCTCGGCGGTCCAGCCGCCGAGTTTTTTCGCGGCGTCCTTCAGGTTCGCCAGGGCGGGTCCCCGGTAGGCGTGCAGCAGGTGCTGGGCGTCCAGGGCGCGCAGTTCGAGGTCGTTGGTGTCCATGACGTCGTTCTGCGGCTTGTTCGCGTCGTTCTCCTGGAGCGCCCGCTGGAGCACCGTCTCCGAGTTGGCCCGGAAGGCGTGCACCTTGATGCCGGGGTAGGCCTTCTGGAACGCGTCGACGAGGTCCTGGATGTCGGTGTTGGAGGTGTAGAGGTCCAGCGTGCCGCCCTCGCTCTTCGCGTCGGCCAGCAGCTTGTCCGTGCGCCGTGCGCCGGTCAGCGACTCGTAGGGGGCGTAGGGGTTCTTCTCGGGAGCGGAGCCGGCCGCGCTCGTGGTGGTGGGGGAGCCACCGCAGCCGGTGAGGACCAGACCCGCGGCCAGCAGGCCGGCGGGGAGAGCACCTTGACGCATCGCACACTCCTTGGACGAGGCGAACTGCTCGTGGTGCGGACGGAGAAGCACAGAGTGTGGGGGGACCGCGGCCGGCCGACGGTGGGGCGGGGAGGTCGTCGGGCGGCCGGTGAACGCTTTGCGGATCACGTCCGACCGTGTCGGGTTCCCTGCATGAAACAGCAGGTTCGGTCTTATGGTCTAACCACCGGACCAGAGCTTTGCCCTATTGTTACGAGCCGGGGTCCGGCGCGTTTACGGGACGGGGCCGGGTGCCCCGGGACAGGCACCCGGCGGCTCAGCGGGGGTCCAGGCCGAAGACGAGCGACTTGATGGTGACCGGGACCGTGCCGGACGGTAAACGCAGCCGGCCGATGTCGACGTAGTCGAAGTCGCGCACGCTCAGGCCGTCGATGACGAGCACGTCCCCGGTGACGTCCAGTTCCTCGCGCAGGAGCCGGCCGAGGGTCAGGGCGACGTCCCCGTCGAGCACGACGTACAGCGGCCGTCCCGCGGCCGTCCGCTCGCGGACGGCGTCCCTGATGCCCCGGGCGAAGGGCAGCAGGCGCTCATGGCTCGGCAGCCCGCTCCACGACAGGGCCAGGGCGATGTCCGCGCCGGTCTGGGTGACGTCGAGGGCGACCAGGTGCCGGCGGATCGCGGCCTCGACCTGTGCCGCGTCCACCACCTCCCCGAGCTCGTGGACCGGCCGCACGACCTGCAGGTTGCGGCGCGGCAGCAGCGCGTCCGGGTCCGAGACGCAGCCCGTGCCGCCGCTCAGCTGGACGCTGTACTCCGAGGCCCCGAGCGCCGTGGCCCGGATGCACTCGCCCGCGGGCAGCAGGGGGTAGGGCAGCGCGCCCGAGTCCACCCGGCGGCGCAGCGCCTGTCCCAGCCGGCGGCCCAGATCGCCGAAGTCGGTGTCCTGGCGCCCGTATACGTACTCCGCCACCCCGCCCGAGAACATCACGCCGTCGATCGGGCCGAGGCCCGGCAGGGGGTCGGTGAGGAACAGGCCGCGGACGGCGGCGGGCGGCTCGTCCTCGGTGACGGCGGCGACCAGCGCGTCCGCCATCGACTCCGCCACCGCCGTCAGCTCCTCGCCGGTGACCGTGTCCCCGGTCTTCCAGGGGAAGCCGGCGCGGGCGGCGTGCCCGCTCCCGGCCGGGTCGAGGCGGACGATGCGGCCCGCGCCGTCGACCACCTGGAGGCGCCCGCCGACGTGCACGGCCGCGGTCGCGGCGACCCGGCCCTCGTCGAGGACGGCGAGCTTGGTGGTCCCGCCGCCGATGTCGATGTTCAGGATGCGCCGGCCGCTGTCGTAGGACGCCTGCGCCGCGCCCGACCCGTAGGCGGCCAGCATCGCCTCCATGTGGTGGCCGGCGCTCGCGTTGACCAGCTCGCCCCCGCGCTCGGCGAGAACGGCCGCGACCGCCTCGGCGTTGCGGCGGCGCAGCGCCTCACCGGTGAGGATGACGACACCGGTGTCCACGTCGGCCGGCTCGACGGCCGCCTCGCGGTAGGCCGAGTCGATGATCGAGCCGAGCGCCGGCGCGTCGATGTGCTCGTCGTCGGCCCAGGGCGTGAGCACCACCGGTGACCGGTGCAGGGTCTCGCGCCGCACCACCACGTAACGGCTCGTCAGGTCCTCGCCGATACGGCGCAGATGCAGCCGGGAGAAGACGACCTGGGTGCCGGAGGAGCCGATGTCCATGCCGACGCTGTGCAGCGTGACGTTGTCCTGCTGCCAGATCGGGTTGTCCTCCAGCGCCCCGTAGTCCTCGTCGTCGTGCAGATGGTCGTGGTCGGGGAGGTACGCCGAGTGAACCGTGCGCACCCCGTGGTCATGGTCGTGTCTTGCGGTGTGCGGCACGGTCCCGCTCCTCGATGGACGTCGCGTGGGTCAGACGGTGGCGGGCTGCTCCGGCAGCGGCGGCAGGGTGGCCAGCTCCGCCTCGTAGACCGCGTCCATCCGCGGCTCCATGCCGTGCTTGGCGAGTGCCTCGCGGAAGGTCTCGCGCACGTACGGCGACTCGTCCGCGTAGTCGATCTGGTCGCCGCCGACGCGCTTGCTGATCCACGCCTTCGGTACGCCCTGGGCGTTGCGCACGGAGACGACCTCGTGTTTGAACGCGAGGTAACGGCCGGGCTCGGTACCGGTGTTGAAGTGCTGGTGGAACCACATGTTGGGAGGCACGATCAGCGTGCCGGGCCCCCACTCGTAGCGGCGCGGCTCCTCGCCCTCCGGCCACATCAGGCTGTAGCCCTCGCCGGAGAGGATGATGACGTGGGCCCCCGGGCCGTGCCGGTGCCCCTTCTTGTACGTCGCGGTCGGGAACTGCGAGATGTGGCTGTTCATCGAGCCCCTGGCCATCGCGAACCGGATGTGCCCGCCTCCGGCGCCGCGCTCCTTGGCCTCGACGAGCGGCAGGTTGACCGCGTCGGCGACGAAGTTCGTGTCGAGCAGCAGGCCCTTCTGCTCGCCCTTGGGGGAGAAGTAGTCGGGCTCGCCGTCGAAGCGGTCCGGGAAGTCCCGCGGGGTGCCGAAGACGAAGCCGGGATCGCCGTAGAGATTGATGACCGGCGGCATGTTCGTCGAGGAGACGAAGCGGGCCGCCTTGCGGCCGGAGCCGTTGAAGTGCTGGTGGTGGGCGTTGAGTGGGACGGCGAAGATCGAGCCGGCCTGCCACTCGAAGGTGACCTCCGCGCCGGAGTCGTTCCAGACCTTGGTCGAGCCCTGCCCTTCGAGGACGAGGATCATCTCCTCGAACAGCTGCCGCTGCGGGGCGAGCCCGCCGCCCGCCGGGATCTCGCAGACGTAGCAGTCGTTGGAGGTGCGGGTGGCCTCGTGGTTGATGAACACGCCCCGGCCGCCGCGCCGTTCCCACGGCTTCAGCTCGACGGTGCGCAGGTCGGGTATGTAGTGGGCGGCGATGATGTCCAGGCCTTCGTCGGCCACCCAGCGCGTGTAGGGGGAGTCCTTCTCGGTGGCGAACTTCGCCGCCAGGGTGTCGTTGACGATCGCGTCCTTGGCCATGAGGGCCCTTCCCGGTCGGCTCGTTCAGCACGACATGTGCTGACATTCACAGGGGGTGGATTGGTAGAACCATAAGGCCACCCCTGGGAGCCGTCAACGAGTCGTACCGAGTCGTCTGCGCCCTTGATCGGCCACTTCGGCCGCCGCTTCGGCGGCCGCGCGCGGATCCAGATAGCGGCCGCCGCGCACGCGCGGCACCAGGTCGTCGTCCAGGTCGTAGCGGAGCGGCAGACCCGTCGGGATGTCGAGGTCCAGCAGCTCCGCGCGGCCGAGCCGGTCGAGACGGGCGGCCAGGGCCCGCAGCGAGTTGCTGTGCGCGACGACCAGCACGGTCCGGCCCGCGCGCAGATCGGGGACGACGGCCTCGCGCCAGTACGGCAGCAGGCGGGCGGTGACGTCCGCGAGCGACTCGGTGCGCGGCAGCAGCTCGCGGGGCAGGTCCGCGTAGCGCGCGTCGTGTGCCACGTCCCCGGTGCCGCCCTCGGGCGCGGGCGGCGGCGCCTCGTCGTAGGAGCGGCGCCACATCCGGAAGCGCTCCGGGCCGAACTCCCGGAGGATCTCGCTCTTCTCGCGGCCCTGGAGGGCGCCGTAGTGGCGCTCGTTGAGCCGCCAGTGCCGGGCGATCGGGGCCGCGGCGCCGGCCGCCTCGACGGCCAGGGCGGCGGTGCGCACCGCGCGGGTCAGGACGGACGTGTGCACCGACTGCGGCACCAGTCCGGCCGCGCGCAGCGACCGCCCGCTGCCGCGGGCCTGGTCCTCGCCGCGCGAGGTCAGGTCCACATCGCTCCAGCCGGTGAACAGGTTCTTGGCGTTCCACGCGCTCTCGCCGTGGCGCAGAAGGATCAGCGTTGGCATGCCGCCGATTGTGACCCCGTGTCCCGTCTCTTGTTTCGCGTTCCGCATATCTGGTCTAATGGACAGACCACCGGACCGGGAAAGTGGCCCAACGGCCTGCCCGTCCGCAGTGGATCCACCGATCGCGAGAGGAAACAGGGACCTTGCCCAAGGTGATCTTCGTCGGCAGCGACGGTCCCGAGTACACCGTCGACGCCACGGTCGGGGACTCGGTCATGGCGGCCGCGGTGAAGAACGGCGTGCCGGGGATCGTCGCCGAATGCGGCGGCAACCAGTCCTGCGCCACCTGCCATGTCTGGGTGCGCGAGGAGTTCGCACAGAGCGTCGGCCCGCCGGGCGACATGGAGGAGGACCTCCTCGACCTCGCCGTGGCCGAGCGCCGCGCCACCAGCCGGCTGGCGTGCCAGATCCGCGTCACCCGGGAGCTCGCGGGCCTGACCGTCGACATCCCCCCGGATCAGCCCTGACCGCGCCGCCCCACCCGGCACCGACGTCCACGACCCGGCCACGGGTCAGTACCTGAAAGGGAAACGGCTGTGCTCAGGAAAGACATCAACGAACTGCTCACCCGGACCGGCCCGGGAACACCGATGGGCGAGCTGTTCCGCCAGTACTGGATCCCCGCCCTGCTGGCCGAGGAACTCCCCGAGAACGACTGCCCGCCGGTGCGGGTCAAGCTCCTGTCGGAGCGCATGGTCGCCTTCCGCGACAGCGAGGGACGCTTCGGACTGGTCGACGAGTTCTGCGCCCACCGCGGCGCCTCCCTCTGGTTCGGCCGCAACGAGGGTTCGGGCCTGCGCTGTCCCTACCACGGCTGGAAGTACGACATCACCGGCCAGTGCATCGAGGTGCCCTCCGAGGCCGACAACAGCAGCTTCTGCCAGAACGTGCAGCTCACCTCGTACCCGCTGGTGCGGATCGGCGACGTGCTGTGGACCTACATGGGCGACCGCGCCACCCAGCCCCCGCTGCCCGAGTTCGAGTGGGTGCACGTCCCGCCGGAGCAGACCTACACCTCCAAGCGCTGGCAGCAGTGCAACTGGCTGCAGGCCTTCGAGGGCGGCATCGACTCCAGCCACGTCACCTTCCTGCACTCCGGCGGCCTGAAGACCGACCCGCTCTTCCGGGGCGCCAAGGGCAACGAGTACAACATGAACGACACCAAGCCCTTCTTCGAGGTCGCCGACAGCGACGGCGGGCTCTTCGTGGGCGCCCGGCGCAACGCCGAGGAGGGCAGGTACTACTGGCGGATCACGCCGTACGTGATGCCGGCGTTCACCATGGTCCCGCCGCGCGGCGACCACCCCGTGCACGGCCACTTCTGGGTACCCATCGACGACGAGAACTGCTGGACGTACTCCTTCGACTACCACCCCGTGCGCCCGCTCACCGACACCGAGCGGCAGGCGATGGCCGACGGCCACGGCGTGCACAGCAAGAACATCCCGGGCACCTACCGGCCGATGGCCAACATGGACAACGACTACCTGATCGACCGGGAGGCGCAGAGGCGCGGCGAGACCTACTCCGGCGTGGCGGGCATCGCCATGCAGGACGCCTCGCTGCAGGAGAGCATGGGCCCGATCGTCGACCGCTCCAAGGAGCGGCTGGTGCCCGCCGACAGCGGGATCATCAAGGCCCGCCAGAAGCTGCGCAAGGCCGCGGTGGCGCTGCGCGACGAGGGCGTGACCCCGCCCGGCGTGAACCCCGAGCACCACAAGGTGCGTTCGGCGGCGGTCGTCCTGCCGCAGGCCGAGTCCTTCCTGGACTCCTGCCGGGACGCGGTCAAGGTGACGCCCGGCGTCCCGCAGGCCTCGGTGTGACATGACGACCCCCACCATGCCGACCACCCCCACCCCGCAGCTGAGCGAGAGCGCCCGCGCGGCCTCGGCGAGCGAGTCCCGCCACCGGATCGACGTACCGATCCGGCCGGCCCGTGCCGCCCGCGTCGTCGCGCTGGACGAGCGCGCGGCGGCCGTCGCCCGCCGGCTGGCCGGACGGCGCTGGGCCCACGCCCGCTTCTACACCGGTGACGGCGACGCGCGCCTGCGCGAACTCGACGGCGCCGCCGCTCCGTTGGAGGAGGTGCTCACCGGCACCGACGTGGTCGTCGTCCTCGCCACCGAGGACGGCGGCCGGGCGGCCGCGGCCGCGATCGGCCGGATCTGCGGGCGGCGCGGCATCACCACCGCGGGCGTGGTCCTCGGCGACGGCTTCGAGGCGGACGACGCGGTCGCCGCGCTGCGACCGTACGCCCGCGTCCTGCTGCTGTCCGCCGACGAGGGCGACGCCTTCGAACTGCTCACCGCACTCAGGGTTTAGGAGGCCCGGCACATGGCCGACAAGGTCACGCTGCGATCTCTGCAGCGGATGAAGGACGAGGGCCGCAAGATCGTCGGCGTCGTCGCCTGGGACTACCAGATCGCCCGGATCGTGGACCGCGCGGGAGTGGAACTGGTCTCCGTCGGCGACACCGTCGGCGTGAACCTGTGGGGTCACTCCAACAACTTCGAGGTGACGATGGACGAGATGGTCGTCGTCGCCCGGGCGGTGCGGCGCGGTGTCGAACACGCCCTGGTGAGCGTCGACTTCCCGTTCGGCCCGCTGCAGGAGGGCACCGACAGCGCCGTCCGGGCCGCGATCCGCTTCGTCAAGGAGACCGGGGTCGACCTGGTCAAGCTGGACGGCGCCGCCGACTTCCCCGAGGCCGTCGAGGCGATCACCCGCGCCGGCATCCCGGTCTTCGCCCAGTTCGGCATCACCCCCCAGACGGCCCTGCGCTACGGCGTCGAGTACAACGCGATCCCCTCCTCCGCCGACCAGGTGCCGGTGGCGATGCAGGACGCGATGGTCGCCGAGGCCAAGCGGCTGGAGGAGGCGGGCGCGGTCCTGCTGAACTTCACCAACTCCGGCCCGGTGGTGGGCGCGGCCGTCGCCGCGGCGGTCTCGGTACCGGTGGTCGGCGGGTTCGGCGGCGGCCCCTGGCTGGACGGCCGGATGCGCATGGCCCACGCGGCCATCGGCTACGCCGCCTCGGCGCTGGACGACCCGCCCGAGACCTACGCCAACGTCGCCCGGATCACGCTCGACGCGATCAGCGCGTACGCGGCGGACGTACGGGCCGCACGCCAGGTCACCGGCGGTGTTCCCGTCCCGCCGGCGACCTGAACCCGGCCTCACGAAGGGAGCACGAACCGTGCCCACGGCCGTCATCGACGCCATCCCCACCCGCTACGAAGTCGCGGGCTCGGGACCGCCCTTGCTGATGTTCTCGCCCGGCGGCTTCGACTCGAGCCTGGAGAGCTGGCGCACGGTCGGCGTCCACCGCCGCCTGCGCCTGCTGGACCACCTGACCGCGAAGTTCACCTGCATCACCTTCGACCGGCGCGAGTCCGGGCGCTCCGGCGGCCGGCTGGAGCGGATCTCCTGGGACTCCTACGTCCGCCAGGGCGTCGGCCTGCTCGACCATCTCGGCATCGACCGGGCCCACTTGATGGGCGGCTGCGTCGGCTGCTCGACCGTGGCGTCGGTCGCGGTGGCCCACCCCGAGCGGGTGCTGAGCATGGTCCTGTACTCGCCCGCCGGCGGCGTCAGGTACCGCATGAAGCAGCACGAACGCTTCGGGCGGCATCTCGCCCACGTCGACGAGCACGGCCCGGAGGGGGTGGTGAGCCTGGCGCGGAGTACGGAGGAGGGCTTCACCAAGGATCCCCGGGTCGGACCGTGGGCCCAAGTGATCCGCCGCGACGCGGAGTTCGCCGCCGCGTACGCCGGCACCGACCCGGCCCGCTACCGGGCGACGGTGTCCGGCATGGCGCGGCTGCTGTTCGACCGCGACACGGTGCCGGGCCCCGAGCCCGAGGATCTGCTGCGGCTGGACGTACCGGCGCTGATCGTGCCGGGCCAGGACACCTCCCACGCGCCGTCGGCCGCGCGGTACCTGCAGGAGTGCCTGCCGGAGACCGAGTACTGGGACGTGCCGGTGGCCGAGCAGACGGAGGAGACGGCGCCGGGGCGGGTGCTGGACTTCCTCGCCCGGAGGTAGGCGCGTCACGGGCGCGGCGACCGCGCGGTCGCGGGGTCGCGGGGTCAGTTCCGGGACGCGAGATCCTCCAGCTCCGCGATCTGCCGCAGCCGCCGCGCGTGCACGCCCCCGTTGAACGGCGTCGTCAGCCACACCTCGACGATCTGCTCGGCCGTCTCGGGCGTGAGGACCTTCGCCGCGAGGACGAGGACGTTGGAGTCGTTGTTCCCGCGGGAGATGCGGGTGCTCCAGAGGTCGTGGCAGAGGCCGGCCCGGATGCCGCGCAGCTTGTTGCAGGCGATGGTCTCACCGAGGCCGCTGCCGCCGAGGACGATGCCGCGGTCCGCGGAGCCGCCCGTCACCTGCCGGCAGACGTCCGCGCACAGCGGCGGGTAGTCGACGGTTCCCTCCTCGTGGCTGCCCCGGTCGTCGACGGTGTGCCCGGCCGCGGTGAGCCAGGCGGTGAGCCGGGTCTTGAGGGCGTAGCCGTTGTGGTCGGCGGCGATGGCGATGCGCATCGGTGTCCCTTCGGCGGGCGAGGCGGTCAAGTGCGGGCGGTGGTGAGGCGGTCCGGCGCAGGCGGTGGTGAGGCGGTCAGCCGCAGGCGGTGGTGGGGCGGTCCGGCGCAGGCGGTGGTGAGGCGGTCGGGCGGCAGGAGTCTGCCGGTCGGCGTCAGGCGGTCAGGGTGCGGGTCGTCTGCGCGAACAACTCGTCCAGCGGCAGGGGCCGTTCGAGAATCCGCTGATCGACCGCGTGCCGCATCAGCCGTTCCAGCACGGCCCGGTTGGGCTCGATCCCGTACGGCAGCGGGTCCGCCCCCGTGATCTCCATGACCCGCCGGTACATGCGGTCGGCGGGGGAGTCGCCCCGGGCGTCCTGCCGCCGGAGCCGGTCCACGTACAACTCCTTGGCGCGGGCGAAGGCGTCGAAGACGTCGGCGGCCAGCTCCGGCCGCTCGGCCAGCAGTTCGTCCCTGATCACCACCAGGTGGTTGACCGGGTACAGCCCCCGCTCGCGCAGCGCCGTGAACCCGGCCTCCTCCGGATCGGGGATCAGCGGAGCGAGCGCCGCCGACGCGGGCCTCGGCCCGATCACGGCGGCCAGGTCGCCCTCGACCAGCGCGTCCTCCAGGGTGCGCCCGGGCTCCAGCGGGACGACGTTCGACGGCGGCCGGAACTCCGCCACGTGCTCGTCGCCGGACAGCACCCACGTCACCTTGTCGAGGTCGACGCCGTACTCCTCCCCGAGGACCGCCCGCGCCCAGACGCCCGTGGTGACCGTGTAGCCCCGGCTGACGCCGACCCGCCGGCCCTCCAGGTCCTTGGGCTCGCGCACGTCGGACGCCGGGTCGTGGAAGATCGCGCCGTGGTGGAAGCCCCGTACCAGGAACGTGGGCACGGCCGTGAAGCGCGCACCGTGCGCCTTCGCCACCAGATACGTCGTGAGCGCCATCTCGCTGACGTCGAATTCGTTCCCGCGCACCATGCGCCGGAACGCCTTCACCAGGACCGGCACTTCCTCGAACTCGAACCTGAAGCCGCGGGGCGTCACCGCACCGGTCTTGAGCGCTTCGTTGCCGCCCTGGGTGCGGGTCACTGTCCTGAGCTGAGGTATCACCATGAGCCGAAAGGTAGCATGGTTAGTCCATTCGTCCATAGACTGTCGCCGACCCCGAACGTGAGGAGACGACGTCATGGCGGAACAGGTGCTGGCGGCCGTGCGAACCGCACCCGGCCGGACCGAACTGCGGGAGTTCCCGATGCCGGACATACCCGACGACGGAGCCCTGCTGAAGGTGGAGGTCGCCGGGATCTGCGGCACCGACGTGAAGATGTACGGCAGGCCACCCTTCACCGACCCGGTGATCATGGGCCACGAGAACGTCGGCGTCATCGCGAAGGCGGGCCGCACCTTCGGCGAACGCAAGGGCCTCGCGGAGGGCGACCGCGTCTTCGTCGAGCACTACGTGGGCTGCTTCCGCTGCGCGTGGTGCCACCAGGGCGAGTACCGCCACTGCGAGGCCACGGACTGGCGCACCAACCCCGACGCCCGCCGCTACGGCTACACCTCGGCGGACCACCCGTACCACCTCTGGGGCGGCTTCGCCCAGTACCTCTACCTGCCCTGGAACGCGGTGACGCACCGCGTTCCGGACGGTGTTCCGGCCGAACTCGCCGGTCTGGTCACGCCGTTGTCGAACGGCATCGAGTGGGCCCTGGTCACCGCGGGCGTCGGCTACGCCTCCACCGTCCTGATCCAGGGTCCCGGCCAGCAGGGCCTGTCCCAGGTCGTGGCGTGCAAGCAGGCGGGCGCCTCGCTGATCATCGTCACCGGCACCACCAAGGACGCCGCGCGCCTGTCCCTGGCGCGGGAGCTGGGCGCCGACCACGTCGTCGACGTGACCCAGGAGGACGCGCTCACCCGCATCCTGGAGATCACCGGCGGCCGGGGCGTCGACGTCGTCCTGGACTGCACCGCGGGCGCCGGCACCGCGCCCGTCCTGCTCGGCATCGACGCGCTCAAGCGGCGCGAGGGCACCATGGTCGTCCAGGGCGAACTGGCCGCCTTCCCCGACTTCCCCCTGAAGAAGCTGACGGAGAAGTCGATCGCGCTCAGAAGCGCCCGCGGCCACAGCTACCGCGCCTGCGAACTCGCCCTGGAACAGCTCGCGTCGGGCCGCTTCCCGCTGGAGAAGCTGAGCACGCACAGCTTCCCGCTCGCCGAGGCCGACCGCGCCATCCGCACGGTCGGCGGCGAGGGCGGCGAGAACGCCGTGCATGTCTCCCTGCTGCCCTGGGCGGCGGCATGAGCATCGTCGTCCGCAACCCCCGTCGCGCCGACCGCGCGACCGTCGACGCGCTCGCCGGCCTCGGCGTCGCCACCGTCCACGAGGCGCAGGCCCGCACCGGTCTGCTCGACCCCGCGCTGCGGCCCGTCTGGTCCGGCGCGCGCATCGCCGGCACCGCGGTCACCGTCAGCGTGCCGCCCGCCGACAACTGGATGCTCCACGTCGCCGTGGAGCAGTGCCGCGACGGCGACGTCCTCGTCGTGGCCCCCACCTCCCCCTCCGAGGCGGGCTACTTCGGCGACCTGATCGCCACGGCTGTCGCCGCGCGCGGCGTGCGCGGCCTGGTCATCGACGCCGGCTGCCGTGACGTCGCCGAACTGCGGCAGATGGGCTTCCCGGTGTGGGCCCGGCACATCAGCGCCTTCGGCACGGTCAAGGAGACCCTCGGCGAGGTGAACACCCCGATCGTCTGCGCCGGACGGCGGATCGCCCCCGGTGACGTGATCGTCGCCGACGACGACGGAGTGGTGGTCGTGCCCCGGCTCGAAGCGGCCACCGTGCTCGCGGCCTCCCGGGCCCGCGAGGAGCGTGAGGCCGCCGTCCGCAAGCGCTACGCCGACGGCGAGCTGAGCCTCGACATCAACGGCATGCGCGAGCGGCTGGCCGCGAAGGGCCTGACCTACGTCGACCAGGAGCCGGCCGGTGATCATTGACATCCACGGCCACTACACGACGGCCCCACCCCGGCACCAGGCGTTCCGCGACGCCCAGTTGGCCCGGCTCGCCGACCCCTCGCTGCCGGCCCCGCGGCCGCCGGACATCAGCGACGACGCGATCCGGGAGAGCGTCGAGCACCACCAGCTGAAGGTGCTGCGCGAGCGCGGCGCCGACCTGATGCTCTTCTCGCCGAAGGCCTCCGGCATGGAGCACCACGTCCCGGACGCGGCCACCGCACGCGACTGGGCCCGCGCGAGCAACGACCTCGTCCACCGGGTCGTCGGCCTCTTCCCCCAGCACTTCGCGGGCGTCTGCCAGTTGCCCCAGACGGCGGGCGGCCCGCTCGACGAC
Source organism: Streptomyces sp. NPDC101225 (assembly GCF_044767585.1). NCBI lineage: Bacteria > Bacillati > Actinomycetota > Actinomycetes > Kitasatosporales > Streptomycetaceae > Streptomyces > Streptomyces sp. NPDC101225. Next base: position 416,161 of record NZ_JBIWOE010000001.1, read on the forward strand.
GCGGTGGCCGAACTGCGCCGCTGCGTGGAGGGTCTGGGCTTCGTCGGCTGCAACCTCAACCCGGACCCGTCCGGCGGCCACTGGAACTCACCGCCCCTGACGGACCCGTACTGGTTCCCGCTCTACGAGACCATGGCCGAGCTGGAGGTCCCCGCGATGATCCACGTCTCGACGTCCTGCAATCCCAACTTCCATACCCTGGGCGCCCATTACCTCAACGCGGACACCTCCGCGTTCATGCAGTTCGTCGAGGGCGACCTGTTCGCCCGCTTCCCCACGCTGAGGTTCGTGCTCCCGCACGGCGGCGGGGCGGTGCCCTACCACTGGGGCCGCTACCGCGGACTGGCGGTCCGGATGGGCCGTCCCGACCCGGCCGAACATCTCATGGACAACGTCTTCTTCGACACCTGCGTGTACCACCAGCCGGGTATCGATCTCCTGCGAGAAGTCGTCGGCACCGGCAACATCCTGTTCGCCTCGGAGATGCTGGGTGCGGTGCGTGGGGTCGACCCGGACACCGGGATCGCCTGGGACGACACCAAGGAGTACCTCGACCGGGCCGGTCTCACCGGCGAACAGCGCCACCAGGTCTTCGAGGCCAACGCCCGGCGCGTGTACCCGCGCCTGGACGCACGACTCACGGCGGAAGGCAGGTAACCCCACCCATGGCACGGCTTCCCCTCACCTTCGCCTGCGGCGACTACGACCGCACGCGCGCCCTCGAAGAGGGCACGGTCCGCCCCGACGGCATCGAGCTGACGTATCTGCGGCTGCCCGTCGAGGAGACCTTCTTCCGGATGATGCGCCACCAGGAGTTCGAGGTGGCGGAGATGTCGCTGTCCTCGTACGTGGTGTCCCTGCGCACCGACCCCTCACCCTTCGTGGCCCTGCCGGTCTTCACCTCGCGCATGTTCCGCCACGGCGCGCTGTACTGCCACGCCGACTCCGGCATCAACAGCCCCGAGGACCTGCGCGGCAAGCGGATCGGCACCCCCGAGTACCAGCTGACCGCCTGCGTGTGGATGCGCGGCATCCTCGGCGACCGGCACGACGTGCCCTTCGACTCGGTCGGCTATCTCACCGGCGGCCAGGAGACCCCGGGCCGCATCGAGAAGGCGGGCGTCGACCTGCCGGACTCGCTGCGCATCAGCCGCATCCCCGAGGACCGCACCCTGGCGCACATGCTCGCGGAGGGCGAGATCGACGCGCTGTGCACGCCCCGCGTGCCGAGCCCGTTCGTCGCCGGGGACCCGCGGGTGCGCCGGGTGTTCCCGGACGTCGTCGCGGCCGAGAAGGAGTACTACGCGGCGACGAACATCTTCCCGATCATGCACGTCGTGGTGATCCGCCGGGACGTCTACGAACGCCACCGCTGGGTCGCGCAGTCCCTGTACAAGGCGCTGCTGGCGGCGAAGGAGGCCGCCTACGAGAGCCTCTACGACACCTCGGCCCTGCGCTTCATGCTGCCCTGGCTGACTCCCCAGCTGGAGGAGGCGCGGTCCCTGATGGGCCGGGACTACTGGTCCTACGGACTCGAGGGCAACCGCGCGACCCTGTCGACCTTCCTGCGCTACCACCACGAACAGGGACTGTCGGCGCGGCGGTGGGAGCCCGAGGAACTGTTCGCCCCCGAGTCGCTGGAGGCGGCGGTCATCTGACGGGGCGTCCGCGCACGTGCCGCCCGCTCAGCCGGTGGGCGGCAGCGTGCTCCTCGCGGCCTCGACGAAGTCCGCGACCAGGGGGGTGCGCCGGTCGTCGTCCCAGGCGAGGGCCACCTGGCCGCCCGGGACGTCGGTGACGGGGACATGGGCGATGTCCGCCCGGGGGAAGACGGCCGCGACCGGCCTCGGCACCAGTGCCACACCGCGCCCCGCGCTGACGTACATCATGAGTTCCTCCATGTCGTGGAAGAACGGGCCGGGCAGGGCCCTGGTGCCGTCAGGGCGCGGGTCGCCGTTCCAGACGGCCGACCAGCCCGGCTCCGCGTCGGCGTACTGCAGCAGCGGCTCGTCCAGGACCGCCGCGAGGTCCGTCGCGTCCCGGACCGCCAGGGGATGACCGGCCGGCAGGACCACGCTGAGCCGTTCCCGGTACAGCGGCAGCACACTCAGCCGCTCCGAGCCGAGGGGCAGCCGTACGAAACCGATGTCGACGTCGCCGTCGAGGATCGCCCGCGTCTGGGTCCACCAGCGCATGCGGACCAGCTCGACGATCACGTCCGGGTGGCGCGCCGAGAACTCGTGCAGCGGTGTGGCGGCGTCCGTGCCGAGCATGAAGCCGACCGTCAGGGAGCGCACGCCGGACCCGATCCGGCGGACCCGGTCCTGGGCTGCCTCCGCGGCCGCCAGCAGGTCCTTGGCATCGTGCAGCAACTGCTGGCCCGCGGGCGTCAGCACCACGTCCCGGCTGCTGCGGATGAGCAGAGCGGTGCCGAGGTCGTGCTCCAGCTGCTGGATCTGGCGCGAGAGCGCGGGCTGGGTGACATGCAGTGCGAGCGCCGCCTGCCCGAAGTGCAGCCGTTCGGCCACCGCCACGAACGAGCGGAGCCTGCGCAAATCCAGATCTGCCGACCCGCCTCGCATCTCATCCGCCCGTCTTTCTGCGTCGATGCCGTGTGCTCATCGAAGGCCTCAGGAGAGGCATTGGACCCGTGCGCCACCACGGCGGAGACTCGGAGCACGTACCGCAGAAAGCCCAGGCCCCGCAGCGACACGCCCTTCTCAGCAGTCTAGGAGCCGCCACTCCGCAGGGCTCCCGGTACGGAGAGAGGCGCCGCTCGCTGCCCGGCCCCGCACCCTTGGAGCTCCCTATGCGTGCTGCCGTAGCCACCGGGGTGGACGCCCCGCTCACGCTCACCGACCTCGACGTCCCCCAGCCCGGCACCGGCGAGGTCCTCGTCAAGGTGACCGCGTGCGGCGTCTGCTACTCGGACCTGAACCTGCTCCGCGGCCACTACCCCTTCGCCCGCTTCCCCGTCGTGCCCGGCCACGAGATCACCGGGGTGGTGACGGCCGTGGGCGAGGGCGTGACCTTCCCCGAGGTGGGCAGCGCCGTGGGAGCCCAGTTCCTCTACGACTCCTGCGGCCACTGCGACTACTGCGTGCGCGGCGACCAGATCCTGTGCCCGCGCAAGCGGATCACCGGTGTCGTGGCCGACGGCGGCTATGCCGAGTACGCGCTGCTGAAGGCGGGCTACGTCACGCCGCTGCCGCCCGGCCTCGACCCCGTCGCCGCCGCCCCGCTGATGTGCGCGGGGATCACCGCGTTCAACGGGCTGCGGCAGGGCGGCGCCCGCCCCGGCTCCCGGATCGCCGTCATCGGCGCCGGAGGCATCGGTGCGCTCGCCATCCGGTACGCCGTCGCCATGGGCGCCCGCGTCGCAGTGGTCGGCCGCTCGCCGCGCGGCGAGGAGCAGGCGAAGGCACTCGGTGCCGAGCGGTACGTCGCGACTTCCGAGACCGACCCGGCCGAGGCCCTGAAGGCCTGGGACGGCGGCGCGGACCTGATCCTGAACGCCGCGCCGTCGACCGACGCGGCCGCGGCCACCCTCGGCGGCCTGGCCCCCGACGGCACCCTGCTGCTGTGCGGCTACGGGGCGCAGCCGCTGGTCCTGCCCACCCAGCCCATGGTCCTCAACCGGTTGCACGTGGCGGCCAACCCGTCCGGCTCGCCGCACGACCTGCGCGACACCCTCGGCTTCTCCGCCGCGCACGGCATCCTGCCCGATGTCATGCCGATCACCCTCGACGAGGCCCCCGCCACCCTCGACGCGATGGGCGCGGGCACCGCCCACGGCCGCAGCGTCATCGCCTTCGCCTGACCGCACCCGTCCCACCGTTCCAAGGAGCACGAGATGCCGTACGTCATCCTGGTCACCGGTGCCTCCAGCGGCTTCGGCGCGCTGACCGCCCGCGCCCTCGCCGACGCCGGGCACACGGTCTACGCCGGCATACGCCGGACCACCGGACGCAACGCCCCGGCCGTCGCCGACGTCCGGGCCTACGCCGACGAGCACGGGGTCCGGCTGCGCCCGGTCGAGCTCGACGTCTCCGCTCAGGACTCCGTCGACGCCGCCGTCGCCGCCATCAGCTCCGAGGCGGGCGATGTCGACGTCGTGGTCCACAACGTCGGCCATATGGTGCTCGGCCCCGCCGAGTCCTTCACCCCGGAGCAGATCGCCCAGATCTACGACACCAACGTGGTCTCGACCCAGCGGGTCAACCGCGCCGTGCTGCCGCAGATGCGCAAGCGCCGCGACGGACTGCTGGTGTGGGTCGGCTCCTCGAGCACCTACGGCGGCACGCCCCCGTACCTCGGGCCCTACTTCGCCGCCAAGGGCGCCATGGACCACCTCGCGAAGAGCTACGCCGTGGAGCTGTCCCGGTTCGGCGTCGACAGCGCGATCGTCGTCCCCGGCTCGTTCACCTCCGGCACCAACCACTTCGCCCACGCCATGCACCCCGAGGACACGGCCACCGCGGAGGCGTACGAGACCTACTACGCCGGTCTGATGGACGACGTGGGCAAGCGTCTCGCGGCACTGGCGCCGCCGGACGCCGACGTGCGGGAGGTGGCCCGGGCCATCGTCACCATCGTCGGCACCCCCAAGGGCAGCAGGCCCTTCCGGACCACCATCGACCCGGCCGACGACGGCTCCGAGGCGGTCAGCGACGTCGCGGACCGGATCCGTGCCGACTTCTACGAGCGGATCGGCTTCACCGACCTGCTCACCACGCGCACGGCCGACTGACCGGCAGCCCCGCTCAGGGGGCGGCCACCGCGTCCGGCCGGGCGACCACCAGGGTCTTGAGCGGGGTGCCCGGGTCGCCCGCCCCGTCCGGCGGGACGGTCGCCCCCTGCCCGAGCGCCCGGCGCACGGCCATGTAGTCGGCAGGACTGTTGACGGCGTCCACCGCCAGCAGTTCGCCCCCGCGGTAGTACAGGACCGAGAACCGCTCGTCGGCCGGCTCACCCCGCACGACGTACTCGTCGTACCCCGTCGACAGCCCGGCGATCTGCAGTTTCAGGTCGCCCTGGAACGACCAGAACCAGGGCACCGCCCGCGCCGGCTCGGGCCGGCCGAGCAGCGTGGCGGCGGCGGCCGTGGCCTGCGCCACGGCGTTCTGCACGGACTCCAGCCGCACCCGCCCCAGGCCGGTGAGGGGATGCGGCTGGACCGTGCAGTCACCGGCCGCGGCGACATGGGGATTGCTCGTGCGGGCGCAGGAGTCGACGACGATGCCCCCGTCGCACTCGAGCCCCAGCTGCTCGGCGAGTTCGGTACGGGGGACGACGCCGACCCCGACCAGGACGAGGTCGGCGGGCAGGGCGGTGCCGTCGCTCAGCCGTACCGCGCTCACACGCCCGTCCACGCCCTCGAAGCCGGTGACACCGGTCGACAGCAGGACCCGGGTGCCGCGCCGCCGGTGGGCGTGCAGATAGAACCCGGAGACCACGGGGGCCACCGCGCGCGCGATCAGCCGCTCGGCCGCCTCGACCACGGTGACGTCCTTGCCGAGGGCGCGCGCCACGGCGGCCGCCTCCAGCCCGATGAAGCCGCCGCCCACGACCACGACACGGGAGGCGCAGCCCAGCCGGGCCCGCAGTTCGGACGCGTCGTCGCGGTCGCGCAGGTAGCAGACACCGGTGAGGTCGGCGCCGGGGACGCCGAGCCTGCGGGGCCCGGCGCCCACGGTGAGGGCGAGCCGGTCGAAGGACAGGGTGCGTCCGCCCTCCGTGGTCGCGACACCGGAGCCGGGCCGGCCCGAGGCCGAGAGCGATGTCGCGACGACGCGCTCACCGCTGACGAGCCCGATCCCCGCGTCCGCGTAGTAGGAGGGAGCACGGAAGGCCAGCGAGTCGGCGTCCGCCGCACCGCTCAGGAACTCCTTGGACAGCGGGGGCCGCTGATAGGGGGCATGGTGCTCCTCGCCCACCAGCATGATCGGCCCCGTGTCTCCCAAATGCCTGAGGGAGACGGCCAGTTGGAGACCGGCCTGGCTGGCGCCGACGATGAGCGTTCCGCCTGTCATTGGGTGGCCCCTCTCGACCGATTAATGTCATACCATTATACCAAGCCTTCAAGAGGCGCTAACCGGCCACGGGGTAGGCGGGTGCACTCGGGACCAAGTGTCGACACCAAGCGTCCCGTGCGGGGATTGGAGCGCCGGGCGGTCGGTATGCGACCGGGTGGCCGCGCGAGCGAGCGGGCGCGCGCCGCCACTGTCGGTGCATCCCAGGGGTGATCTGATTCAAGTTCCGCTCCGTTGCAGCTCAGAGTCCCTACGGGGAACGGTGGACCGCTGTGGGGGCGGGAGGGCGGGGCGATCCGGTCGCGTCGCCCGCCGACGCAACAGTGTGGACGTCTGCCGGTAACCCCCTGGACATGGGGTGGTGCTGCTGCTTGAATCCGAGTGTCGACACTTCGCCACGGCGGCGGTCGTCGACCCCGTCCCGGAGGAGGTATCCGTGAACCTTCCACGACGAAAACTGGTCGTCGAGGATCTGAGGCTCGGTCACTGGTCGCGGCGGTCCGGCGCGTTCTCGCTCGCCTGTGACGGGCTGAGCTTCGAGGTCGCCGAGAACGAGTTCGTGGCCATCGTGGGTCCCAGCGGCTGCGGCAAGACCACGTTCCTGACGGCACTGGCGGGGCTCACCCCGGTGACCTCGGGCCGGCTGGAGCTGAACGGCGAGCAGATCCAGGGCCCCGCGCCCGACCGCTCGCTGGTCTTCCAGCACGCCGCGCTCTTCCCGTGGCGTGACGTCGCCGCCAACATCGAGTTCGGTCTCAAGGCGCAGAAGCGCCTCGACGACCGGGGCAGGAAGCGCGTCGCCGAGCTGATCGAGCTGGTCGGGCTCACGGGCAAGGAGGACAAGTACCCGCGCGAGCTGTCCGGCGGCATGAGCCAGCGGGTCAACCTCGCCCGCGCGCTCGCCACCGACCCCGATCTGCTGCTGCTCGACGAGCCGTTCTCCGCCCTCGACGCGCAGACGCGCGAGCTGATGCAGGACGAGCTGACCCGCATCTGGCAGGCGGACGGCGCCGGCACGGGCAAGACCGCGATCTTCGTGACCCACGACGTCCCCGAGGCGGTCTTCCTCGCCGACCGCGTCGTCGTCCTCTCCAGCGGCCCCGCCCACCTCGTCGAGGTCGTCGACGTCGACCTGCCGCGCCCGCGGCGCTCGGACATCAAGCGGACACCCGAATTCCAGGAGATCCACGACTACATCCTCGGGCTGGTGATGAGCCAGACCCAATCCGGTCGAAGGGCGATGGACCATGACAGCAACGCAACTGTCGTCGGATAGCGTCCGCACGCGGGACGTGTCGGCCCGCAGCGGACGGCGCACGCTGGGCAGCCGCTACCAGAACCTGATCCTCGGCGTCGTCGGCCTGGCCGTGGTCCTCGCCGCGTGGCAGATCTGCGCCGCGACCGGCTTCGTCGACGAGAACTTCAGCAGTTCGCCCTCGGGCGCCTTCACCGCGCTCGTCGACTCGATCCGCACCGGCAGCGTCTGGGACCCGCTGGGCTCCACCCTGGAGATCGTGGCCTGGGGCATGCTCATCTCGATCGTCGTGGGCATCCCCGCAGGACTGCTGATCGGCCGCAACAACGTGCTCCACGGCCTGACCGATCCCCTGATCAGCATCATGTACTCGGTTCCCTACGTCGTCTTCCTGCCGATGCTCATCTTCTGGTTCGGCATCGACACGAACGCCCGCATCGTCATCGTCGTGTGGAGCGCCCTCTTCCCACTGCTGATCAACGTCATCGCGGGCGCCCGCAACCTGGAGTCCAGCCATATGCAGGTCGCCCGGGTGTTCTGCGCCTCGCGGCTGACGACCCTGCGCTCGGTCGCCTTCCCCGCGACCCTGCCGTACATCCTCGCCGGCATACGGCAGGCGGTCGGCCGCGCGCTGATCGGTGCCATCGTCGCCGAGCTGTTCATGGGCTCCGCGGGCCTCGGCTACCAAGTCCAGCTGCAGACCTCGAACTTCGACATGGACGACGCCATGGCCTCGATCGCGGTGATCGCCGTGGTGGCCATCGTGCTCACCCGCGGCGTCGGCTACCTGGAGCGCCGCTTCACCTTCTGGTCGGGCACGGACTGAGGAGACGAACCGCCCATGCGTATCGCCACACCGCTGACCGCCGCCCTCGGAGCCGCGCTGTTCCTGGCCGTGTCGGGCTGCGCCGTGACGCCGACGGCCTCCGTGCAGAAGTCCAGCATGAAGATGACGATCGGCTACACGGCGATCGGCGCCGCCTACTCCGACCTCTACATCTGCCAGGACAAGGGCGTCTTCCGCAAGAACGGCCTCGACGTCAAGCTCACCCTGCTCAACAGCTCCTCGCAGCTCGTCGCCGCCCTGGTCAGCAACAGCGTGCAGGTGGGCGTGGGAGCCACCACCTCGACGGCGGCCGGCGCCATGAACCTCAAGGGCGTCGACCTGCGGTACATCGCCCTGCCCATCAACCGCTACTACCTGGAGATGTGGGGCAAGAAGTCGGTCCGGCCCGGCGACGGCGTCAAGGGACTGAAGATCGGCCTGAGTTCACCCGGCTCGCTGGGTGACGCGGCGGTCGACTCGCTCGTCCGGCACAACGGCTGGAAGCAGGGCGACGTCCACAAGGTCTTCCTCAAGAGCACCCCGGCCGAGGTCTCCGCACTGGAGAACGGCGCGGTCGACGCGATCGTCACCCAGCCGCCCACGGGCACGAAGACCCGCCAGAAGGGCTTCAAGAAGATCATGGACTTCACCGGCCTGCCCGCCGCGGCCAACGCCTACACGGTCAAGTCCGACTACCTGAAGGTCAACCGCAAGGCCGTGGCCGCGTTCGTGAAGTCCGAGACCGAGTGCCTGGCCATGCTCCACAACGACAGGGCCGCGGCGGTGGCGAGCATCATGAAGCACAGCGGCGTCGACGACAAGGCGCTCGCCGAGTACTCGTACGACTTCTTCGACCGCCTGTGGGCCAGGACGCCCCGGGTCGATCCCGCCCTGGTCCACGACGCGTTCGCCGCCACCGTGGCCAAGGGCGTCGGAACGATGCCGAAGGACACCGGGATCTTCATCGACAACTCCTACGTCGACGAGGTGCAGAAGTCCGGCTTCATCGCCTCGCTGTACCGATGAGGCCCCCGTGCGCCGCCCGCCCGGCGGGCCGGCGCCCCGAGAAACGACAGGGAGGCGAGGGACGTGACGTCACTCGATGACATCCACGACCTGCGAGACTGGCTGGAACTCGCCGACAAGCTCGGCGAGGTGAGAACGATCGCGGGCGCCCACTGGGACCTGGAGATCGGCGCCGCCTCCGAGGTCAACTACAAACGGCCCTCGCCACCCGCGCTGCTCTTCGACGACATCGTCGGCCACCGTCCGGGCCGGCGCGTCCTCACCGCCTCCATGGGCAACGCGCGCCGCCTGGGCATGACCCTCAGGCTCGGCACCGACCTCGACGACCGCACCCTGGTCGAGGCGCTGCGCACCAAGCCGGGGGAGTGGGCGGCGAACGCCTCCCGGTACCCCGTACGCGAGGTGCCGACCGGACCGGTCCGCGAGAACGTCCTGCGCGACGGGGAGATCGACCTCCTGGACTTCCCGGTGCCCAAGTGGCACGAGGGGGACGGCGGCCGCTACATCGGCACCGGCTGCGCGGTGTTCACCACCGACCCCGAGACCGGCACCCTCAACGCGGGCGCCTACCGGATGCAGGTGCAGCACGACGGCCGCGCGGCCAGCATCAACATCGAGGCCGGCAAGCACGGGGCCGCACACGTCCGGGCCTGGTTCGCCCGTGAGGGCCGCGCCCCGGTCACCGCCTCCCTCGGCCACGACCCGCTGCTCCTGGTCGTCGCCGGCACCGAAGTGCCCGCCGGAACCTCCGAGTTGGAGTACACGGGCGCGATCCTCGGCCGCCCCGTCGACGTGATCCGCGGCGAGGTCACCGGACTGCCGGTCCCGGCCGCCGCCGAGCTCGCCGTCGAGGGCTGGCTGCGCCCCGGGCGGCGCGAACCCGAGGGCCCCTTCGGCGAGTGGACCGGCTACTACAGCGGAGGCACCGAAGAGGTGCTCACCCTCGACGTGGAGCGGGTCTACCACCGCGACGACCCCATCCAGCTCGGCGCCCCTCCCGGCAAGCCCCCGCACGACTACTCCTACATGCGCAGCGTGATGAAGTCCGCGATGATCCAGGACGCGCTGGTGCGCGCCGGCCTGCCGGGCGTCGAGGGGGTGTGGGCCCACGAGGCAGGCGGCGGTCGGCAGTTGCTGGCGGTCGCTGTCCACCAGCAGTACGCGGGCCACGCACGCCAGGCCGGATATCTCGCGGCCCAGCTGCCGGCGGCCGCCTACATGAACAAGTTCGTGGTCGTCGTCGACGCCGACGTCGATCCGCGCAGCCTCAACGACGTGGTGTGGGCGATGTGCACGCGCACCGACCCCGCCGAGGACATCGAGACGATGCGTCGCACCTGGGGCAGCCGGGTCGACCCGCTGCGCGAACAGGGCGCCCCGCCCTTCAACACCCGCGCCGTCATCGACGCCTGCCGGCCCTGGACCCGGCTCGAGCAGTTCCCGAAGGTCGCCGAGGCGAGCCGGGAGCTGCTGGACCGGGTGACCCGGCGCTGGCCCGACGTACTGGGCGGCACATGGTGACGGCGGAAGCGGCACCCCCCACGGTCTCCGGCCGCAACGGGCGCAGGCCCGTCGGCGAGGCGGCCCGCCAGCTCGAACTCGTCCGGACGCTGGGCCGCGGCACCTCCGTGCCCAGCATCGCCGACGAGATCGCGCTGGCCGTCGCCGCGGAGATCATCGAAGGACGTCTGTCGCCCGGCGACGACCTCAACTCGGTCGAACTCGCCCGCTCGTTCAACAGCAGCAGGACCCCGGTGCGCGAAGCGCTGCTGGTGCTGGAGCGGGAGGGCTTCGTCGAGATCACCGCCCGGCGCAGGCCACGCGTCGCCCGGCTGCTGCTGAGCGAGGTCAGGGAGCTGTACAACCTGCGCGCCGAGCTGTACGCCCTGGTCAGCCGCGCCGTCGTACGGACGGCGACCGAGGCGGACCTGGAGACCCTGCGCGGCCACCAGCGCGCGCTGGAGGACGCCGCGGCCGACGGCGACGTGGACCGCTACTTCTGGATCAACGTGCAGTTCCGCACCACCGAGGCGGACATCGCCCGCGACGCCACGCTGCGCCGCGTGCTCGACTCGCTGGGGCTGCGCGCCCTGCAACTGCGCCACCTCAGCCTGTCCCAGCCCGGCCGGCTCGAACCGTCCGTGCGCGACCACGCGCGCCTGCTCCAGGCGTACGAGGACCGGGACGCCGAACTCGCCTCCGCCCTCACCCAGTCCCTGGTGCGGGCCGGATACACGGCGATCGAGCGCTCGGGATGGACCGGAGAAGAACCATGACCGACCTGTTCGACCCACCCGACATCACGGCGAGCGAATCCGAGGCAGAGAACGACATGGCCGTACCCGTCCGCTTCCGGCTCAACCACGAGGACGTCGAGGTCCACGTGCAGGACCCGACCACGCCCCTGCTCGACGTCCTGCGGCTCGAATTGGGGCTGACCGGCACCAAGTCCGGCTGCGCGATCGGGTATTGCGGGGCCTGCACCGTCATCGTCGACGACCGTGCCGTGCCGTCCTGCCTGCAGATGGTCGGCCTCGTCGAGGGCCGCGACGTGCGCACCGTCGAGGACCTCGGCGGAGCCGGCGGACTCGACCCCGTGCAGCGGGCCTTCGTGAAGTGCTCCGGCCTCCAGTGCGGCTTCTGCACACCCGGGCACGTGATGGCCCTGCGCGCCCTGCTCGACGAGGACCCCGACCCGGGCGAGGAACGCCTCAGGGAGACCGTCGACGGCAACTACTGCCGCTGCACCGGCTATGTGAAGATCCTCGACTCCGCGCGCGAGGCCGTCGCCCTGCACCGGGCCGCGGCCTCGGAGGAGGTGCACTGATGTCCACCGCCGAACTGCCCCTCGACCTCGGCCGGGAGATCCTCCCCGCCGTCATCGGCACCCCCGTCGAACGCATCGACGCCGTTGAGAAGGTCACCGGCCGCGCGGTGTTCGCCGGGGACAACTGGCTGCCGCGCATGCTGCACGGCGCCGTCGTCCGCTCCCCGCACGCCTCGGCCCGCATCGTGTCCGTCGACACCTCGCGCGCCGAGCGGCTGCCCGGAGTGCACGCCGTGATCACCGGAGCGGACACCGCCGGCGTCAAGTGGGGCGCCTTCCGGCCCGACCTGTACCCGCTCGCCGCCGACCGGGTCCGGTACGTCGGCGACGAGGTCGCCGCGGTCGCCGCACGCGACCCCGAGACCGCGCGGCGGGCGGCCGAACTGATCCGGGTCGACTACGAGGTCCTCCCGGCCGTCCTCGGCCTGGACGAGGCCCTCGCCGACGGCGCACCCCTCGTCCACGACGACGCGCCCGGCAACCTCGCCCACGAGTTCGGCTTCGACCGGGGCGGCGTGGAGGACTGGTTCGGGCGCAGCGACGTCGTCGTGGAGGGCACCTGGCAGACCGCCCGCCAGTGGCACGGCTCCATCGAGACCATCGGCTGCACCGCCGAGTGGTCGCAGGACCGGGTCAGCCTGTGGGTCAACACCCAGACTCCGTTCCTCGCCCGCCAGCGCTACGCCACCGCGCTCGGCCTGCCGCTGCGGGCCGTCCGGGTCGTCCAGACCGAGATCGGCGGTGGGTTCGGCGGCAAGTCCGGCGACGACAACACCTCCGTCATCTGCGCGATCCTCGCCCGCAAGGCCGGGCGGCCGGTGCAACTGGTCAACACCCGCGAGGAGGAGTTCCTCGCCGGCCGGCCGCGCATCCCGATGCGCTACACCGTCCGGCTCGGCTTCACCGCTGACGGCCTGGTCACCGCGAAGGACATCCAGGTGATCGCCGACAACGGCGCCTACACCGGCAAGGCCCAGGCCGTCCTCGGCGCGGCGACCGTACGGCACGACGCGCTGTTCAACTACCGTGCCGTACGCGCCCGTTCGCGGCTCGTGTACACCAACCTCGAACCGACCGGCGCCTTCCGCGGCTTCGGCAACCCCTCTGCGGACTGGGCCGTCGGCCAGGCCTGGGACCTGGCGGCGGGGAAGCTCGGCATCGAGGTCCCGGACCTCTTCCTGCTCAACGCCGTCGAGTCCGGCAGCGTCTCCCCGCACAACCACAAGATCACCAGCTGCGAACTCAAGCAGTGCATCAGCAAGGCCGCCAAGGCCATCGACTGGGAGGCGAAGCGGGCCGCCCGCACGCCGAACCGGGGCCTCGCGATGGGCGTCAGCGTGCACGTCTCCGGCCGCCGCAGCTTCGGCGACTACGACGGCAGCTCCGCCATCGTCCGGCTGACGGAGGACGGACGCGCCACCGTCATCGTCGGCGAGGGCGAGATCGGCACCGGAGCCCGCACCACCCTCGCCCAGATCGCCGCCGCCGAACTCGGCCTGCCGGTCGCGGACATCTCCGTGACCCGCCCGGACACCGACCTGGCCACCCACGCCCTCGGCGCACTGGCCAGCCGCGTCACCTACGTCGCGGGCAACGCGGTCAAGCGGGCGGCCGAACAGGCATGCCAGGGGCTGCTCGAAGCCGCCGCGCGCCGCCTGGAGCGGCCCGCCGAACAGCTGTGGGTCAAGGACGGCGTCGTCCACGGCCCGGCCGGCCCCGACGGCGAGGGCCCGGTGAGCGCCCCGGTCGGGGTGGTCGTGCGGGCGGAGCTGTACCGCCCGAACGGCATGCCGATCGTAGGCATCGGCTCCTTCGACAACCCCTCCGAGTTCCCCGACCAGAGCCGCTACGGCAACGAGTCGGGCGCCTACAACTTCGTCGCCGAGGCCGCCGAGGTCGAGGTCGACCCGGCGACCGGCGCCGTCACCGTCCTGGAGCTCGCCGCGGTCGTCGACTGCGGCACCGTCCTCAATCCGCCGCTGGCCGAGGGCCAGGTCGAGGGCGCGGTGGCGCAGGGCCTCGGCATGGCCCTGACCGAGCGGTTCGACTGGCGCGACGGCGCCCCCACGCACGCCAACTTCTCCGACTACAAGCTGCCGACGGCGAACGTCATGCCCAAGCTGCACGTCGAGTTCGCCGACTCCTACGAGCCGACAGGACCCTTCGGGGCCAAGGGCGTCGGCGAGATCGCCCTGGACCCGGTGCCCTCGATCATCGCGAGCGCCGTCGCCGACGCGGTCGGCGTCCGCGTCCACGAACTGCCCGTCACCGCCGAGAAGATCTTCTGGGGCATGCAGGAAGGCGAAGCCCGATGACCGCACTCGACTCCACACAGGTGCAGAGCGACACGCTCTCGGCCCCCGCGACCCTGCTGACCCCCCGCACCGCCGACGAGGCGCTGCGGATGCTCGTCGCCGGCGACACGGCGGTCCTCGGCGGCGGCGTCGGCCACACGCTCGCCCGCCGGGCCCGGCGCACCTCGGCGCCCACCGCCTTGGTGTCGGTGGCCGACCTGCCCGGGTTCACCGACATCACCGTGTTCGCCGATCACCTCACCATCGGGGCCGGCACCCGGCTCGACGACTGTGCGGCCGACCGGCGGCTCGCCCGGGCCTGGCCCGTGGTGACCGAGGCGGCGCGCTCCGTCGCCACCGGCCGCATCCGCCGGATGGTCACCCTCGGCGGCAACCTCGCCGCGCTCGACGACAGCCACGACCCGCCCGTCGCCCTCACCGCCGCCGGCGCGACCGTCGTCGTACGCAGCCTCACCGGCAGCCGGACCCTCACCGTCACGGAGCTGGACCGGCTGCGCCCCGGCGAACTGATCGAGCACGTACGTCTCCCGCTGCCCGAGCCACGCACCGGGTCCGCCTACGAGAAGTTCCTCGTGCGCGGCGTCTGGGAGTACGCCTGCGTCAACGTCGCCGCGGTCGTCACCCTGGCCGAGGACGGGACCGTACGCGAACTCTCGCTCGCCGTCGGGTCGGTGGCCGGCGGCCCCGTCGCCGCCGACCTCGCCGAGCTGACCGGCGCCCGCGCCGACCGGCACCTCGTCGAGCGGGCCGCCGACCGCGCGGCCGCCACCACCACGCCCTACGACGACGTCAAGGGCTCCGCCGCCTACAAGACCCGCATGATCGCGGAGTTCTCCCGGCGTGCCCTGACCACCGCGATCCGTCGCGCCGAGACCCCTGCCGGAGGAGACCGATGACCGCCACCGCGATCGACGGGGAGACCCGCGCACGGGACGGCGTCGCGCTGTCGTACACCCGCCGTCCGGGGCCGGAGGGCGCCCCGCGGATCGCCTTCGTGCACAGCCTGGCCCTCGACCGCTCGGTGTGGACCGGGGTGACGGCGGCGCTCGCGGGCCGCGCGGAGACGGTGACCTACGACTGCCGCGGCCACGGCCGCTCGGGCCGCCCCACCGGGCCCTACACCGTCGAGCAGTTCGCGGACGACCTCGCCGACCTCCTGGACCACCTGGGCTGGGCGGACACCGTCGTCGCCGGCTGCTCCATGGGCGGCTGCGTGGCCCAGGCCTTCGCGGCCCGGCATCCCGAACGCACCCGCGGCGCGCTGTTCGTGGACACCACCGCCTGGTACGGGCCCACAGCGCCGGAGGACTGGGCCGCCCGGGCCGCCGCCGCCCGGACGAAGGGCCTCGCGTCGCTGATCCCGTTCCAGCTGACCCGCTGGTTCGGCGACGGCTTCCGCGCGGCCGAGCCCGAGCTGATGGACCGGCTGACGCGGGTGTTCACCGCGAACGACCTCGACTGCTACGAAGCCACCTGCGCCATGCTGGGCCGGGCCGACCTGCGCGACGGCGCGCCCACCGTCCCGCACCCCGCGGCCGTGCTGGTCGGCGAGGACGACAAGGCCACCCCGCCCGAGATGGCCCGCACCCTGGCCCGGCTCGTCGGGGACGGGCCGGCCACCGTGGTGCCGGGCACCCGCCACCTGACACCCCTGGAGAACCCCGGCGTCGTGGTCGAGGCGCTCACGGCGCTGCTCGACCGGGCGGCGGCCGGCGACACGGTCGGAGAACACGCATGAGCGCAACGGTCGTCGTCGACACCCACGCCCACCATGTCGGCACGTACGCCGTCGAACGGATCCGCGACGAGGGCGCCGATCACCAAGTACGCCTCGTCACCCGGGAGATGGCCGGCAAGCCGGTCACCCGGGTCGAGGTCGCGGGCCGCCTCAGCGGACTGCCCCTGCTGCCGCAACTGAGCGACGTGCCGGCCCGGCTGGCCTGGATGGACGCGGCGGGCGTCGACCTCCAGCTGGTCGCCCCCTGGATGGACCTCGCGGGATACGAGCTCGACCCCGACGACGGCCTCTGGCTGGCCCGTGTGCAGAACGACTCCGCGGCCGAACTGCGCGCCACCCACGACCGGTTCCTGACCGCCGCCGCCGTACCGCTGCAGCACCCGCAGCACGCCGCTGCGGAACTGCGGCGCGCGGTCACCGAACTGGGCCATGTGGCCGTGCAGATCGGCGCCCGGGTGGGCGAACTCGGCCTGGACGAACCGTCGTTGGACCCTTTCTGGGACACCGCCGAAGAACTCGGCGTCCCCGTGATCGTGCACCCCGCCGAACTCGACGTGCCCGACCGCAGCCGCCGTCTGTTCCTGCACATCCTGGTCGGCAACCCGTCCGAGACCACCTTCGCGGCGGCCGCGCTGCTGCTCGGCGGCGTGCTCGAGCGCAGGCCCGGACTGCGGGTGCTGCTGGTGCACGGCGGCGGGTTCGTCCCCTACCAGATCGGCCGGCTGCAGCAAGGCTTCACGGCGGCGCCGCCGCAGTTCCGCGCCCGAGGCGGCCGCAGCCCGCGCGATCTGCTCGGACAGCTCTTCTACGACACCGTGCTGCACGACGACGACGCGCTGCGCCATCTGCTGGACTTCGCCGACGGGCATGTCGTGCTCGGCAGCGACTACCCGTTCCCGATGCGTTCGGACCGGCCCGTCGAGGCACTCGACGCGGCCAAGCCCGGCGGCGAGGAGCGCGCGACCGTGCTCGGGGCGGCCCGCCTCCTCGCCACCGGCGGCCTCAGTCCGCGAATCCCGTCCACCCCGACCGCTCCACCGCCTGCAGACCCCGGCGCACGATGGACCGGGTGAGGGCCGCCGCCAGCTCGGCCTCCCGGTCGGTGTACGCCCGCATCAGCCGCCGGTGGTCGGCGACCGACGTGTCCAGCCGGCCCGGCAGCGACAGGCTGAGATGCCGCAGCTGCAGGGTCCTGATCCCGACGGAGTCCAGGACGCCCCGCACGATCTCGTTCGCGGCGAGCCGGGCCTCGGTGTTGCGGAACCCGACGTTGTGCCAGAAGTACCGGTCCAGGTCGCCGTCGGCCGCCGCGTCCTCCAACCGCGTCTGCACGGCGGCGAGTTCACGGAGCTGCTCGTCCGTGCAGTGCTCCACGATGCGCCGGCTCACCAGGCCGTACAGCTCACCGCGGAGCTCGTAGATGTCACGGACCTCCTCGATGCCCAGCCGCCGCACCCGCGGCCGCTTGCGGGCGACGATCTCGACGAGGCCCTCCCGCTCCAGGGTGGCGAGGGCCTCGCGCACCGGCGTCCGGCTGCTGTGGAACCGGCGTGCCAGCTCCACCGAGTTCAGGTCATCGCCCGGCCTGAGCCGACCCTCGATGATCGCCGCCCCGACCTGGACGAGGATCTCGTCCCCGACGCTCTCCAGGTCCTGCGTCCGGCCGAGCACCCGGAGGATCTCCCGCTCGCCCGCCGTCAGCTCGCCGTGGGCGCGTGCCGCCGACGCGGCCGATCCGTTCACCGCCACTTCGGCGCACCACCTCGCTGCTGCATCGTGAAAGGCCCTCCCATGGATCACCAGCCAACCACATCCAGGACCCCCTGGGTCGTCGGCATCACCGGTGCCAGCGGCACACCGTACGCGGCGGCCGTCATCCGGGCCCTGCTCGACGGGGGCGAGGCCGTCGACCTCGTGGTCAGCAGGGCGGCCCGGCTCACGCTGCTCGACGAGACGGGGCAGACCTTCCGCGAGGCGCAGTGGCGCACCGACGTCAAGGCGTTCATCGGACGCGACGCGGGCGACATGGTGGTGTGGAAGGAGAACGACTTCGCCGCGGGACCGTCCAGCGGCAGCTATCCGACCGGAGGCATGCTGGTCGTGCCCGCGACCACGGCCTCCGTCGCCGGTATCGCCGCCGGCCTGAGCAAGGACCTGATCCAGCGGGCCGCCGACGTCACCCTCAAGGAACGTCGGCCGCTGGTCCTCGTGCTGCGCGAGACACCGCTGCGCCGCGTCACCCTCCGGCAGATGGCCGACCTCGCCGACGAGGGAGCGACGGTGCTGCCCGCGTCCCCCGCCTTCTACGCGGGCGCCCGCGACGTCCAGCAGCTGGTCGACTTCGTGGCGGGCAAGGCGCTCGACGCGATCGGCGTCCCGCACACCCTGTACACCCGGTGGACCGGCGAGCTCGGCGCCGGCCGGGCCCGGACGGAGGCGCTCGGTGCGTGAGATCCTGCCGCAGCTGACCGAACTCGCGGGCAGCGGAACGCCGCTCGCCCTCGCGACCGTCGTCGGGGTGCGCGGCAGTGCACCCCGGCAGCCCGGTGCGGTGCTGGCGGTCACGCCCGAGGGCCGGGTGATCGGCAGCGTCTCCGGCGGCTGCGTCGAGTCGGCCGTGTACGAGGCCGCCACCGAGGTCCTGGCGACGGGCCGCGCTCAGCTGCACACGTACGGCATTTCGGACGACGACGCGTTCGCCGTCGGCCTGACCTGCGGCGGCTCGCTGCAGGTACTGATCAGGGCCTACGACCCGCGCCGCGAGGAACTGGCCCGGGTGCTGGACGCCGTGGACCGCGGCGAGCCGGTCGCCCTCGCCACGGTCGTCGGCGGCGCCGCGGCCCTCGGCGCCCAGCTGACCGCGACCGCCGGCGGCACGCAGGGCACGCTGGGCGACCCGGAGCTGGACCGGGCGGCGGCGGACGAGGCCCGCGGGCTGCTCGCCCAGGGCACCACGGCCGTACGGCACATCGGGGCGCGAGGGCAGCGGCGCCGGGACGAGGTCACGCTGTTCGTCCAGGCGTTCCGGCCGCCCGCCCGGATGCTGGTCTTCGGCGCCATCGACTACGCGGCGGCCACCGCGCGGATGGGGGCCTTCCTCGGCTACCGGGTGACGGTGTGCGACGCCCGGCCCGCCTTCGTCACCCCCGACCGCTTCCCGGACGCCGACGAGGTGGTGCGGGCCTGGCCGCACGAGTACCTCACCCGGCAGACGGACATCGACGAACGGACCGTCGTGTGCGTCCTGACGCACGACCCGAAGTTCGACGTGCCGCTGCTGCTCGCCGCCGTGCGCACCAGGGCCGGATACATCGGCGTGATGGGCAGCCGCCGCACCCACCGGGAACGGACGGGCCGGCTGCGCGCCGCGGGCGCCACGCAGGCCGAACTCGCCCGGCTGGCCTCCCCGATCGGCCTGGACCTGGGCGCCCGCACCCCGGAGGAGACGGCCGTGTCGATCGCCGCGGAGATCATCTCGCTGCGCTGGGGAGGCACCGGGCGGCGGCTCGCTGCCCTGACCGGGGACATCCACCGGGCCGCCGCGCCGGGCCTCATTCCCTGAGTGCCGGCACCTCGCCGGTGCCTACGAGCGCATCAGCTGCACGTCCGCCGCACGCACCCACTCCACACGGTGGCCGTACTGGATCTCGTAGTAGAGGTCCTTGCCCCGCACCACCTTGTGCGAGTCGGTGGTGAAGGTGACCGCGTAGTAGTACTCACCCGGCACCACGTCGCCGACCACGTACTTCTGGCCCGCGGGCAGGGTGTACGGCAGCGGGGACACCGACTGCACGGGCACCCCGGCCGGGTAGGCCGACGCCTCCGGGTAGGCGCGCCCGTACACCGGGACGCCGGTCGCGCCCGGCCTGGGAGTCACCACGAATCCGGACGCGTTCACCGCGGTCGGGTGCTTCCTCGGGTTCTTGAACCACGCCTTCTGGCCGAGGTACCAGATCGCCGTCCAGTCGCCGTGGCGGCCGGCGACCGCGTACTGCTGGCCGGTGGAGGCCCGTGCCCCCACGTCGTTGACGTCGATCGTCGAGGCGCCGGTGCCGTGCAGCCCGACGTCCTTGATCAGCGGGGAGCTCTCGTCGTGGTCCGAGTACAGCCGTACCTCGCCGCTGCCGTGCGCCGTGCAGGGCTGGTCCTTGGTGACGCAGCCGGTGTACACGGGCTGGTTGGACGCGTAGTCGGGCAGGATCGTCACCAGCCCGCCGTTCCGGCCGGCCGTGCGCTTGAAGGGGTGGCCCAGCAGATCGAAGTAGTGCCGCCAGTCCCAGTACGGGCCGGGATCGGTGTGCATGCCGGGGATGGACGAGGCCGTGGGCCCCGGCACGTTCTCGTGGCCGAGGATGTGCTGCCGGTCCAGCGGGATGCGGTACTTCGCGGCGAGGTACCGCACCAGCCGCGCCGAGGAGCGGTACATCGCCTCCGTGTACCAGGCGTCCGGCGAGACGAGGAAGCCCTCGTGCTCCAGTCCGATCGACTTGGCGTTGACGTACCAGTTGCCCGCGTGCCAGGCCACGTCCTTGGCCTTCACGTGCTGGGCGATGAACCCGTCCGTGGACCGCAGGGTGTAGTTCCACGACACATAGGTCGGGTCCTGGACCAGGTTGAGCACACCGTCCCAGGTGCCCTCGGTGTCATGGATGACGATGTACTTGATGCTCTGCGACGCGGGACGGTCGCCCAGGTCGTGGTTGCCGTAGTCGTTGTCCCCGAACTCCGCGTACGGCGCCGGGATCCACTCGCAGGACACCGACCTCGGGCACTCGGTGCCCGCGTCCGAGACCGTGCGCAGGCCGGTCTCCTTCAGCTGGGCGGTGTCGGGGGAGAGCCCCGGCCGGGCGGACAGGGCCACCTGCTGGCCCGAGTCCGTGACGCGCTCCTCGCCGGTGCGGATCACGTCGTAGACGTCGTTGGCGTACGCCGCGGCCGTGGCCGTGTCGCCGGCGCCCGAGAAGCGGGCCACCGCGCCGTACCAGTCCGCCGGGTCCGCGCTCAGCTCCTCGCCGAGACCTTTCTGCGCGGCCGCCAGCAGGGCGGCACCGCCCGCCACGTTCGCCGCGGGGTCCGTACGCAGCCGCTCCTCGCTCAGCCCGGTCAGGCCCGCCGCCCTCGGCAGCGTCTTGAGCCGGGCCGGGAGCTCGGACTCCGCCGGGACCCGGGTGTCCGGGTGCAGGGCGGCGCGGGCCGAGTCGCCCCGGGCGTCCTCGGTCCCCTCACCGTGGTGCGAGGAGGCGGCGAGCGCGGTGCGGGCGTCGGTGAGATGCATCGGGCCGTAGCCGCCGCTCACGCTCGGCGCTCCCGCGTGCGTGTCCCAGCGTGACTGCAGATAGGAGACGCCCAGCAGCACGCTCTGCGGCACGTGGTACGCGGCGGACGCCGAGGCGAACGCCGACTGGAGCCGGTCCGCCGCGGAGGACTGGGCGTCGGACGGGGCGGCGCCGAGCAGCGGCAGCACCAGAGCCGCCGTGGCGAGGGCGCCCGCGGTTGTGCGGGCGCGTCTGTGGCCGGATGCGGATGTGGGGTCGGTGGCGGTTCCTCGCAATGCAGCCTCCTGGGACGAACGAGCGTGGCGGGGCGTGCAGGGCCGGGCGGTGGGTCAGTGGTACCGGCTGGCCGACGATCCGTCAATCATGCCCAGAGGCAGGGGATTTCCCATGTCAACACGAGGATGGAGGAGTTTCGCGGCGGAGGCTGATGGGCCTGCGGGGCGTCAGCGGTGTACACCAATGGCCCCTTGTGAAAGTTTTTGCCGGAAGGTGGCTCGCGGGTCCGCGGCACACGAAAGGTCCGCGGTGCGCTCCCTCCGGGCGCACCGCGGACCTTCGTCCCCGTCAGCGAGTGCCGACCGCCGCGCGCACGGCCCGGCGGGCCAGCTGGCAGTCGTCGTGCAGCCGCCTGAGCAGCAGCCGTTGTTCCTCGCCGGACGGCGCAGCACCCGGGTGGGCCGTGCCCGGTGCCGCCGGGGTCGTGTCGTGCATCGAACGCTGCACCGCGGTCTCGTAGGTGCGGATCTCCCGCGTGAGCACCAGCATCAGGTTCACCAGGAACGCGTCGCGCGAGGCCGGGCCCGCCGACTGGGCGATCTGGCTGATCTGGCGACGGGCCACCGGCGCGTCGCCGAGCACCGCCCACAGGGTGGCCAGGTCGTAGCCGGGCAGGTACCAGCCCGCGTGCTCCCAGTCCACCAGCACTGGACCGGCCGGTGAGAGCAGGATGTTCGACAGGAGGGCGTCGCCGTGGCAGAACTGGCCCATGCCCTGACGGCCCGCCGAGTGGGCGATGCCGTGCACCAGCTTCTGCAGGTCCCCCATGTCGCGATCGGTGAGCAGGCCCAGTTCGTGGTAGCGGGAGATGCGGGCCGCGTAGTCGAGCGGGGCGTCGAAGGTGCCGGCCGGCGGCCGCCAGGCGTTCAGCCGGCAGATCGCGCCGAGGGCCACCCTGATGTCGGCCCGGGGCGGGGCCTCGGCCGGGTGCCGCTGCAGGGCCGCCACCCGTCCCGGCATGCGTTCGATGACCAGCGTGCAGTTGTCCGGGTCCGCCGCGATCAGCCTCGGCACACGCACGGGCGGGCGGTGCCGGACGAAGGAGCGGTACGCCGCTATTTCGT
Source organism: Streptomyces sp. NPDC101225 (assembly GCF_044767585.1). Lineage (NCBI taxonomy): Bacteria > Bacillati > Actinomycetota > Actinomycetes > Kitasatosporales > Streptomycetaceae > Streptomyces > Streptomyces sp. NPDC101225. The sequence continues at coordinate 438,796 of NZ_JBIWOE010000001.1, forward strand.
GGCGGATCCGCTCGGCCCACGCGGGAGATTGGTCCAGTAAACACTTCGCGACGGCCGTGCTGCGCCCGGTCGTCCCGACCAGGAGCACGGACCGGCCACTGCGGCGCAGCACCTGTACCGGAGCGAACTCCGGGCAGATCCGGTGCACCGACGCGATGGCCGTACGCAGCTGGGCGCCCTGAGGGCCGGACAAGTCGAGTCTCCCGCTGAGCGGTTGGGTGCCGGTCCCCGGCGCGCGCCGCGGCCGGCCGGTGCCGAGCGCGGGGGCCGCGGGACGGGCTCCGGGGTCGAGGTAGGGGCCGCCGCCGGCCGGGCGGGGGCGCAGCGACCGGGGCGGGGCGGACACGGAGGACGATGCTGCGTACATGGGCGAAACAGATCCCTTCGTGTGCCTGCGACGACAGTGCGCTACCCGGCCCGGCCCCTTGGGTGCACCCTGGGGAATGCCCCTCGGCAACCGGGTCGGGGTGGCGCGTTCCTACCTGACACCCGTGGACCAGTGGCACACCATCTGGCGGACCCTGGCGAACCCTGGCGAATAGTCGCCCGGCAACTTGCACCGGGCTACTGTCAACTCAGCCGAGAACCTGGGGGCTTGACGTGAGCGGACAACCCAACACCCGCCTTGCGGACCTGTTCGGCCTGGCCGGCTGGTCCAAGGGTGAACTCGCGAGGCTGGTCAACCGGCAGGCGGCGGCCATGGGCCACCCCCAGCTGTCGACCGACACCTCTCGGGTACGGCGTTGGATCGACATGGGAGAGATCCCGCGCGATCCGGTGCCGAGGGTGCTGGCGGCGCTGTTCACCGAGCGTCTCGGCCGTGTCGTGACCATCGAGGACCTCGGTCTGGTCCGGCACGGGCGTGTGGGGAAACGGCAGGACGCCGGGAGCGCTGAACATCCCGACGGTGTGCCGTGGGCGCCCGAGCGGACCGCGGCGGTCCTCACCGAATTCACGGGAATGGACCTCATGCTCAACCGACGCGGCTTGGTGGGTGCGGGCGTCGCGCTCACCGCAGGATCCGCCCTCAGCAGCGCCATGTACGAATGGCTGCACACCGATGCGACACTCTCCGCCGACGCTCCCGACTACGACCATCCCCTGCACGCCGACCCCGCTGGGTTCGACCGCTTCGAGGCCGCCCCCATCGGGTCGCAGGAGATCGAGGAACTGGAGCGCTCCGTGGAGGTGTTCCGGGCCTGGGACGCAGCCCGCGGTGGCGGGCTGCAGCGCAAGGCGGTGGTGGGCCAGCTCAACGAGGTGGGCGGCATGCTCGCCTACCGTCACCCCGACCATCTCCAGCGGCGCCTGTGGGGCGTCGCCGCCAACCTCGCCGTCCTCGCGGGCTGGATGTCGCACGACGTCGGCCTGGAACCCACGGCCCAGAAGTACTTCGTCATCGCCGCCCACGCGGCCCGGGAGGGCGGCGACCGGCCGCGTGCCGGGGAGGCGCTCTCCAGAGCGGCTCGCCAGATGGTGCACCTCGGCCGGCCCGACGACGCACTCGACCTGATGAAGCTCGCCCAGTCGGGCTCCGGCGAAGAGGTACTGCCGCGTACCAGGGCGATGCTCTACACCATCGAGGCCTGGGCGCAGGCGTCGATGGGCAAGGGCCAGGCGATGCGCCGCACCCTCGGCCGGGCGGAGGACCTCTTCGTCTCCGACAAGGGTGACGTGCCGCCGCCGAGCTGGATGCAGATGTTCAAGGAGGAGGACCTGTACGGCATGCAGGCCCTGGCCTACCGCACGCTGGCCGAGCACGAGCCGGGAGCGGCCGCGCACGCACAGCACTACGCGGAGAAGGCCCTGGCCCTGCGGGTCGACGGACGGCAGCGGTCGAAGATCTTCGACTTCCTGTCCATGGCCTCCGCCTGCTTCATCGCCGACGACCCCGAGCAGGCGGACCGGTACGCGCGCCTGGCCCTGATGTCGATGGGCACCAACTCCTCCCACCGCACCTGGGACCGGCTGCGCCAGATGTACCGGCTCACCGCGGAGTTCTCCAGCTTCCCGAAGATCCACGAGCTGCGGGAGGAGATCAAGATGGCGCTGCCCAGGCCGACGGCGAAAGGCGGCAACAGCGCACGGGTGTAGGGCGTCCGTGCCGCTGCGGGCGATTCCCGCCGGGTCGGCGTGCCGCCCGACGGCGGTTCACAGCACCCTGGCGACCAGTACGCACGCGTCGTCCTCGCGTTCGGTCCCGCCGAACTCGTTGACGACCGTCCGTACGCACTCTTGTGCGGTCCGGGCCCTGCCGAAGCGCGGAGCCAGGTCGAGGAGACGGTTCACGGTCTGTGCGACGGTGTGCCCGGGCACCAGCCCGTCGGTGTGCAGCAGAAGCAGATCGCCCGGCTCGAGGGTCTCCTCGGCCTGCTCGTACACGGCACCGGAGGTCGCGCCGAGCAGCACGCCGCCCGGTGTGCGCAGCCTGCGCCCCGTCCCGTCGCGGAACAGCAGCGGGGCGGGGTGTCCGGCCTGTGCCCAGGTCAGGGTGCGGGTCGCGGGCTGGTAGCGGCAGCAGACGGCGCTGCCGAGAGCCGGTTGCACGGTGGCGTCGAGCAGCTGGTTCAGCCAGGACATCAGCTGCCCGGGCGCCGTGCCCGCCATCGCCATGCCCCGCACCGCGCCCAGCAGCGTCGCCATGCCCGAGGCGACGGCGACACCGTGTCCGGTGAGGTCGCCGACGCTCAGCAGGGTCTGGCCGTCGGGCAGTTCGAGCGCGTCGTACCAGTCGCCGCCGATCAGGGCGCCGGCCGCGGACGGCAGACAGCGCGCCGCCAGATCGAGCGTCTCGGGTCCTTGGTGCGGGAGCCGCAGCAAGCCGCGCCACGGCGGCAGCACGGCCTCCTGCAGCTCGACCGCGAGCCGGTGCTCGGTCTGCGCGCGGTGCTGGTGGCGCTGGAGCGAGTCACGGGTCTCGCTCACCGCCTTCTGGCTGCGGCGCAGTTCGCTGACGTCGCGCAGCACGGCCCACATCGAGGAGGTGCTGCCGTCGGTGTCGAGCACGGGCTCGCCCATCATGTGCACCGCGCGCACCTCGCCGTCCGGGCGCACGATGCGGAACTCGCCGTCGATGTGCCGCGCGTCGATGAGACAGTCCGTGACCATCGCCGTCAGCATCGCGCGGTCCTCGTCGACCACCACGGACGGCAGTTCGTCGAGGCTGAGCGGGGGAGCGGCGGGGTCACGGCCCAGGATCTGGTAGAGCTCTCCGGACCAGCTCGCCTCGTCCGTCAGCAGGTTCCACTCGGCGCTGCCGACGCGGCTGAGTAAGGAGCCGGGGCGCGTGACGGCCGGCGCGGGCTTCGTCCCGTCGGCCGGCGGCGGCGGTCCCGGGCCGTCCCGCAGCTGCCCCAAGTGGGCGTCGAGGTCGGTGAGTTGGTGCAGTGCCAGATCGTAGAGCGCGCGCTGCCAGCGCTCCTGGGGGTCCGAACCGTCGCCGTGCGCGTCCCGCCGTACGGCGTCCACGTCCCCCTTGAGCCGCCGCGCCTGCGATATCAGCGCATCGACCGAGCCGCGTCCTGGCGGCTGGGCGGCTGAGCGATCCGCGGAGAGGTGGGACGGCATGAAGCACTCCGAGGCGGGGAGGGTGCGACCGGGACGGACGGAGCTGGGGACCGGTTACGACTCTTGCACAGCCCGCGACGCGCTGTAAGGGATTTGGCGACACACGACACGGTCGTGCATCCGGCATATGCCAGCGTCTTCCCGGACCGGCCGGACGGTACGCGTGTCCTGTGCCGTGACGGCGGCCGGATCGCCGGCGCTGTGACGCCACCGCCTGGGTGGCGCGGAGCGAGTGACACAGATCACACAAATGTGGAAGCGCTTCCATGTAATGCAGACGGCATCTGCGGACTCGTACCAGAACACGGCAATCCCGCCGACCCGGTGACCGCAGTGGAGACCGATCATGGACATCACCCTCGAGCAGCCCGCCCGCGGCCGTCTGATCACCGCCGACGAGCAGGAGTTTCCCGTCCCCGTCACCTTGCGGTACCTCTCCACGGACCCGCTGGCCGTGCATCTCGACTTCCCGCCCGAGGTGTCGCTGGACGGCACGGAGGTCACCTGGACCTTCGGCCGGACCCTGCTGGACGAGGGGCTGCGCGGTCCGGCGGGCGCCGGCGACGTGCACCTGTGGCCGTGCGGCGCGCAGCGCACGGTGATGGAACTCCACTCGCCCTACGGCATGGCGCTGCTCCGCTTCGACACCCCTGCCCTGCGCCGTTTCCTGCTGCGTACGTACGCGGCGGTGCCAGCCGGGCAGGAGGACATCGGCGCGTCCGTCGAGGAGGGGCTGAGCGCGCTGTTCGGCAACGTGTGAGTCAGTACCGCAGGATGCCCGCGATGCCGGAGGCGTCCCCGAGCGTGCCGTCCGGGACGAAGCGGACGTCGGCGCCCGTCTCCAGGCACTGCTCGACGATCTCGTCCACGATGTCCTCGCGGGCGTCGAGATCGCCGCTCTCGGCCGGCACCAGGTGGTCGCCGAGGACGTCGCGCACCGTCAGGCCGTAGTTCTCCTCGACCGCCAGCAGCCGCACGCGGCCTTCCCGCGCGCTGCGCCACACCTCGTCGACACCGGCCGCGAACGCCTTGTGGCCACGGGCCGACTCGAGGTCCCGGGCGACGGCGTCGGTGCCGCGGCGGGCCTCCTCGGCGAGCGTCGGCCGCAGCGCCTGCCGTACGGCGTCGGGCGTTCCGTGCGCGAGACCGCCGTGCGGGACGTGCACCGCCTCCTTGGTGATGCTGCCGATCTCGTCCAGCAGGGCCAGGGCGGCCGGCTCGCCGGTGACGTACAGCGGCCGGGGCGCCTCGCGCAGGACCATGCCCATCGCGGCGTCGGCCTCGCGCAGGAAGTGGCGGGTGTCCTCGTCGCGGAACGTGCTCGGCACGTCGCCGATCCGCTCCTTGCGCTCGGCGTCGAAGTTCTCCGGGCGCCGGGTGCGGGGGAAGCCGCCGCTGCGGTCCTCCGTGACGCGATCCGGCCCGCCGCTCCACAGAGTCACCCGGTCGGCGGAGACCGACAGCACCCAGAACGGCCGTTCCGCGGCGTGCGCGGAGACGAGGTTGCGGGTGAGGAAGGTGTCGGAGAGGACCACGCGCTCCGGGACGGTGCGGGCCAGCGACCACACCTGGTGCTCACCCGGGGCGGCGAAGATCACCAGACCGTCCTCGGCATGCGCCAGGTCCACCTCGGTCAGGGCCTGGTCGAGGTGGCGGACCACGTCCAGACGCCGCTCCCGGCTCACGGCGGGATCGGCCTCCAGCTGCTTCTTGGCCTCGGCCACCACGTTGCGCAGCCGGACCGGATCCTGGGTGTTCTCGGGCTCCCGGCGGTGGGTCGGCGTCAGCACGGACACGGCCGGATAGGCGCGCGGGCGCCGGAGCTCGGACAGGGTTGAGGGACTCAGGTCGTGCTCCATATCAGCACGATAGGACCGTTCGGCCGATCAGGCATCAGGGGCGGGCGCACCGGGCAAGAGAGACATTTCGCTGCTAGCGTCGCTCGCGTCTTCGGACGGCACCCTCCGCATCGCCGGCCACCGCGATGCCCGAACTCCGCAGGACGTCGGATGACGCAGGTCGAGAACGAAGCCCAGGCCGCACCGGCGGCCAAACTCTCCCTGCCGACCCTCACCACGATGGTGGTCGGCTCGATGGTCGGTGCCGGCGTCTTCTCCCTGCCCCGCCGGTTCGCCGAGGAGACGGGTGTCGCCGGTGCCCTCATCGCGTGGGCGGTGGCCGGCACCGGCATGCTGATGCTGGCCTTCGTCTTCCAGACGCTCGCGGTGCGCAAGCCCGACCTGAACGCCGGGGTGTACGCCTACGCCAAGGCGGGGTTCGGCGAATACCTCGGCTTCTTCTCGGCGTTCGGCTACTGGGCCAGCGCCTGCGTCGGCAATGTGACGTACTGGGTGCTCATCATGTCGACGATCGGCGCGATCGCACCCGCGCTCGGCGACGGCGACACCGTGCTCTCCGTGGTCCTCTCCTCGGCCGGGCTGTGGCTGTTCTTCTGGCTCATCAGCCGGGGCGTCAAGGAGGCCGCGGCGATCAACCGCATCGTCACGGTCGCCAAGGTCGTGCCCATCCTGGTCTTCGTCGTCCTCGCGCTCTTCTTCCTCAAACCCCATGTCTTCGCGGAGAACTTCGGCGGCGCCGACTACGCGGGCTCGCTGTTCCAGCAGGTCCGCGGCACGATGCTGGCCACCGTCTTCGTGTTCCTGGGCGTCGAGGGAGCCAGTGTCTACTCCCGGCACGCCAGGCGCCGCGAGGACGTCGGCCGCGCCACCGTCCTGGGTTTCCTCAGCGTCTTCGCCGTCTTCGCCTCGGTGACGATCGTCAGCTACGGCCTGCTGCCGATGAGCGAGATCGCCGACCTGCGCCAGCCGTCCATGGCGGGCGTCCTGGAGAGCGCCGTCGGCACCTGGGGCCAGGTCTTCGTCAGCGTCGGCCTGATCGTCTCCGTCCTCGGCGCCTACCTCGCCTGGACGCTGATGGCCGCCGAGGTGCTGTTCGTCGCGGCCAAGGACGACGACATGCCGCGCTTCCTCGGGCGTGCCACCCCGGCCGACGTGCCCGTGCCCGCGCTGGTGATGTCCACGCTGCTCAGCCAGCTCGTCCTGATCGTCACCCTGTTCTCGGACGACGCCTTCAACTTCGCGCTCGACCTCACCAGCGCACTGACCCTGATCCCGTTCCTGCTCGCCGCGGCCTTCGCCGCACGGATCGCGGCGGCCGGGGACCGGGCGGGCAGGGGCGAGCTGGTGGTGGCCGTGCTCGCCACCGTCTACACGGCCTTCCTCATCTACGCGGCCGGGTTCAAGTTCGTCCTCGTCTCCCTGATCGTCTACGCCCCCGCCACCGTCCTGTTCGTGATGGCCCGCAGGGAACAGGGCCGGCGGCTGTTCTCGCCGAACGAACTCGCCGTCCTCGCCGTCTCGGTCGCCGGCGCCGCGCTGGGTGTCGTCGCCCTGGCACTGGGCTGGATCCACCTCTGACCGCCCGCTCCCCGGAAGGACCCACCGTGACCCGTCACGATTCCCGTCCCGCGTACGGCGTGCACTCCGAGGTGGGCAGGCTGCGCAAGGTGCTGGTCTGCGCCCCCGGCCTCGCCCACCGCAGGCTCACCCCCACCAACTCCGACGACCTGCTCTTCGACGACGTCATGTGGGTGGAGAACGCCCAGCGCGACCACGCCGACTTCGTCGACAAACTGCGTGAACGCGATGTCGAGGTCGTCGAGCTGCACGAGTTGCTCGCCGAGACCATGGCGGTCCCGGGCGCCCGGGACTGGCTGCTGGACCGCAAGATCGTCGCCAACGAGGTCGGCATCGGCCTCGTCGACGCCACCCGCGCCTACCTGGACTCCCTCGAACCCGGCACGCTGGCCCGGTATCTGATCGGCGGTATGGCCACCGGAGACCTGCCGGACGAGTACCGCACCGGATACCTGGCGCTGGCCCGCGAGTCGACGGGCGTGCGCGAATACCTGATGCCGCCGCTGCCGAACACCCTGTACACCCGCGACACCACCTGCTGGCTCTACGGCGGCCTGACCCTCAACCCGCTGTACTGGCCCGCCCGCCACCACGAGACCCTGCTGATGAAGGCCGTCTACTCCTTCCACCCCGACTACACGGGCTCCACCGTGTGGTGGGGCGATCCCGAACGCGACTGGGGACAGGCGACGTTCGAGGGCGGCGACATCATGCCGGTCGGAGGCGGCGTCGTCCTGATGGGCATGAGCGAGCGGACCTCACGGCAGGCCGTCACCCAGGTCGCCAAGGCGCTGTTCGAGGCCGGAGCCGCGGAGCACGTCGTCGTCGCCGGCCTGCCGAAGCTGCGCTCGGCGATGCACCTCGACACCGTGTTCACCTTCGCCGACCGTGACCTGGTGACGCTGTACCCGTCCATCATGGACGGCGTCCGCACCTTCTCCCTGCGGCCCAGCGACAAGGCACCCGGTCTCGACATCACGGACGAGGGGTCGAGGCCCTTCGTCGACGTCGTCGCCAAGGCCCTCGGCCTGTCCGCGCTGCGGATCGTGGAGACCGGGGGCGACGTCTACGCCTCCGAGCGCCAGCAGTGGGACAGCGGCAACAACGCGGTGGCCCTGGAGCCCGGCGTCGTGGTCACCTACGACCGCAACACCCAGACGAACACGCTGCTGCGCAAGGCCGGCATCGAGGTGATCACCATCGTCGGCGCGGAGCTGGGCCGCGGCCGTGGCGGCGGGCACTGCATGACCTGCCCGATCGTGCGCGACCCCGTCAGCTTCTGAACGGAGGACCCCCGCCGCGCCGGTGCCGCACTCCCTAATCCTTCCCGACCGCGGGTTCGATCACCGCGATGTTGCCCTGCGCCACGGCGCACAGGGTCCGCGCGCCGTCGGCGCCGACGGTGGTCACGTCGCAGCGCGTGACGACACGGGTCCGGCCCGCCCGTACCACCCGGCCGTGCGCGCGCAGGACCGCGCCCTTGGCCGGGCGCAGATAGTCGATGGTGAAGCCGGACGTGATCAGCCCCGCCCCGACGACGGTCCCCGCCGCCAGCGTGAGGGTGTTGTCGGCCGCGTAGGAGAGCACCCCGCCGTGCACGAAGCCGTACTGCTGGAGCAGTTCCTCGCGGATGTCCAGTTCGAGTGTGGCCTCGCCGTCGCCGAACGCCGTCACCCGGGCGCCCAGCAGCCTGCTGAAGGGCTGCTGGCCGAGGACCTGCTGGGCCAGTTCCAGATCCATCGTCCCGCTCACGTTCCCCTCAGCTCACTTCACCAGTGAAGTGAGGGTGGCGCGCACCGGTGCCGTCTGTCAACATCGGCCCATGGCCGAGCCTGATCAGCGTCTCTTCTTCCTGCTCCAGCGGGCCGCGCACCGGCTGCGCACCACGGTCGACCGGCGCTGCCTGGCCGCCGCCGGGGTGACCACCGCCCAGCTCGGCGCGCTGTTCGCCGTGCGGGACCGGCCCGGGATCACCCAGCGGGAACTGGCCCGCACCCTCGGCCTGCGGGAGTCGGCCGTCACCGCCCTCGCCGGCCGGCTCACCGCGGCCGGCCTGCTGCTGAAGCAGGCACATCCCCGTGAACACCGCGCTGTCGTACTGGAGTTGACCGAGGCGGGCGCCGCGGCCCTGCGTGCGGCACAGCCGGAGGTGGACCGCTTCAACGCGGAGCTGCGGGACCTGCTCGGGGACGACGGGTTCGTGCGGACGGCGGGGGCGCTGCACCAGCTCGCCCACTGGGAGATGTGAGGCGCCCCGCCGTCACCGGCCGTCACTGGTCCTCCGGCTCCGGCCCGCACGAACTGCCGGTCGGCGGCAGGGTGCCGTAGAGCAGGAAGGTGTCGACCTTGCCGTGCACGCACTTGGAGGAGGCGTAACCGGTGTGCCCCTCACCCTTGTTGTCGAGCACCACGGCGGAGGAGCCGAGCCGCTTCGCGGTCTCCACGGTCCAGCGGTACGGCGTCGCCGGATCGCCCCGGGTGCCGACGAGCAGCATCTTCGGGGTGTGCACGTCCCGTACGTCCTTGCGGATGAAGTCGGTGCCCTTGGGCCGGCCGTAGCACATCAGCATTTCGGTGAGGCGGTAGCGGCCGAAGACCGGTGAGGCCTGCTCGTACTCGGCGCGCAGCGTGCCGAGTTCGCCGACGATCCGGTCGGCGCCGGGGCGGTCGGGATCGTCCGCGCAGTTGATCGCCATCAGCGCCGCCGGAAGGTTGTCGAGGGGCACGTCGTTCTCGTCGACGAGGCCGCCGTTCCTGTGCTGCCGGACGGGCAGGCCCGCACCGCCGGTCGCGAAGCCCATGACCCCGCGGGTGTCGCCGTCCTCGACGAGTTCGGCGATCGCCCGCTCCAGCGAGGGCCACAACTGCTTGCTGTAGAGCGCCTGGCTGATGGCGGCGACGAGATCCTGGCCGGTGAAGGACTGGCCGAAGTCCGTCGGCACCGGGTCCTGGTCGAGCGAGTGGACGAGGTGGACGACCTGGTCGCGGGCGTCGCGCGCGTCCTGTCCGAAGGGGCAGGCGATGTCCTCGGTGCACCAGTCCACGAAGTCGTCCAGCGCCGTCTGCTGTCCCTCCGCGGCCGCGACGCCCTGCTCGGACAGCGGTTCGGTCAGTGTGTCCACGCCGTCGAGGACGAACCGGCCGACCTTCTTGGGGAACTGGGCCGCGTAGACGGCGCCGAGCCGGGTCCCGTAGGAGAAACCGAGGTAGTTGAGCTTCTTGTCGCCCAGGGCCGCGCGGATCACGTCCATGTCGCGCGCCGAGTTCACCGTGCCGATGTGGGGCAGCACCGGCCCCGAGTGCGCGGCGCACGCGTCGGCCGCCTTCTTCAACTGCGCGAGCAGGGCCCGCGGATCGCTGGTCGGCGTGCTCCCGCCGGTCGCGGACGACGTGCCGGGGGTGCCGTCCCCGCAGCTGACCGGGGAGGACCTGCCGACGCCGCGCGGGTCGAAGGACACCACGTCGTAGTTGTTGGTCAGGCCCATGAAGTCGTCGCCGCCGGCGGCGAGTTCGCTGACGCCGGCCGCGCCGGGGCCGCCGAAGTTCAGCACCACCGAGCCGTGTTTCCCGCCCGTCGACCGGTAGCGGGCGAGAGCCAGGTCGAGGGTCCCGGCGCCGGGGCGGCCGTAGTCGAGGGGGACGGTGACCTTGCCGCACTGAAGGTCCTTCGGCATGTCCTCGCCCTGGCACGTCGACCAGCTGACCTTCTGCCGGTAGAACCGCGTCAGGTCGGGGCCGGTGCCGTCCGAGGCCGCCGCGGGCAGGCCCGCGCCCACCAGGGCCAGGGCCGTGACTCCGGTGGCGGCGCAGCGCCGGACGGCAGCGGGCCGCGTTGACAACTTGGCCAGCATGAATGCCTCCAGGGACGCCCGCCGGGGGACCGGGAGAGCAGCGCCCTCGATCACGATAAGCGGGCGTCGTGGGGCCCGCCTCCGGGCCAGCGGGAGAGCGCACGGTGTCCTACCCTGTGCACCCGTCCGTGCACGTACGGCGGTTTTGCTGCTAGTTCGATAACCGTGCCGCTCGATGGGGTGAAAGACCGATAAGCCATAACCCGGATGGTTCGCCCGCGTTTTATCCCGTGCGGGCCTCGCCCGCTTCTCCGGCGCGGGGTACGTGCCCGCGACCAAGTCTGGAAGGCAGGGAACCAATGAGAAGGGTTACCCGAAACGGTGTGATCGCCGTCGCCGCCGCCTCCGGCGCGATGGCCCTGGCAGCTCCGGTGAGCTCCGCCTTCGCGGCCGACGGGGCGTCCGCCGACGGTGCCGCCGCCGATTCGCCCGGCGTGCTCTCGGGCAACACCGTCCAGCTGCCGGTGCACGTCCCGGTGAACGTGTGCGGGAACACCGTGAACGTCGTGGGGCTCCTCAACCCGGCCGCCGGCAACAGCTGCACGAACGCGGGCCCGGGCGGCGAGCAGGCGGCGGACGGTTCCGCGGCGGGCGGCAGCACGGCCCAGAGCGGCGCAGAGGATTCACCGGGCGTGGTCTCGGGCAACACCGTCGAGCTGCCGGTGCACCTCCCGCTGAACGTCAGCGGGAACACCGCGAACGTGGTCGGCGTGGGCAACGCGGCCACGGGCAACCGCGCCACCAACACCTCGGGTCCCCACTGCACCGAGCCGGCGCCGGAACCGACCACCCCGGCCAGGACGCATCCGCGGCCGGTCCCCGCCCGGCACGCCGCCCCTCCGCGGGCCGAGGCCTCCCTCGCGCACACCGGCAGCGACCAGGCGCTGCCCGCCGCCGCGGCGAGTGCCGCCCTGATCGTCGGCGGGGTGGTCCTCCACCGGGGCGTCAGGCGGCGGGCCGCGCGCTGACCGCACGCCGTACGCCGAGCCGGACGGAAGGCCCTGCCGGGTGACCGGCGGGGCCTTCCGCCGTCGCCACGGCGGGAGCGGCGCGAGGGGAGTGCGCGCACGGGAGAGCCGGCGCGGATACGCGCCCGGCTGTGGTGCGCCCGGCTGTGGTGCGCCCGGCTGTGGTGCGCCCGGCTGTGGTGCGCCCGGCTGTGGTGCGCCCGGCTGTGGTGCGCCCGGCTGTGGTGCGCCCG
>NZ_JBIWOE010000001.1:450949-596325 GCF_044767585.1 Streptomyces sp. NPDC101225
CAGGGTGGCGCGTAAAACCTTTTGCCCCGGTCACCGCCCGGATGCTGGAGTGAGGCCATGGATCATGCCTCGGTGCTCGCCCTCTTCGACCGGGACATGCGCGAAGGCGCGCGGCCCGACGGCCCCGGCGCGCGCGTCGAGCGCTCCGGGAACGTGGTCCGTCAGCTCTCCACCGCGCACGGCTGGAACGGCGTCGTCTGGTCCGGCCTGGACGAGACCGACGCGGACGCCGCGATCGCCGAACAGATCGCCTGCTTCTCGGGCCTCGGCCGCGCGTTCGAGTGGAAACTGTACGGGCACGACCGCCCGGAGGACCTGGGACGGCGGCTGCGGGCCGCCGGCTTCGTGCCCGAGCCCGAGGAGACGCTGATGGTCGCCGAGGTCGCGGCCCTCGACCTCGGCGCCGAGCCGCCCGAGGGCATCCGCCTCGCGCCGGTCACCGACGCGGCGGGCGTGGGCCTGGTGGCCCAGGCGCACGAGAAGGCGTTCGGCACCGACGGCTCCCGGCTGCGCGAGCGGCTGCTCGCCCGGCTCACCCAGGCGCCGGACACCGTCCTCGCCACGGTCGCCCTCGCCGGTGACCTGCCCGTGAGCGCGGCCCGGCTGGAACTGGTCCCCGGCACCCGCTTCGCCGGCCTCTGGGGCGGCGGTACCGTCGAGCCCTGGCGCGGGCGCGGCATCTACCGCGCCCTGGTCGCCCACCGCGCCCGCGCGGCCCGCGACCGCGGCTACCGCTATCTCCAGGTCGACGCCTCCGACCTGAGTCGCCCGATCCTGGAGCGCCTGGGCTTCGAGGCGCTGAGTACGACGACCCCGTACAGGTACGGGGTCTAGGGTCCACGGCGTGGCTCGCACGTCCCGCCTGCCCGGCGGGCGGACGGCGCTCCTTCCGGGACACGCCCTGGCCGACGGCCTCCCGCCTCTGGGGCGGCTCAGTCCAGGCCGAAGGCATCCGCCAGCATGTCGATCTGCGCCCTGAGCAGCGTTCCGCCGTCATGGCCCATGCCCTCGAACTGGCCCGAGACCTCCAGGCCGATCGCCCCGTGCATGTGGGACCAGGCGAGCACGGCGCCGGCCAGGGCCGCACCCGCCGATCCGCCGGTCGCCTGCGCCCACCGCGCCACGGCCGCGTCCGTCCTCGCCCAGGCCGTCATCTGGTCGACCACGGGCCGCACCGCCGCCGACGGCTCCGCACCCTCGAACACCGCGAGGAACGGCCCGAGCACCGCCCGCGCGCTGTCCAGCGTGTCGGGGGGTGCCGTGTACCCCGGCACCGGTGTGCCCTCGATGAGCAGGTAGCGGTGCGGCTGGGCGACGGCCCACGCCCGGCAGGCGCCCGCGAGTGCCTGCGCCCTGGCCCTCGCTGAGGTGTCCTGCGCCAGCGCGTCCCCGGCGGCGGTGACGGCCGTCGCCAGGTCGGCGTAGGCGTCGCGGATCAGATCCGTGAGCAGGGCGTCGCGGCTGTCGAAGTAGCGGTAGAGCGCCGGCCCGGACAGGCCGACCTCCTTGGCGATCCGGGTCAGCGCCACGGCCGCCGTACCGCCCTCGGCGAGCTGCCGCAGCGCGATCTCCTTGATCTCCGCGCGGGTCTGCTCGCGGTAGCGCGCCCTGGGGCTCTGTGCGGTGCCGGTCACGGACGGCCTCCTTTCCGGTCCAGGTGACAGACCTTAACGATGGACCGGAGGTCCAGCTATTGCTAGCCACCATCGAAAGAGTTACAGTCTCTAACAGAAGCAAGAGGCAGTAACTATCTGAGGAGCTCGCCGTGACCGCATCCACCGACCCCACCTCCGCCCGGCACACCGTCCTCGGCTCGGGGCCCGCCGGCACCGCCCTCGCCGGGGAACTGGTCCGCAGGGGCCACTCCGTGCGCCTGGTCGACCGCAAGGCCGACGGGCCCGGCCTGCCCGGCGTCGAGCGGTTCGCCGCCGACGTCAGCACCGCGGACGGCGCCCGTGCCGCCGTCGCCGGGGCCGGGGTCGTCCACCACTGCGTCAACGTCGGCTATCACCTGCAGGTCGAGGTGATGCCCCGGATCCAGGAGGCGGTGCTCGGCGCGGCCGAGGCCGTCGGCGCCCGCCTGGTGGTGCTCGACACGCTCTACCCGTACGGCGAGACCGGGGGAGCGGTGATGACCGAGGACAGCCCGTGGCAGGCGACCAGCCGCAAGGGCCGGATGCGGGCCGAACTCGACGAGAAGTACCTCGCGGCCCACCGTGAGGGCCGCGTCCGGGTCGCGCTCGGCCGCTCCGCCGACTTCGTCGGCCCCGGCGTCCTCAACTCCACCCTCGGGGCGACCGTGTTCCCCGGTGCGCTCACCGGCGGCGCGGTGCTGGGCTTCGGCGACATCGACCTGCCGCACAGCTACACCGGGATCCAGGACGTGGCCGCCGGACTCGCCACGCTCGGCGAGCGCCCGGAGGGCGACGGCCGCGTCTGGCACCTGCCGACGGCCCCGACCGTCAGCACCCGTGAGATCCACCGGATGATCGAGGAGCGGGTCGGCAGGCCGCTGGACGTCACCGTCCTTGCGGAGCCCCGGCCCGTGGGTCCGTTCGACGAGCAGTTCATGGCCGAGTACGCGGAGATGTTCTACCAGCACACCGAGCCCCAGATCATGGACTCCTCGGCCTTCGAGCAGGCCTTCGGTGTGGCGCCGACGCCGCTCGGCCGGACCCTGGACGCCACCCTGGCCTGGTACGGAGAGTGGCTCGCGCAGAAGTGACCGGGGTCACCCGCGCCCGGATGTCACATCCGGGGCCGCCCGATCCGTCGCAGGGTCATGACGACGAACCAGAGCAGCCAGAGCATCCTCCTCGCCGGCGCCGGCGGCGTCCTCGGGGGTCACCTCACCCGCGCCCTGACCGAAGCCGGCCACAAGGTCACCGGCCTCGGCCGGGGCGCGGCCAACGCCGTCCGGGCCGACCTGATGGACCGTGACGCCCTGCTGAGGGCCGTCGACGGGCAGCACTTCGACACCGTCATCCACGCCGCGACCGCCCTGCGCAAGCCGCCCATGCGCCACCGCGACATGTACGCCACCGACGCGCTGCGCACCGAGGGCACCGCCCACCTCGTCGAAGCCGCCCGGGCCACCGGCGCCCGCCGCTTCGTGTCGGAGTCCATGGTCTTCGGCTACGGCTACGGAGACTTCGGCGACCACGTGCTCACCGAGGAGGACGCCTTCGGGCCGCGCGGCACCACGCCGGAGCTGGAGCGCCATGTCGAGGGCATGCGCATCAAGGAGCAGCTGACCTTCGAGGCGGCCGGCCTGGAGGGCATCGCGCTCCGCTTCGGCCTGTTCTACGGCCCCGGCGGCACCGAGGCGATCCTGCCGATGCTGCGCAAGCGGCAGCTGCCCCTGCCCGGCGACCACGGCCGGGTCCTGCCCTGGGTCGAACTCACCGACGCGGCGCGGGCGACGGCCGCCGCGGTGGAACGCGGCCGTCCCGGCCAGGCGTACAACGTCGTGGACCGGACGCCGTACGGATTCCGGGAGCATGTCCTGTGTGTCGCACGGGAGTTCGGGGTGCCCAAGCCCATGACCGTGCCCCTGTGGACGACCCGTCCGATGCCGTACGTGCACACGATCCTGACGTCGCGCATGCGGGTCTCGGCGGCGAAGGCCGAGCGGGAACTGGGCTGGACGCCGCGCTACGCCTCCGGCCGGGACGGTCTCGCCGCGCTGGCGGCCCGCCGTTGACGGCGCGACGGGGGCGGCCCCGGCCGGGAGTCCGGCCCGGCACGGCGGATCCGCCGACCGCCGGCGGACCGGGTCGGCGGGGCCGCCGTGGGGCTCTCCCGCCTGACGCCACCGTGGACCCGTGCGCAGCGGGACGGGCTGCCGGGTCCGGCTCCCGTGCGCAGGGCGCCGAGACGGGGGCCGGGGCGGGTGCTCGCGCGCCCCGCCCCGGCCCCCACGGCTGATGTGCCGACAGGATCGAGGATCGTCGCGTCAGCGATGTGCCCTTGAGCGGTCGAGCGCGGCGACACCGAGTGCGGCGAGGCCGATCTGGATGAGCCACTCGATCCAGTCGATACCGCTGGTGTCGGCCACGCCGAACGCGTTGGCCAGCGCCGAGCCGATCAGCGCGGCCACGATACCGACGAGAATCGTCAGCAGAATGCCGATGTGCTGCCGTCCCGGGACGACCAGCCGGCCCAGCACGCCGATGACGATGCCGATCACGATCGCACTGATGATGCCTGAGATCTCCATCTCCGCCCCTCTTTGTCAAGGCCCCCGCACTATCCGGATGCCCGCTGGGGGCGCGGACACTCCGTCCGGTTTCCACCTCAGGGTTCAATCAGGGGTCGACGGGTTCAACCAGGGGTCAACGCCGGGTCAATCTCCGGCCCGTGGGGCCGGTGGCGCCTGTTCAGGCCCACTCATGCCATGTACCGTTCAACCGTTCCGCCGCACCGCACATGTGCGGCCGAATGTCTACGCGCGCAGACGTGCTGTTTCTACGCGCGTAGGTCCGGCTTCGCACCGCACGGCCCCCGCTCTTCCCCAACCCCACACGGAGGTACGCCGGATGCTCGGACCCGCCAGATCCCGCCACAGACTCACCACCGCGCTGGCCGCGTCGGCCCTGCTCGCCGGGGGTGTCGCCGCGCAGTTCGCCGTCACGGCGGCCCCGGCCCACGCGGCCACCCCCCACCGGATCCTGTTCGACGACGGCCACGCCGAGGAGGCGGGCAACGCCGACTGGATCATCTCCACCAGCAAGCCCGACCCGCTCGGGCAGGACTCCTCGCCGTCCGCCGAGACGGACTGGACCGGCGCCCTGTCCTCCTGGGGCGTCGCCCTGCAGAGGACGGGCGACTACAGCCTCAAGACCGCCACCAGCGCGCTGACGTACGGCGGTTCCTCGGCCACCGACCTGTCGAACTTCGACACGCTGGTGCTCCCGGAACCCAACACTCTGTTCACCACCGCCGAGAAGACGGCGATCATGAACTTCGTCAAGAACGGCGGCGGACTGTTCATGATCTCCGACCACACCGGCGCCGACCGCAACAACGACGGTGAGGACGCGGTCGAGATCCTCAACGACCTGATGAGCAACAACAGCGTCGACTCCACCGACCCGTTCGGCTTCTCCATCGACACGCTGGACGTCAACTCCGGCTACCCGGCCGCGATCAGCGACAGCAGCGATCCCGTCCTGCACGGCTCCTTCGGGACCGTCACCAAGAGTCTGATCGCCGACGGCACGACGGCCACGCTCAAGCCGGCCGACAACTCCTCCGTCAAGGGCCTGGTCTACCGCAGCGGCTACTCCGGGAACACCGGCGCGTTCTTCCTCACCAGCACCTTCGGCAGCGGCCGCGTCGCCTTCTGGGGCGACAGCTCGCCCATCGACGACGGCACGGGCCAGTCCGGCAACAAGCTCTACGACGGCTGGAACGACACCGGCGCCACGAACGCCGCGCTCGCCCTCAACGCCACCGCCTGGCTCGCCGGCGACGGCACCGGCGGGGGTGGGGGCGGAGGCGGCGGTGGCACCTGCACGGCCGCCCAGCTGCTCGGCAACAGCGGCTTCGAGTCGGGCAACACCACCTGGAGCGCCTCCAGCGGTGTCATCACCGACTCCACGGGTGAGTCGGCCCGTTCGGGCTCGTACTACGCCTGGCTCGACGGCTACGGAACGGCCACCACCGACACCCTCTCCCAGTCGGTGACCATCCCGTCCGGCTGCACCACCGCCGCCCTGAGCTTCTACCTGCACGTCGACACGGCGGAGACCACCACCAGCACGGCCTACGACACCCTCAAGGTCCAGGTTCTCAACAGCTCCGGCACGGTGCTGAGCACCTTGGCCACCTACTCCAACCTCGACGCGGCCGCCGGCTACACCCGGCGCAGCTTCAGCCTGGCCGGCTACGCCGGGCAGACCGTCACACTGAAGTTCACCGGGACCGAGGGCTCCATCCTCCAGACGTCGTTCGTCGTCGACGACACGGCTCTGAACGTCAGTTGACACCCGTGGTGCGTGATCTACGGCTACGCGGACGAGAACTCGCCGGGCCGCCATCGGCGTTCGTCCCGTGGGCGTGCTTCGAGCAGGTGTGGCCGTCCGGGCCGAAGGGGATCCCGGAGGAGTACCGGACGCCCGTGGAGCCGGCCGCGTCGCCTGCGGAGGCGTGATCCGCCCGCCACAACTGCCCCACCCGCGATAGGGTGCGGTCATCCGTGAAGCCTCTCCGGGCGGACCCGTTTCCGCCCGGAGAGGCTTTTCTCATGCCCGGAGACCGCCCGGGAGCCGATCGACTCGCTCGCAGAGGAGCCCCATGTCCGACCTGTCCGTACGCCCCGCGACCGCCCAGGACCGCCCCGTCGTCGAGCGGTTGTGGCTGATGTTCCGCCACGACCTCTCGGATCACGCGGGCGTTCTGCCGGGCCCCGACGGCACGTTCCGCAGCGATCGGGTCGACTCGGCGTTCACGCAGGCCGGTTGGGCGCCGTACCTCTTCCTGCGCGCGGACCGGCCCCTCGGCTTCGCCTTCGTCCGCGGTCTCGACGGGCCGGCCCGCGTGCTGAACAGCTTCTTCGTGGTACGCGGCGCACGCCGCGAGGGCATCGGCACGAGGGCGGTGCACGACGTCGTCGTTCGGCATCCCGGTCCGTGGGAGGTCGCCTTCCAGTACGCCAACGCCCCGGCCGTCCGCTTCTGGCGCTCGGTCGCCGCCCAACTCGCCCCCGGTGCCTGGTCGGAGGAGACGCGGCCGGTGCCGGACCGGCCCGACCTCGCTCCGGACGCGTGGATCTCGTTCGTGTACTGAGCGCCCGCCCGCGGACGCGCCCACGGGCGGCCGGGTGCGGGACGACGGCCCGCACGTCGCAGGCGTGCACGTCGGCCTCGTGGTGGCGGGGTGTGACCTGGTGGATCCCCGCCGGCGACGTCCGCCGGGCCGAGGGCCTCTTGACATGCAAGGAATTGCCTGCATAACTGTGAGTGTGCGATCAGAGAACGACTCCGCGATGGACGCCGTCTTCAAGGCGCTGGCCGACAACACGCGCAGACGGCTCCTGGACCGTCTGCACGAGAGCAACGGCCAGACCCTCGGAGAGTTGTGCGAGCGCATCGGCATGACCCGTCAGTCGGTGACCCAGCACCTGGCCGTCCTGGAGGCCGCCCATCTGGTCAGCACGGTGCGGCGGGGGCGGGAGAAGCTGCACTACCTCAATCCGGTCCCGCTCCACGAGATCCAGGAGCGGTGGATCGACAAGTTCGAGCGCCCGCGCCTGAGCGCGCTGAGCGCCGTGAAACGACAAGCCGAGGAAGCCATGGCCGACAAGCCCGCATTCGTCTACGTCACCTACATCCGCAGCACACCCGAGAAGGTCTGGGACGCCCTCACCGACGCCGGCCTGACCGCCGCCTACTGGGGCCACAGCAACGTCTCGGACTGGCACCCGGGCTCCCGCTGGGAACACGTCCGAACGGACGGCTCCGGCGTCGCCGACGTGGTCGGGAAGGTCGTCGAGAGCGAGCGCCCGACCCGGCTGGTCACCACCTGGGCCGCGCCCGAGAACGAGGGCCGGGAGGACCGGCACTCGCGCGTCACCTTCGACATCCGGCCGCACCGGGACATCGTCCGCCTCACCGTGACCCACGAGGACCTCGAGGACGAGGGCGAGCTCTCCGACGCCTCCGGCGGCTGGGCGGCCGTCCTGTCGAACCTCAAGTCGCTCCTGGAGACCGGCAGTCCCCTGCCCCAGGAGCCGTGGTCGGTGCCCGCCCGCTGACCAGGCGGGTCACCGCCCGATCATTGGTGCCCCCCTCGGCCAATCCGCGACCGCCCCAGCTTCGGATTACCCGCGACAGGAGTGATCGACGTCGCGGGAGGAGAGGCGATGGCGGCCGGAACGGCATCGAGCAGTCCGGGAGATCCGGCGGAGGCAGGCGCCGGAGCACGGCGGCGTGCCGCCGTCGTCGGCAGCGGGGTGGCGGGGCTGACCGCCGCGCACATCCTGAGCCGCACGCATCACGTCACGCTGTACGAGGCCGACGACCGGCTCGGCGGGCACGCCCACACCCATGAGCTGACCTCGTCCGACGGGCAGACCCACCGGGTGGACTCCGGCTTCATCGTGCACAACCGCCGCACCTACCCGAACCTGCTCCGGCTCTTCGACGAACTCGGCGTCGGCACGCAGGAGTCGGAGATGAGCATGTCGGTGCGGTGCGAGGGCTGCGGACTCGAGTACGCCGGAGCCCGCGGCCCCGCCGGACTCCTGGCCCGGCCCCGCAACGCCGTACGCGGCGCCTACCTGCGGATGCTCACCGAGGTCCCCGCCTTCCACCGGGCCGCCCGGCGCCTGCTCGCCCGGCCGGCCGACGTCACCCTCACCCTCGGCGGGTTCCTGGAGCGCGAGGGCTTCTCGCCGTACTTCCGCACCCACTTCATCACCCCGCTGGTGTCGGCCGTCTGGTCCTGCGACACCACCACCGCCCAGCTCCACCCCGCCGCCTACCTGTTCCGGTTCATGGAGCACCACGGCATGCTCTCGGTCGGCGGCTCGCCCACCTGGCGCACCGTGACCGGCGGCTCGCGCAGCTACGTCGACCGCGTCGCCGGTGAAGTCGCCACCGTGCGCACCGCGACCCCCGTGCGCGCCCTCACCCGGCACGCGGACGGAGCCGTCGTCACGGCACAGGACGGCCGCACGGACTCCTACGACGCGGTGGTCGTCGCCGTCCACCCCGACCAGGCGCTGCGGCTGCTGGCCGACGCCACCCCGGACGAGAAGGACGTGCTCGGGGCGTTCCGCTACTCGCGCAACCACACCCTCCTGCACACGGACACGAGCCTGCTGCCCCGCGCCCGGGGGGCCCGCGCCTCCTGGAACTACCTCATGCCGTCCTGCACCGCCGGTGCCGACCGGGTGCGCGTCAGCTACGACATGAACCGGCTCCAGCGCCTCGACGCCCCCGAGACGTTCGTGGTCACCCTCGGGGGCGAGGACCGCGTCGACCCCGCCCGCGTACGCGCGCGGATGGTGTACGAACACCCCGTCTACACCCCCGAGTCGGTCGCCGCGCAGCAGCGGCTGCCCGACCTGAACACGTCCGTCACCGCCTTCGCGGGCGCCTATCACGGCTGGGGGTTCCACGAGGACGGCTGCCTCTCCGGCGTGCTGGCCGCCGCGGCGCTGGGAGCACGCTGGTGACGCCCGTCCCCGCCCTCTACCCGTGCACGATCACCCACGTGCGCACGGCACCCCTGCGGTACACGCTGCGCCACCGCACCTACATGTGGCTGATCGACCCCGACCGGCCGCCCCGACTCCCGCGCGCCCTGCGGGCGTTGGCACGCTTCGACGCCCGCGACCACTTCACCGGCGACGGGTCCTCCGTCCGCGCCGGCCTGGAGTCCTTCCTCGCCGACCACGGCGTGCACCTGGACGGCGGGCCCGTGCTGATGCTCACCCACGCGCGCGTCCTCGGACACGTCTTCAACCCGCTCACCCTCTACTGGTGCCACGACCGCGACGGCACCCCGCGCTGCGTGGTCGCCGAGGTCCACAACACCTACGGCGGACGGCACTGCTACCTGCTGCACCCGGACGCCACCGGGATGGCCGGGGCCGACAAGGAGTTCTACGTCTCGCCGTTCTTCCCCGTCGACGGGCGCTACCGCATGCGCCTGCCCGAGCCGGCGGAGCGGCTCGGCCTCACCGTGCACCTGGAGCGTGAGAACGGCAGGCCGTTCACCGCAACCGTCCAGGGCACCCGTACGGAAATGACCGTGGGACGGCTGCTGCGGCTGGCGCTGCGTCACCCGTGGTCCACGGCCCGGGTGTCCGCGGCGATCCGTATGCACGGCATCCGCCTGTACCTGCGGGGCCTGCCCGTCCAGCCCCGTCCCGACCACCGGATCCCGGAGCGTATGAAGTGAGTACCACCAACACCCCCGCCGACGTGCGACGGAACGACGGCGCCGTACCCGCGGACACCGGTGCCGGGCCCTGGCCCGACCTGTCCGCCCGGCCGCGCGCCTCCTGGCCGCGGACCGCCGTCACCCGGGCGGTGGTGCGCCGGGCCCTCGACCGGCTGCCCGTGCGGGTTCGTTTCGCCGGAGGCGACTCGGCCGGACAGGGCGGCCCGCTGCTGGAGGTCCGCGACCCGCGCGCCTTCCACGCCCGCATCGGCTCCCAGGGCCTGATCGGCTTCGGTGAGTCCTACATGGCCGGTGAGTGGGACGCCCCCGACCCGGTCGGCGTCCTGACGGTGCTCGCCGCCCACGCGGCGGAGCTGGTCCCCGCCCCGCTGCAGCGCCTGCGCGGCCTGTGGGCCCTGCGGCAGCCCGCCCAGCAGCGCAACACCCCCGACGGCGCCCGCGGCAACATCAGCCGTCACTACGACCTTTCCAACGATCTCTTCGCCCTCTTCCTCGACGACACCCTCACCTACTCGTCGGCCGTGTTCCGGGGCTTCCCCGCCACCTGGGACCTGCTCGCCGCGGCCCAGCACCGCAAGATCGACCGCCTGCTGGACCTGGCCGGCGTGCACGAGGGCACCCGGCTGCTGGAGATCGGCACCGGCTGGGGCGAACTCGCCGTCCGGGCGGCGGCCCGGGGCGCCCACGTCACCTCGCTCACCCTCTCCGCCGAACAGCGCGACCTGGCCCGCGCCCGCGTCCGGCAGGCGGGCCTGGCCGACCGGGTGAGCATCGAGCTGCGCGACTACCGCGAGGCCCGCGGACGCTACGACGCCGTCGTCAGCGTCGAGATGATCGAGGCGGTGGGAGAGGAGTTCTGGCCGGTCTACTTCCGCACCCTCGACGACCGCCTCGTGCCCGGCGGCAAGGTCGCCCTGCAGGCCATCACCATGCCGCACGAGCGGATGCTGGCCAGCCGGCACACGTACACCTGGATCCAGAAGTACATCTTCCCCGGCGGCCTGCTGCCGTCCGTCGAGGCCGTGGACCAGACGGTGAGCGAGCACACCCGGCTGACCGTGACCCGCCGGGACGCCTTCGGACCGCACTACGCCGAGACGCTGCGCCTGTGGCGGGAGCGGTTCACCGAGCGGGCCGACGAGGTGGCCGCGCTCGGCTTCGACGAGACCTTCCGCCGGATGTGGACCTTCTACCTCGCCTACTCCGAGGCCGGCTTCCGCTCCGGGTACCTCGACGTCCAGCAGTACCTGTTCACCAAGGAGGACACCGCACGATGACCACGGCCCGCCCCACCAGGCCAGGCACCGCCCACCGGCTCGCCGCACTCGCCGAGGAGGCCCTCGGCGGCGCTCTGCCCGTACGGCTGCGCGCATGGGACGGCAGCGAGGCCGGACCGGCCGCCGGCCCCGTGCTCGTCGTGCGGTCCCGCAGAGCCCTGCGCCGACTGCTGTGGGAGCCGGGGGAGCTGGGGCTCGCCCAGGCGTACGTCACCGGCGAGCTCGACTTCGAGGGCGACCTGGCGCAGGGGCTGCGCGCCATGTGGGCCGCCGCCCGCGAGCGCGGCCTCCACCCGCCGCGCACCGCCCTCGCCGACCGGGCCCGCGCCCTCGGCACGGCCGCACGGCTCGGCGCCCTCGGCCCTCGCCCGCCCGCCCCCGCCTCCCAGGCCAGGCTGCGCGGCGGCCTGCACAGCAAGGCCCGCGACCGGGCGGCCATCAGCCACCACTACGACCTGTCCAACGAGTTCTACGCCCTGCTGCTCGACGAGACGATGGCCTACTCGTGCGGCTACTGGGCGAGCGACGACCCCGCCTTCACCGCGGCCGACGCCCAGCGCGCCAAACTGGAGCTGATCTGCCGGAAGCTGGCCCTCGAACCCGGCGCCCGGCTGCTGGACATCGGCTGCGGCTGGGGCTCGCTCACCCTGTACGCGGCCGAACGGCACAAGGCGCAGGTCACCGCCGTCACGCTGGCCGCCGAGCAGGCGGCGTACGTGCGCGAGCAGGTGCGCGAACGCGGACTGGCGCACCGGGTCGACGTCGTCTGCCAGGACTACCGCGACATCGACGGCGGGGCCTACGACGCCGTCGCCACCGTCGAGATGGGCGAGCATGTGGGAGACGCGGAGTACCCCGCCTTCGCCGCCGCCCTGCACCGGCTCGTGCGCCCGCAGGGGCGCGTGCTGGTGCAGCAGATGTCCCGGGGGCGCCGGGCACCCGGCGGCGGTGCCTTCATCGAGGCGTACATCGCGCCGGACATGCACATGCGGCCGCTCGGCGCGACCGTGTCGCTGCTGGAGGAGGCCGGTCTGGAGGTCCGGTCGGTGGAGGCGCTGCGCGAGCACTACGTGCGCACCGTGTCCGCCTGGCACCGCACCCTGGAGGACCGCTGGGACGACGTGGTGAAGCTCGTCGGCGTGGAGACGGCACGGGTGTGGCGGCTGTATCTGATCGGCGGCGCCCTGGCCTTCGAGGAGGCGCGCATGGGCGTCGACCAGATCCTGAGCGTACGGCCCACCGCGCCCGGTGCCGCCGGCCTGCCCGCGACACCCACCACGTGGTACCGCGCCATGGAACAGTCGTGAACGGCTTCGCCTGGGGCGGATTCGCCCTCAACCTCGCCTGGGCGGCCGCGACGTCACTGGCGGTCATGCTCGTCACCTTCGCCGTGGCCGTCCGCGGGGGCGTGCACCGGATCGTGGACGTCGCCTGGGGGATCGCCTTCGCCGCCGTCGCCGTCGTGACCTGCGCGGCGTCGGCCGGCGACGGCGACACCGGGCGACGCGTGCTGGTCACGGTCCTGACGGCGCTGTGGGGCCTGCGGCTGGCCGTGCACATCGGACGGCGCGGCCGGGGCCACGGCGAGGACCCGCGCTACGCGAAGATGCTCGCCAAGGCACCGGGCAGCGCCAACCTGTACGCCCTGCGCATGGTCTACCTCCTGCAGGCCGCGCTCGTCTGGCTGGTGTCGCTTCCGGTGCAGGCCGCGCAGTACATCCCCGCCCCGATGACGGGTCTCGCGGTGGCGGGCGCGGTGCTGTGGACCGTGGGACTCGTCTTCGAGGCGGGCGGGGACGCCCAGCTGGCCCGCTTCAAGGCCGATCCCGCGAACAAGGGCCGGCTCATGACGCGCGGGCTGTGGAGCTGGACCCGGCACCCCAACTACTTCGGGGACTTCTGCGTGTGGTGGGGTCTGTTCCTGATCGCCTGCGACTCGGCCGCGGCGGCCACGGTCTCCGTCGTGTCCCCGGTGGTGATGACCCTGCTGCTGACCCGGGGCAGCGGCAAGGCGCTGCTGGAGCGGCACATGAGCGAGCGGCCCGGCTTCACCGAGTACGCCGCCCGCACGAGCGGCTTCCTCCCCAGGCCCCCGCGCAGGCGCCCGTGAACGGCGGCCGGGCGGGGGCACCGGTGAGGGTGTGCACGGCGACGGCGTTCACCCGCTCGCTCCCAGGCAGTCGCGCAGCCGGATCAGGCCGTCCCGCAGCCGAGTCTTGACGGTGCCCAGCGGCAGCTCCAGGTGTTCCGCGACCTGGCGGTACGTCAGCCCGCCGTAGTACGCCAGGGTCACGGACTGGCGCTGCACGTCCGTCAGCGTGCGCAGGCACCGGCGCACCTGCTCGCGCTCCAGCCGGGCCTCCACCTGCTCGGTCACGTGGTCGTAGTCGGGCGACCGGTCCAGCAGGGCCGCCCGCTGCTCCCGTGCCGAGGACGCCTGTGCCCATCGGACGCGGTCCACGGCACGCTGATGGGCCAGGGTGAGGATCCAGTTGACCGCCGAGCCCCGCTCCCGCCGGTACCGGGGTGCCGTCCGCCACACCTCCACCAGCACGTCCTGCGCGACCTCCTCCGACTGCGCCGGGTCACGCACCACGGCCCGCACGACTCCGAGCACGGGACCGGCCACGGCGTCGTAGAGCGCGGCGAAGGCCTCGTGGCCGCCCAGGGCCACCTCGCCGAGCAGCTCCTCGAGGTCCGGCTCCGACGACGGGTTCCTGCCGATGTACACGGCTTCTTTCACGGGGAGTCCTTCGGGAGGTCGGAGGGCGGAGGTCGGGTGCGAGGGTGCGCCGGACCGTCGGGCGGCACGGCTGCTCCCGCGCAGCCGGGGAACGGGTACGCGTCGGAAGCCGGGCGAGGCGGCAGGAAACGCGCGCCGTCCGCGGCCTCCGGGGAGCACCGACGCTCTCCGGAGGCTGTCGGGGTGAGGGGGTTCCCCGACCGGGTGTGGTCCGTCAGCCGACCGAGCGACGCACCTCTTCTTCCGGTAGGACCGCGGGCGCGGATGCGCGTCCGCACCCGTATCTCCGCCACAGCCGCGCGAGGACGAGGGCACCGGCCACGGCGGTCAGCAGGCCCGCGGCGAGCGGGACGGCGGGCCGCTGGGCCGCGCCGGCCCGCGGGGCGAGAGCCGTCTGCTCGCGCGTCCGCTCGGCGACCGCCCTCCACACCCGGGCGGGCGGCCCGGCCACGGTGTCGTCCGGCCGCGTGCCGCGGCCCGCCGCCACCGCCCGCAGCAGATCGGCCAGCGCGGTACTGCACTGGACGCAGGCCACCATGTGCTCCTCGGCCGCGACGATCTCCCGGGACCGGGGCAGCCGGAAGCCGTCGAGCGCGATGGCCGCGAGGACGTCCGGCGGTACATGGCCGTACGCGTGCGGTCCGGACATACGCCACCCTTTTCTGCCGTAGGTGGTGCGCGACACTATGCGCACCGTTTCTGCGTCGAATGAAGGTGCGAATGCGGGGCGGCGGTCTCAGGCGCACTCCTCCGGTTCGAGACAGCGCCGCAAACGGTGCAGGCCACGACGGGCGTGGCTCTTGACCGTGCCGAGCGGCCAGCCGGTGCGCTGCGCGATCTGCGGCTGCGTGAGGTCCTCGTAGAACGCCAGGCGCAGCACCCGCTGCTGGGCGGCGGGCAGCTTGGCCAGTTCGTGCAGGACGAGAACGCGGTCGAGAGCGGCGGAGTCTGGCTGCAGCGCGGACGGGTCGGACAGCGCCAGGGAGGAGCCCGCCGAGGCCACCACGGCCATGCGGCGGGTGCGGGCGGAGAGCGCGTCGGCGATCTTCCGCTTGGTGATGCCGACGATCCAGCCGCCCAGCGTGCCACGGTCGGCACGGAAGGCCCCGCGCCCGCGCCACACCCCGAGGAACACCTGCTGCGTGACGTCCTCCGCCTCCCGGGAGTCGCCCAGGGAACGCCAGGCCAGCGTGTGCACCAGGGCCGACCAGCGGTGATAGGCCGCCTCCAGGCACTCCTCGTCACCGGCCACCAGGCCCCGGGCGAGATCCTCGTCGGCCAGCGACTCCTCCACCGGAGCCGACCTCGGTACGTGCGGCGCCCGTTCGGGTCGTGGCACCGCGGGGTTCGAGGCGATGGCACTGCGCTGCGGGCTCATGACGACGACTCCTCACGTCGACGGCGTCCACGCCCCGTGACCGGTGCCCGTGGGGCGACGGCCGGCAGGGCGGTTCGTGACGGCTGCCGGGGCGCGTCCCCGGTGCGGACATCGTCCGAGCCCGGGAGGAAGGTCATCAACTTGCGTCGTTTCTGCGTCGTCTCCGCGTCGTATAGTCCCTTGCATGAATCGCCCGACCGCGCCCGAGGACCACCCGACGGGCGTGCCGCTGACCACCGGGGCCCTCGCCCGCCGGCTGGGGGTCTCGCCCACCACGCTGCGCTCCTGGGACCGCCGCTACGGCATCGGGCCCGCCGTCCGCGCCGACGGTCGCCACCGCCGCTGGACACCGCGGGACGTGGCGATGCTCGAGGCGATGTGCCGGCTGACCTCGTCGGGCGTTCCGCCCGCGGAGGCGGCCCGCGCCGCGAAGGAGACGGCGGGTGTGGCGCCCGCGGCGGGCGACGTTCCCGACGAGCCGCCGCCGCAGAGCCGTTCGAGGGCCTCCGCCACGCTGCCGCTCGGGGACGTGCGCCAGGAGTGCCGGGGACTGGCCCGGGCCGCCGTGCGCCTGGACTCCGCGGCCGTCGACGAGCAACTGGCCGCCGCCGTAGGGCAGTACGGCATCACCGTCGCCTGGCAGGAGGTGATGGTGCCGACCCTGCACGCGGTGGGCCGCAAGTGGGCCTCCTCCGGCGACCGCTACGTCGAGGTCGAGCACCTGCTGTCCTGGCACGTGTCCAGCGCCCTGCGCCGCGGCACCCCGTATCCCGCCCCGGCCGGCGACGCCTCGGCGGCCGGACCGGTCGTCCTGGCCTGCGTACCCGGTGAGCAGCACACGCTGCCGATCGAGGCGCTCAACGCCGCCCTGGGCGAACTCCGGCTGCCCACAAGGATGTTCGGGGCCGCCGTACCGGCGGAGGCGCTCGCGGCCGCGGTGCAGCGGCTGGGCCCCTCGGCCGTGGTGCTGTGGGCGCAGGCACGCTCCACGGCGAGCCTGGCGCTGGCGCGGCACGTCGCGGGCACGCAGTGGGGGGTGAAGGGCGCGCGGCGGCGCCCCCTGGTCCTGCTGGGCGGGCCGGGCTGGTCCGGCCCGCAGGCGCGCGGACTGCACCGGCCGCCGACCCTGAAGGACGCCGTCGACGTCCTGTGCGACGTACAGGCCGCTCCGCACGGGGACGAGGCGTCCGTCGAACGGCCCTGAGCGTTCGCCCGGTGGGTGGACGCGGCACCGGCCGGCGCATCCGACCGGCGCGCGGCGCGGGAAGTGATCCACAGACGCGTGCGCCACCGCGCACGGCCGCCGCCGCCCGGGACGCCACCCGGCGGCCCGAGACCGGAGGGGCTCCCATGGCCGCGCCCGCCCGCACTCCCGACGTCCTGGTGATCGGAGCAGGCGTCGCCGGACTCGCCTGCGCGCACGACCTCCTCGGGGCGGGACTCGACGTCCATGTCGCGGAGGTCTCCGACGGAGTCGGCGGGCGGATGCGGTCCGACCGGGTCGACGGGTTCGTCGTCGACCGCGGCTTCCAGGTCTTCAACACGTCCTATCCGCAGGTCAGGCGCAGGCTGTCGCTGCGCGGCCTGGGACTGCGGCCGTTCACCCCGGGATTCCTCGCCCACACCGGCGAGGGCAGGCTGCGCTTCAGTGACCCCACGCGCCGCCCGCGCAGCCTGCCCGACCTCCTCCCCGGACGGCTCGCCGGCCCCCGCGACCTCACCGCCCTGGGCCTGCTCTCGGCCCGGGACATGCTGGCGCCCGCGGGCATGGTGAAGCGGACGCAGGAGCGCACCACCCGCACCGCGCTGGCGGAGTCCGGGTTCTCCGAGGCCTTCGTCGAACGCTTCTTCCGGCCGTTCCTGTCCGGCGTGTTCCTGGAGGACGAACTGGAGACCTCCAGCCGCTTCTTCCACCTCGTCTGGCGCAGCATGCTGCGCGGCACCCTGTGCCTGCCGACCGCCGGCATCGGGGCGGTGCCCGGCGCGCTGGCGGCCGCCCTGCCGACCGGGACCGTCCGCCTGGAGACGGCCGTGACCGGGCTGACCGACGACGGGGCGGTCACGGCCGCCGGCACCGAACTGCCCGCGCGCGCGGTGGTGGTGGCCACCGGGCCGGCTCCGGCCGCCGGCCTGCTGCCCACCCTGCGTCTGCCCGACCGCCGGACGGTGACGACGTACTACCACGTCGCCCCGCGCTCCCCGCTCGGCGAGCCCACCCTCCTCGTCGACGAGCGCCGCCGCTTCCTCAACACCTGCGTCGTCAGCGACGTGGTCCCGCAGTACGCCCCCCTCGGCTCGGCACTGGTCGCGACCTCGGTGCTCGGCGCCGACGCCGGGCACCGGGAGCCGGCCGTTCGCGAGGCGATGGCGGAGGCGTACGGCACCGACACGTCCGGCTGGCACCTGCTGACCACGCGCACCGTCCCGGACGCCCTCCCGGCCATGCCGCCCCCGCAGCCGCTGACCCGCACCACCCGGGTGACCCCGGGCCGTTACGTCTGCGGCGACCACCGGGCCACCGGCTCGGTCCAGGGGGCGCTGGCCTCCGGCGCACGCGCCGCCCGGGAGGTGCTGCGGGATCTGCGGTCGTAGGGCCTGGCCGGCCGGCGGATCACGGCGGCGCGGCGCGGCGGTGCTTCTCCTCGTCGAGCAGTGCGTCGAGGTCGCGGAGGCGGTCGAGGCCACGGACCGCCCGGGCCATGCGGGGGTTGCCCTCCAGACGGGTGCGGTGGCGGTGCAGGAAGGACCAGTAGCCCGCGGTGAAGGGGCAGGCGCGGTCGCCGACACGGTCGGTGGGGCGGTAGGCGCAGGGGCCGCACAGGTCGCTCATGCGGTGCACGTACGCGCCGCCCGAGGTGTACGGCTTGGTGGTCATGCGGCCGCCGTCGGCGTACTGGGACATGCCGACGACGTTCGGCAGCATCACCCAGTCGTAGCCGTCGACGAAGCAGCGGTGGAACCAGTCGGTCACCTCTTGCGGGTCCCAGCCCCGCTGCAGGGCGTGGCTGCCGAGCAGCATCAGGCGCGGGATGTGGTGGGTCCAGCCGGTGTCGCGCACCTGCGCCAGGACGGTCGCCAGGCAGTTCGCGGTGACCGCCTCGGCGTCCAGCTCCAGGAACCACCGGGGCAGCCGCGCGTGGTGCCGCAGCGCGTTGCGCCGGCGGTAGTCCTCGCCGAAGTACCAGTACAGCTGCCACACGTACTCGCGCCATCCGGCGATCTGCCGTACGAAGCCCTCGACGCTGTTGACCGGCGCCGCCCCGGTGCGCCAGGCGTCCTCGGCCCGTTCGGCGCACTCCAGCGGATCCAGCAGCCCGAGGTTGAGGGAGGACGACAGCAGGCTGTGGCTCATGACCGGGTCGGCGGCGAGCACGGCGTCCTCGTGCGCGCCGAAGCCCGCCAGCCGGTGCTCGACGAACCTGTTCAGGGCGGCGAGCGCCTCCCGGCGCGTGGCCGGGAAGAGCCGCGGACCGTCCCGTCCCACGAACCGGATGCCCTCCTCCCGCTCCCAGCGGTCGAGGTCGTGGCGGACCTGCTCGTCCACGTCGTCCTCGCGCGGCCGGTAGGGGTCCGGCGCCCCCAGCGTCCGGGCCCCCTTCGGCGGGGGCTCGCGGTTGTCGTGGTCGTGGTTCCAGCGGTCGCCCGCGGGCTCGCCGCCGTCCATCAGCAGCCCGTGCCCGCGCCGCACCCAGCGGTAGAAGTCCTCCTGGCGCAGCCGCTGCCCGCCGTGCCCGTCCGCCCAGGCGCGGAAGTCCTCCTGCGGCACGAGGAACCCGCGCGCGGGCAGGACCGTGAGGCCGGGGAGCGACGACACCAGCCGGAGCGCCGCGCGTGAGGTGGGGTGATGCACCGTCAGGGGTCCGCCGTCCACCGCCTTGCGGAGCCCTTCGCGGTACGTCTCGGCCTGCACGTACCGCACCCGGTCGCCGAGTTCGGCCGCGCGGTGGCGCATCGCGGACAGGACGAGATGGGCCTTGGCCCGGTGGAAGCGCCGACGGCGGAAGACGGACCGGGCCTCGATCATCACGACCGGTGCGCCGCGGCCCGGTCCGCCCTCGCCCGGAGCGAGGAAGTGCGGGCCGAGCTGGTCGCCGAAGAGCCAGTGGGGGGTGGCCATGCGGACCTCCTCAGTCGCGGCCGCGGGCGTGCTTGAACCGGGCCAGGCCCTCGGAGAGTCCGATGATCGGGTCGGGGTAGTCGTCGAGCGCGGCGCGCTCCAGTCCCCGCAGCTTCCACGGCTCGTGGACCGACGGGCCGTCGACGGCGGCCAGTTCGGGCACCCAGCGGCGGACGTACGCGCCGTCCGGGTCGTAACGCCTGGCCTGGGTCACGGGGTTGAGGACCCGGTTGGGGCGGGTGTCGGTCCCGGTGCCGGCCATCCACTGCCAGTTCAGCTGGTTGTTGGCGACGTCGCCGTCGACCAGCAGCTCCAGGAAGTGGCGGGCGCCCACACGCCAGTCGACGTAGAGCGTCTTGGTGAGGAAGCTGGCGGTCAGCAGGCGGCCGCGGTTGTGCATCCAGCCCTCGTGGCCGAGCTGGCGCATCGCCGCGTCGACGATCGGGTAGCCCGTCCGGCCCTCCTTCCAGGCCCGGACGTCCTCCTGGGCCTCGTGCCCGGAGCGCCAGCGGTCGTGCTTGGTGCGGTAGTCGCGGCCCGCTGCCGCGGGCCGGGCGGCGAGGACCTGGCGGTGGAAGTCACGCCAGGCGACCTGCCGTACGAACGCCTCGGCGCCGGAACCGCCCGCGGCGCGCGCCCGGTGGACGAGCTCGACGGGGGAGAGCGTGCCGAAGTGCAGATGCGGCGAGAAGCGCGAGGTGGCGTCGCCGGCCAGGTCGTCGTGGCGGTCCTCGTAGGCGGAGATGCCGCTCCGCAGCCAGGAGGACAGGCGCCTGCGGCCCTCGGCCTCACCGCCGGCCGCCAGGCCCTCGGACAGTCCCGGGACGCCGGAGCGGGAGGGGAGTTCCTCCGAGCCGACGCCCCGCGGGACGCGCACCGTGCGCGGCGCGGCGAGCGTGTCGCGCAGGTGCACCTGGGACCACTGCCGGAAGTAGGGGGTGAAGACCGCGAAGTGGTCCGAGGAGGCGGGGGTGACCTCGCCGGGCGTCACGGCCGTGGTCACCGTGTCGTGGACGTGCAGCCGCCGCCCCTCCGACTCCAGGGCGCGGCGCAGCCGTTGCTCGCGCAGCTGCGCGTAGGCGCTGACGTCACCGGCCATGTGCACCTCGTCGGCGTCCGTCTCGGCGACCACCTTGCACACCTCGTCGACCACGTCGCCCGAGCGCACGATCAGCCGGCCGCCCCGCTCCCGCAGCCCGCCGTCGAGGTCGCCCAGGCAGTCGGCCAGGAAGGCGAGCCGGTTGGGCGCGGCGAACCCGGCGTCCGCGACGCCCTGGTCGCGGACGAACAGGGGCACCACCTCGTCGGCCTCGTTCGCGGCCCGCAGCGGGGGATGGTCGTGCAGACGCAGGTCCGCGGTGAACAGGACGACCGAGACGTTCATGGTGATTCTCCGGGGGAGCGGGTGAGGGCGGCCTTCGAGGTGCTTCGGGTCCGGAGCCCGCGGCGGATGCGGCCGTCAGCCGCCGGTGGTGGGCCGGCTCTCCGGCGCGGCCTGGTTGCGGACCGCGGCGAGCGCGATGTTGCGGGCCATGCCGCCGAACACGACGGCGTGGAAGGGGGAGATGCTCCACCAGTAGGCGTGGCCCAGCAGTCCGTGCGGGTGGAACAGGGCCCGCTGGCGGTAGCGGGTACGGCCGCCCGCGTCGTCCTCCGCGTACATCTCCAGCCAGGCCAGGCCGGGCAGCCGCATCTCGGCCCGCAGCCGCAGCAGCCGGCCGGGCTCGATCTCCTCGACCCGCCAGAAGTCCAGCGAGTCGCCCGCCCGCAGGTGCGAGGCGTCCCGCCGACCACGGCGCAGCCCCACGCCGCCCACCAGCCGGTCCAGCCGGCCCCGCACCGCCCAGGCCAGCGGGAAGGAGTACCAGCCGTTCTCCCCGCCGATCCCCTCGATCACCCGCCACAGCGCCCCGCGCGAGGCATGGACCGGCAGTTCCCGCTCGTCGGTGTAGAGGCTGCCGCCGGTCCAGTCGGGGTCGGTGGGCAGCGGATCGCTGGGTGCGCCGGGCACCGAGGCCGACGACCAGCGGGTGGTGACCTTGGCCTCGCGGACGCGCTGCAGAGCCAGCCGTACCGCCTCGTCGAAGCCGATCGGCTGCCGGCCGGTGTCGGGCACATGGCGCGCGATGTCGTGCTCGTGGCAGACGACCTCGTGGCGCAGCGACTCCGCCAGCGGCCGCGCGATCGAGGCGGGCACCGGCGTGACCAGGCCGACCCAGTGACTGGACAGGCGGGGAGTGAGCACGGGCACCGGGACGATGACACGCCGGGGCAGGCCCGCGATCGCGGCGTAGCGCAGCATCATGTCCCGGTACGTGAGCACGTCCGGACCGCCGATGTCGAAGGTGCGGCTGACGTCGGCCGGCATCGTGGCGCTGCCGACGAGGTAGCGCAGCACGTCCCGCACCGCCACGGGCTGCAGCCGGGTGCGCACCCAGCTCGGGGTGACCATCACCGGCAGACGCTCGGTCAGGTAGCGCAGCATCTCGAAGGAGGCCGAGCCCGAGCCGATGACGACGGCCGCGCGCAGGACGGTGGTGGGCACCCCCGAGGCCAGCAGGATCCGGCCCACCTCGGCGCGTGAGCGCAGGTGCGGCGACAGTTCGCGCTCCGGCACGCGCGCGGGCGTCAGGCCGCCGAGGTAGACGATGCGCCGCACTCCCGCCGCCCGGGCCGCCTCGCCGAAGATCCGCGCCGCCCTGCGGTCGGTCTCCTCGAAGTCGTCGCCCGTGCCCAGCGCGTGCACCAGGTAGTAGGCGACGTCGATGCCGCGCATCGCCCCGGCGACCGAGCCGGCGTCCGTGACGTCGCCCTTGACCACCTCGGCCCGCCCGGACCAGGGGTGGTCGCGCAGCTTGCCGGGGGAGCGGGCGAGGCAGCGGACGCGGTGCCCCGCGTCGAGGAGCTCCGGCACCAGCCTGCCGCCGATGTATCCCGTCGCCCCGGTCACCAGGCAGCGCAGGCCCGGTCCGTCGTCGTCAGCGTTCATCAGCTCGGTGTCCTTCGTGTCGATGGGCTCCAGTGATCACTTCGCTGGGCACCGCCGCATCGGATGCGGGCCCTTCTATAGGCTGATCGCGTGGCCACAGCAGACGACCGGGAGCAGCCGCGAGCCGCCTCGCCGGAATCGGACCGACAGCCCGCCGAGGGAGCCGACCTGCACTCCCTCGCCGTGCAGCTGCGCCGGATGAACGGCGAGATCAACCGTCTGGTCCATGGTTTCGCGGGTGAGCAGGGGCTGCACGCCACGGACGTCCAGGCCCTCGCGGCGATCCTGGACGCCGAGCAGCCGATGACCCCGAAGCGGCTGCGCGAGCATCTGGGGCTGACCTCGGGCGCCGTCACCGCCTGCGTCGACCGGCTGGAACGCGCCGGGCACATCCGCCGGGTCCGGGAGAACGCCGATCGCCGGGTGGTGCACCTCTACTACGCGGCCGACGCCAGGGCCGCGGCCCGCACGTACTTCCGGCCGCTCGCGAAGGCGGCGGACGCGGCCTGCGCGCAGTTCACCAGGGAGGAGCTGTCGGTCGTGCTGCGCTTCCTGGCGGCCATGAACGGCGAGCTCGCCCCGCTGCGGTCTCCCGGCGCCTGAGCCGCGGGACGCCGCCGCGTGCGGCCGGCTGCGAACCGGCCGCATCCGAAGGGGGCCGGACGGCGGAAGATCCCGTGTCGCCTACGATCGGCATCCATATAGCTCAATCATTGAGATTGTTTTTGATTGAGCTACCTGACCGTCAAGCCTGGAGAGCCATGTCCCTCACCCCGCGCCGGGGCCGCATCCTCGTCCCCCTGCTCCTGCTCGTCGTCTGGCTCGGCATCGGCGGGGTCCTCGGCCCGTTCGCGGGCCGGCTCGGCGAGGTCGCGACCAACGACCAGGCCGCCTTCCTGCCGCGCAGCGCCGAATCCACGCAGGTGGTCGCCGCGCAGCGGGCCTTCCGGCAGGACGAGACGCTGCCCGCCGTCGTCGTGTGGACCGACGACGGCGACGGTTCGATGAAGGGCCGGCAGGCGGCGGCGGGCCGCGCGCTCGCCTCCGTGACGGACGTGCCGGGCGTGGTCGGCGACGTGTCTCCCGCGCTCCTGTCCCGGGACGGCAGGGCGCTCGAAGGGGTCGTGCAGCTGCGGCCGGATCTGGGCAAGGGGCTGGGCGACAGCCTCGACCGGATCCGCACCGCCGCGGAACGGGTCCCCGGTGCCACCGTCCAGCTGGCCGGGCCGGCCGCCGCCCAGGCCGACCTGTCCGACGCCTTCTCGGGGATCGACGGGCTGCTGCTGGCCGTCGCCCTGGCGGCGGTCCTGGTGATCCTGCTGCTGGTCTACCGCAGCGTGCTGCTGCCGCTGGTGATCATCCTGGGCGCCGTGTTCGCCCTGGGGCTCGCCTGCGCGGTCGTCTACGCCCTCGCCGACCACGGTCTCGTCCGGGTCGACGGGCAGGTGCAGGGCATCCTGTCCATCCTCGTCATCGGCGCCGCCACCGACTACGCGCTGCTGATCACCGCCCGCTACCGCGAGGAGCTGGCCGGGCACGCCGACCGGTTCGCGGCCGCGCGGGCCGCGCTGCGGCAGTCGTGGGGCGCCGTCGTCGCCAGCGCGGCGACCGTCGCCCTGGGGCTGCTCGCCCTGCTGCTCAGCGACCTGACGAACAACCGGGCGCTCGGGCCGGTCGGCGCCATCGGCATCGTCTGCGCCGTCATCAGCTCGCTGACGTTCCTGCCGGCCGTGCTCGTCCTGCTGGGCCGCGCCGCCTACTGGCCGGCCACCCCGCGCACCGCCCGCGACGGCCACGGCGTGTGGCGGCGCGTCGCCACGCTGGTCGACCGGGCGCCGCGCAAGGTCTGGGCAGTGTCCCTGGCCGTCCTGCTGGCCTGCGCCGCCTTCGCGCCCACCCTGGTCGCCAAGGGTGTCCCGCTCGACGAGACCTTCGTCGACGACGCGCCGTCGGTCGCCGCCCAGCGCACCCTCGCCGAGCACTTCCCGGGCGGCTCCGGCAACCCCACCGTCGTCATCGCCGACGCCGCGCGGCTGGAGCGTGTGGTCGCCACGGCCCGTACCACCAAGGGCGTCGCCTCGGCCGCGGGTGTCACCGCGTCAGGGCGTCCCGGCGGCACACCCCTCGTCGTGGACGGGCGGGTGCGGGTGGACGTCACCCTGAGCGCGGCCGCCGACAGCGACGCCGCCAAGAGCACGGTCGCCCGGCTGCGGACCGCCCTGCACGCCGTGCCGGACGCGAACGCCCTCGTCGGCGGCTACACCGCCCAGCAGTACGACACCCTGCGGACCGCCGAGCGGGACCGCACGCTGATCGTCCCCGTGGTCCTCGCGATCATCTTCGTCATCCTGACCGTGCTGCTGCGCTCCCTGCTGACACCGGCGCTGCTGGTGGCGACGGTGGGCCTGAACTTCCTTGCCACACTGGGTGTCTCGTCCCTGGTCTTCCAGCACGTCCTCGGCTTCACCGGCAGTGACCCCTCGGTGCCGCTGTACGGCTTCGTCTTCCTGGTGGCACTGGGCGTGGACTACAACATCTTCCTGATGTCCCGGGTACGGGAGGAGTCCCTGCGGCACGGCGTGCGCCAGGGCGTGCTGCGCGGACTGGTCGGCACCGGCGGGGTGATCACCTCGGCCGGTGTGGTGCTCGCCGCGACCTTCGCCGCCCTCGGTGTGATCCCGCTCGCCTTCCTGGCCCAGATCGCCTTCATCGTCGCCTTCGGCGTACTCCTCGACACCCTCGTGGTGCGGTCGCTGCTGGTGCCCGCTCTCGTACGCGACCTGGGCGAGGTGGCGTGGTGGCCCGGACGGCTGTGGCGCGCCCGCGCCCAGGTCGCCGCACATGACCGCGCGGATCGCGGGCAGGCGAACTGTGAGCGGACAGCCGGGTGAGGCACGGAAAACGAAAACTGGAGGTGTCGGCCGCTATGGGCGCGAAGGTGTTGGAGCGGTTCCCTGCCGGAGCTCCTCGCGGATCGTGGCCGGCGGAGGAGTACGCCGCGAGGCGCCGCGCCGAGGGCCAGTCCGCGACCGTCGTCATGGATCTGAAGTCGGACGCGTTCCTCGTGGTGGTACCGGCGGCCGACGACGACTGAGAGCGCGGTCGACGCGACGAGCGGCCGGCGGGTTTCCCGCCGGCCGCTCGTGACGGCGTGATCCGCCCGCTCGTGACCTAGGGGTGTCTGACCATTCCCGCCCGCGCCGCGGTGCCCGCCCTCCGGGCGGACGACGGGAATTGTCGACACCCCCTGGTGCGACCGGACCGCACGCGGCGCCCCACGTCCACCGCGCACATGGCTGCGGCGTCTTTCGTCGCGCCACCCGGACTTCCTGCGGCGCCGCTCTCCTCAACCGTGCGCGAGCGCGGCGAGGTGCGCCTCGCGCACCTCCGTACTCCTGCGGCGCGCCCACTCCCAGCAGCCCCGAGCGTCTGACCGCCTCGAGGTGGCTCGTGGGCACGCCTTCCTGGTCGACCCGCGCCGCCTGCGGGGCGAGGTCGTCGGCGAGGGCGCGGGCGGCGGAGACGAGCGGGTGCGCTGCGGCGGTCATGGAAGAGATTCTCCCGATGTTCCGAAGAAGATTCCCGCGATCCGGCCGTGCGCGCTGTCGATCCGGGGGTGCACCGTTCGTGTAGGAGGTGGGACACCATCCGGACACACAGGAGGACGTCATGACGCACTACCTGCTCAGCGTGGTCACCCCGGCCGACGGACAGCCGCCGTCCGAGGCGGAGCTCGGCGAGATCATGCGCAACGTGGAGGCCTTCAACCAGGAACTGCGCGACGCCGGCGTGTGGGTCTTCGCCGGAGGGCTGCACGGCCCGGAGACGGCGACCATGCTCCGCCCCTCCGGCGCCGACGTGCTCATCACCGACGGCCCGTACGCCGAGGGCAAGGAGTACCTCGGCGGGATCTGCCTGATCGAGGCCGACGACCTGGACGCGGCACTGGAGTGGGGCCGCAAGGCCGTGCGGGCCACCACACTGCCCATCGAGGTACGGCCCTTCGTGGACCGGCACTGATGCCGGACACCCCCGACGTCGAGGCCGTCTTCCGCGCCGAGTACGGGCGCGCGGTCTCGGTCCTCGTCCGCTTCCTCGGCGACATCGACCTCGCCGAGGAGGCGGTGCAGGACGCCTTCGCCGCGGCCCTGCGGACCTGGCCGGCCGGCGGCGTACCGCCGAGCCCGGCCGGCTGGATCATCACCACCGCGCGCAACCGCGCGATCGACCGGCTGCGCCGCGAGTCCTCCCGCGAGACGCGCCACGCCGAGGCCGCCGTGCTGCACAGCCCCGAGGCACCGGCCGAGGAGGGCCCCGTGCGCGACGATCGCCTCCGCCTGATCTTCACCTGCTGCCACCCGGCCCTCGCGCCGCAGGCGCAGGTCGCCCTCACCCTGCGGCTGCTCGGCGGACTCACCACCCCGCAGATCGCCCGTGCGTTCCTGGTGCCCGAGCCGACGATGGCCCAGCGGCTCGTCCGCGCCAAGGCGAAGATCCGCGACGCCCGCATCCCGTACCGGGTGCCCCGCGACGCCGACCTCCCGGACCGGCTCGGCGGCGTCCTGGCGGTCGTCTACCTGATCTTCAACCAGGGATACGCCGGTACGCCCGGGCTGTGCGCGGAGGCCGTGCGGCTCGGCCGGCTGCTGAGCGAACTGATGCCCGACGAGCCCGAGGCCGCCGGGCTGCTCGCGCTCATGCTCCTCGTCGACGCGCGCACGGGCGCCCGCCAGGACGAACACGGCGCGCTGGTGCCGCTGCCCGAGCAGGACCGCACCCGCTGGGACGGCGACCTGATCGCCGAGGGCCAGGCGCTGGTCCGCCGCTGCCTGCGCCGCAACCGGCCCGGCCCCTACCAGATCCAGGCCGCCGTCCAGGCCGTCCACAGCGACTCGCCCACCGCCGCCGCCACCGACTGGGGCCAGATCAGGCGGTTGTACGACCAGCTCATGGCCGTCGCCCCGAGCCCGGTGGTGGCGCTCAACCGGGCGGTCGCGGTGGCCGAGACCGAAGGTCCCCGGGCGGCCCTGGACCTCGTCGACGCGCTGGACCTGGGTGGCTACCACGTCTTCCACGCCGTCCGCGCGGACCTGCTGCGCCGCCTGGGCCGCGGCACCGAGGCGGTGCGGGCGTACGACGACGCCATCGCGCACAGCGACAGCGCGGCCGAGCGCGGCTATCTGGAACGCCGAAGGCGGGAACTCGTCCGCCGGTGACGTCGGGGTGAAGGCACCGGAATTTATTTTGGTGTATGAAAGGTTGGCATATACATCTGATATCGACTCCAGCCGTTCGACACCCCATCGCGAGGCACCGTGAACCACCCCGCCCCCGAGCAGCCCGCCGACGTCGCGGCCCGGCTGCGCCACACCTTCCGCACCGGCCGTACCAAGCCGGTCGCCTGGCGCACCGGACAGCTGCGCCGGCTGCGCGCCATGCTCACCGAGCGCGGCCCCGAGCTGGCCGCGGCCCTCCACGCGGACCTGGGCAAGAGCGCCGCCGAGGCCCGGCGCACCGAGATCGACTTCACGGTCCGCGAGATCGACCACACCCTCGACCACCTCGACGGCTGGCTGCGCCCCGAACCCGTGCCGGTACCGGCCCACCTGGGGGCCGACGCCACCGCCTGGACCCAGTACGACCCGCTCGGCGTCGTCCTCGTCATCGCTCCCTGGAACTATCCGGCGCAGCTCCTGCTCGCCCCGCTGGCCGGCGCGCTCGCCGCGGGCAACGCCGTCGTCGCCAAGCCCAGCGAGCTGGCCCCCGCCACCTCCGCCGCGCTCGCCCGGCTGCTGCCGGCGTATCTCGACACCGACGCCGTCGCCGTCGTCGAGGGCGGCGTCCCGGAGACCACGGCCCTGCTGGCCGAGCGGTTCGACCACATCTTCTACACCGGCAACGGCACCGTCGGCCGTGTCGTCATGCGTGCCGCCGCCGAGCACCTCACCCCGGTCACCCTCGAACTGGGCGGCAAGTCACCGGCGTTCGTCGACCGTGACACCGACCTCGAAGTCGTCGCCGATCGGCTGGTCCGCGGCAAGTTCCTCAACGCGGGGCAGACCTGTGTCGCCCCCGACTACGTCCTGACGGACCCGGAGACGGCCGCCGCCCTCGAACCCGCGCTCACCCGCGCCGTCGAGGACCTGTTCGGCACCGACCCGTCGGCCTGCGGCGAGTACGGCCGGATCGTCAACGAGCGGCACTTCGACCGGCTGTCCGGTCTGCTCGGCTCGGGACGCGTGGTCGTCGGCGGCGGCAGCGACCGTAGGGCGAAGTACATCGCGCCGACCGTCCTGGCGGACGTCGACCCCGACTCACCCGTCATGCGGGAGGAGATCTTCGGCCCGATCCTGCCGATCGTCACCGTGCCCGACCTGGACGCCGCGATCGCGTTCATCGGCGACCGCGACAAGCCTCTCGCGCTCTACGTCTTCTCCGAGTCCGGCCGCACGCGCGCCCGGATCGCCGCCGAGACCTCCTCGGGCGGCCTCGGCAACGGCCTTCCGCTGGCCCATCTCACCGTCTCCGACCTGCCGTTCGGCGGTGTGGGGGAGAGCGGCACGGGCAGCTACCACGGCCGCTGGTCCATCGAGACGTTCAGCCACCGCAAGGCGGTTCTGGACAAGCCGCTGCGCTGAAGCCGCCTCCTTCCCGGTCGCAGTATCAGCTACTGCTTATATAAGCAGTAGCTGATACATTGGGTCGCATGCACGCTTTCGATGTGCTCGGTGATCCGGTGCGCCGGCGGATCCTGGAGCTGCTGGCCGACGGGGAGATGACCTCGGGTGCGGTCTGCGACGTCATAGGCGAGGAGTTCGGGATCTCGCAGCCCGGGGTCTCGCAGCACCTCAAGGTGCTCCGGGAGAACGGATTCGCCACCGTACGCCCCGAAGGGACCCGGCGGCTCTACGCGGTCAACGCCGAGCCGCTGCAGGACATCGACGCCTGGCTCGACCGCTTCCGGCGTTTCTGGACCCCGCACCTGGACGCGCTGGCCACCGAGTTGGCCCGTGGCAGACGCGCACGCCGGCTCGGCGGCGCGGACGACCCCCCGAGGAGGACCCCATGACCGACGTGACCCATGACATCAACGACGTACGCCGGCAGGTCGGCCGCCGCGCCTTCGAGGCGGGCGAGGCGCGCGTCGTGACCGTGAGCAGGTCCTACGACGCCCCGCTCGACGACGTGTGGGACGCGTGCACCAACCCCGAGCGCATCCCGCGCTGGCTGCTGCCGGTGTCGGGCGAGTTGCGGCTGGGCGGGCGCTACCAGCTGGAGGGCAACGCCGGGGGCGTGGTCGAGCGCTGCGACCCGCCCAGGAGCTTCGCCGCGACCTGGGAGTACGGCGGCGAGGTCAGCTGGATCGAACTCCGGCTGGCCGCGGCGGAGGGCGGGACGCGCTTCGAACTGGACCACATCGCCCACGTCGACGACACCAAGTGGGCGGAGTTCGGTCCCGGCGCGGTCGGGGTCGGCTGGGACCTGATGATCAGGGGCCTGTCCCTGCACCTCGGAAGCGACGGCGCCGCCGTCGACCCGAAGGAGTTCATGGCCTGGATGGGGTCCGAGGAGGGCCGCCGGTTCATGACGGACAGCAGTGAAGCCTGGTACGCGGCGAACGTCGCGGGCGGCGAGGACGAGGAGACGGCGCGCGCGTCCGCCGACCGGACCACGGCCGCCTACACGGCGGCGCCCGGCGACGCCGGCTGACACGGCACGGTCCGTGTGCGTCTTTCGGGTCGGGAGGAGCGATTGACTGGTCTACACCCTTGACCGGTACAGACCAGCACGGTTGAGTGTGGCCTCACACCCCCCACCACGGCCGTGCCCCTCGCCGGGTGCGGCCGTGCTCCGCAGGAGGCCGCCGCCTTCCTCGCCGGCGTCGGCCACCAGACCGGCGGCCTGGTGTACGTCGTCGAGCGGGGCGTCGTAGGACCTGCTCACGGTCACGACGCGCGCCTCGCCCGCCTCGAAGGCGCGGCGGCCGACCTGCGGCGGCACGCTCTACTGCTGAGGCCGCTTTCCGCGTCACGGTGTCATGCGCCTGATCACTCCGACCGTACGCGGAAGGGCATCACCATGCGCACCCCCCCCACGTCCTGCTCGCCACGACCGCGGCGCTCGAACAGCCTGAACACGTACGCCTACCCGTAGCGGGCGCGGCGGAGGCCGGGACGTGTGCGAGACTCCGCCGATGACCACCGAAACGATCACCGCGGACGCCGCGGGCACCTGGAACGTCGGCGACTTCACCGTCGGCCGCATCGGCTTCGGGGCGATGCGGCTGACGGGCACCGCCGCCTTCCACCTCGGCACCCCGAGCGACCGGCACCGCTCGATCGCCGTGCTGCGCAGGGCGATCGAGCTCGGCGTGAACCACATCGACACCGCCGCGTTCTACTTCTCGCAGACCCGGTCGGCCAACGAACTCATCAACAGCGCCCTGGCTCCCTACCCGGACGACCTCCTCATCGCCACCAAGGTGGGCCCCTACCGCGACCAGCACGGCGAGTGGGGCACCTCGGCCCGTCCCGACCAGCTGCGCGGGCACGTCGAGGAGAACCTGCGCCAGCTCGGCCGGGACCACCTGGACCTGGTCTATCTGCGCCGCATGCGCCAGGAGTCCGTGGCCGAGCACTTCGGCGCACTGGCCGACCTGCGCGAGGCCGGCCTGGTGCGGCACCTCGGCCTCTCCGACGTCGAACCCCGCCACCTCGCCGAGGCCCGGGCGATCGCTCCCGTGGTGTCCGTGGAGAACCGATACGGACTGGACTCCCGCGCCCCCGCCACCGAGGAACTCCTGCGCGTCTGCGGCGAACAGGGCATCGCCTTCGCCCCGTTCTACGCCGTCGCCGGCCCGCGCGGGCCGCGGGCCGCCACCGGTGACCACGACGAGGCCGTGCGCGCCGTCGCCCGCGCCCACGGCGCGAGCCCCACCCAGGTCCGCATCGCCTGGACCCTCCACCGCGGCCCGCACGTCCTCGCCATCCCGGGCACCGGCAACCCCGACCACCTCGCCGAGAACGTCGCGGCGGGCGCGCTGCGGCTGACGGACGAGGACCTGCGACGCCTGGACGGACTGCACCGGGCGGAGGACTGAGGCCCCTCAGAGGGCGGAGGCCCTTCACAGGGCGGAGGCCCGCCCTCTCACAGGGTGGAGGCTCCTTCACGCGGCGGCGGTCAGAACGGAAGGTCGATGCACCGCCCGTTCTCGGCCGTCCGCAGGCACGGAGCCAGCCCGGCCTCGTCGAAGGCGTGCCGGACGTCGCTCAGGTCCTCGCTGAAATGGGCCCAGCTGTCGCAGTGGGCCGCTACCACGACGGGCGCACGCAGCACGGAGGCGGCCGCACTCGCCCGCTGTGCCGTCAGGGTCAGCGGCCGTCCGCGCTCCTTGGCCTGCACCCGCGCCGCCCCGGCGAACAGGACGGCGACGTCGATCCTCGGTACCCGGCGGGAGATCTCGGCGACGATGCCGACGGAGGCGTTGTCGCCGCTGACGTACACGGTCGGCAGGCCGTCCCCGCTCAGCACGAAACCGGTGACCTCGCAGTTGACGTTGCCGTCCTGGTCGCGGTCCCCGTCGTCCGGCCCGTGCTGGGCCGGCACGGCACACACCTCCAGGACCCCTCCACCGGGACGGTCGATCCGGGTGGTCTCCCACGCCGGGAGCCCGCGCGCCGGACCGCCCAGCCGCTGCGCCGTGACGGGTCCGGTGAGCACCAACGGAGCGTTCAGGGCGAACGACCGGCCGCGGGTGTCGAGGTTGTCGGGGTGGAGGTCGTGGCTGACCAGTACGGCGTCGACGTCCCCGACGTCGGCCTCCGACGCCGCGGGACCGGCGGTCTTCGTCAGGTAGCCGTGGTTCCCGGCGCCGTCGAACGTCGGATCGCACACCAGCCGGAGGCCGCCGACGTCGAGGACCGTGGTGGGCCCTCCGAGCACCGAGACGGCGCAGGGCCGGCGTTCAGGGCTGATCGTGTCGGTCATGACCGCACCTCACGGGTGAGTCGGGGCTGGGGAAGGCGCACGTCGGCGGGCCGTGCCGCTCGTTCCA
The DNA here is from genome assembly GCF_044767585.1 of Streptomyces sp. NPDC101225. Classification (NCBI taxonomy): domain Bacteria; kingdom Bacillati; phylum Actinomycetota; class Actinomycetes; order Kitasatosporales; family Streptomycetaceae; genus Streptomyces; species Streptomyces sp. NPDC101225. Next base: position 483,420 of record NZ_JBIWOE010000001.1, read on the forward strand.
CCGTTCGGCGCGCGCGGCGGGTCCGGAACTGTTCTGCTGGAGGAGGAGCATCTCGCAATCTTTCCGAGAGAAGGCAGATGAGTACCTATCGCGTTGCCCAGGTCGCCGCCGCCGGCGAACCCTTCCAGATCGCCGAGCGTGAAGTACCCCGGCCCGGTCCGCGCCATGTGCGGATCGCCGTGGACGCGTGCGGGATCTGCCACAGCGACACCATCTTCGTGAACGCCCTCGTGCCGGGAGTCCGCTTCCCGGTCGTCCCCGGGCACGAGAACGCCGGCCGGATCGAGGAACTCGGCGACGGCGCGGGAGACATGGGCTGGCAGGTGGGCGACCGGGTGGCCGTCGGCTGGTTCGGCGGCAGCTGCGGCCACTGCAGGCAGTGCCGGCAGGGCGACTTCATCGTCTGCGCCAACCTGAAGGTGCCCGGATGGGCCTACGACGGCGGTTACGCGGAGTCGATGATCGCGCCGGTCGACGCGCTCGCCCGTATCCCCGACGCCCTCTCCGCCTCCGACGCGGGACCCATGGCCTGTGCGGGCGTCACCGTCTTCAACGGGCTGCGGCGCAGTTCCGCCCGGCCCGGCGACCTGGTCGCCGTCCTCGGCCTCGGCGGACTGGGCCACCTGGGCGTGCAGTACGCCGCCGCCATGGGATTCGAGACCGTCGGGATCGCCCGCGGAGCCGACAAGGCGGACTTCGCCAAGCAGCTCGGAGCGCACCACTACGTCGACAGCACGGCCGGCACACCGGTCGCGCAGGCGCTGCAGTCCCTCGGCGGTGCCAAGGTCGTCCTCGCCACCGCCAGCAACTCCGAGGCCATCACCGCCACCGTCGACGGCCTGGCACCCCGCGGCGAGCTGGTGGTCATCGGGGCCGACGCCCAGCCCCTGGGGGTCAACCCCAACCAGCTGCTGATGAGCGGCAGGGTCCTGCGCGGCCACCCGTCGGGCACGGCGCAGGACGTCCAGGACACCATGGCCTTCAGCGCCCTGCACGGCATCCGGCCCATGACGGAGACGGTGCCGCTGGACCAGGTCGACGCGGCCTACCGGAAGATGCTCTCCGGCGCGGCCCGATTCCGGATGGCGCTCACCAACTCCTGACCGCCCTCCGTACGCGGCCGCGTCCCGTCGGCCGCTGACCGCCCTTCCCGAGGCGCCGCCCGGCCCCGTCGCAGGGCTCGTACCGAGCGCACCCCGGTGGGCGCACCCCGGGGGCCGGTCGCGGTCGGTGTACGCGGGCCGACGGCGGTGCTTCGTCGACTGCCGTCCCGCCGATGCGCGCTGTTCGTGCTGTGCGGGCGTCGTGTGCGGGCGCGCCCCGGGAGCCCGGTCGCGGTCGGTGTACGTGGGCCGGTGGCGGTGCTTCGTCGGGTGTCGCCTGGCTGGTTCGTGGTGGGCGTGCGTCGGGGGTGGGGTGCGTCTGGACGGAGGGTGGGAGGGAGCGCGGGTGTCCGCGCGCGGGGTCGGCTCAGGTCAGCCAGGTGCCGTCCTTCATCAGGTGCCGTCCGGCCAGCTCGTGCTGCCCGTGCCACGCCCGCACCGCGCGCGGGCGCACCCGGAAGAAGGCGTACGACGGGCTGTCCCGGCGCGGATCCCAGCCCGTCCTGGCGAGGAACGCCTCGGCCGCCGCGGCCGGCACGTCGGGCAGGGCGTAGGTCTCGACGTCACCGTCGAGGAGCACCACGTCTTGGGTGTCCCCGAGCGCGAGCCGGGCCCGGCGGCTCGCGCTCAGGTTGCGGCCGGTCGGGTTCGTCGTGCGGGTCGCCAGCCACACGGCCTCCTCGTGCCACACGAACCAGAGCGGCACCAGGCACGGCAGCCCGTCCGCGTCGGCCGAGGCGACCCAGACGTCGATCTCCTGGTCCAGCCGCCGCAGGACGTCCTGCCTGCGCCGGCGCGGTTCGCGCGGCGAGATGTCGATCTTCATGCCAGGAACGCTAGCCAGTCACCGCCGGGCCGCGCGTCGGACCAGGGTCCCGCTCCGGCTCGGGCGCGGGTCCTAAGACGTGTTGCGAAAGTCCCGCCCGCTTGCCCGCCCGCCCGCTTGCCCGTCCCGCGAGCGGACGACGTCACGTGCGCGGCACGCCGCAGGTCCGGGTGGCGACTGGCGTCCCGGAGGTTTTACGTATAACCTCTCCCCTCAATCGCTTCTCCCGGAAGGCCCCGATGAGACACGTCGCCCTGGTCACCCTCGTCGTCGACGACTACGACGAGGCGATCGGCTTCTACACCGAAGCCCTCGGCTTCCGGCTGGCCGAGGACACCGCCCGCCCCGACGGCTCCCGCTGGGTCGTCGTCGCGCCCGGTGGCCAGGGCACGGCGCTGCTGCTCGCCCGCGCCAAGGGCGACGAGCAGCGCGCGCGGGTCGGCGACCAGACCGGCGGGCGCGTCGGGTTCTTCCTGCACACCGACGACTTCGCCCGCGACCACGCCCGGATGCTCGCCGCGGGCGTGACCTTCCTGGAGGAGCCGCGCCACGAGCCGTACGGGTCCGTCGCCGTCTTCCAGGACCTGTACGGCAACCGCTGGGACCTGCTCCAGCCGGCCGGCTGACCTGCCGCCCGCCGCGGGCCGGGTTCCTCCGGGCGCTCCGCCCCGGCTCCCTCCCACCGCTTCGAACCACCCCGTCCGACGAAAGACCACACCATGACTGCTACGCGCGTAGACGCCGATGTGCTCCGCCGCCTCCCCAAGGCCGTCCTGCACGACCACCTCGACGGTGGCCTGCGCCCCGCCACCCTGGTGGAGCTCGCGGCCGCGGTCGGCCACACCCTGCCGACGACGGATCCGGACGAGCTGGCCGCCTGGTACGTCGAGGCCGCCGACTCCGGCGACCTGGTGCGCTACATAGGCACCTTCGAGCACACCCTCGCCGTGATGCAGACCCGCGAGGGACTGCTGCGCACCGCCGAGGAGTACGTGCTCGACCTGGCCGCGGACGGCGTGGTGTACGGCGAGGTGCGGTACGCGCCCGAGCTGATGCTCAAGGGCGGCCTCACCCTGCCGGAGGTCGTCGGGACCGTCCAGGAGGGGCTCGCGGCGGGCATGGCGAAGGCGTCGGCCGCGGGCACGCCGGTCCGCGTCGGCACGCTGCTGTGCGGGATGCGGATGTTCGACCGCACACGGGAGACGGCCGACCTGGCCGTCGCCTTCCGTGACGCCGGCGTCGTCGGCTTCGACATCGCCGGCGCCGAGGACGGCTTCCCGCCCGCCGACCACCTGGACGCCTTCCGGCATCTGCGCGACGAGAGCGTGCCGTTCACCATCCACGCCGGCGAGGCGCACGGGCTGCCCAGCATCCACCAGGCCCTTCAGGTCTGCGGTGCCCAGCGCATCGGCCACGGTGTGCGGATCACCGAGGACATCGTCGACGGCAAGCTCGGGCGGCTCGCGGCCTGGGTGCGCGACCGCCGGGTCGCGCTGGAGATGTGCCCGACCTCCAACCTCCAGACGGGGGCGGCGACTTCGATCGCCGGGCACCCGATCACGGAGCTGAAGGACCTCGGCTTCCGGGTCACCCTCAACACCGACAACCGTCTCGTGTCGGGCACCACGATGACCCGTGAGATGTCCCTGCTGGTGGAACAGGCGGGCTGGACCGTGGAGGACCTGCGCACCGTCACGGTGAACGCCGTCAAGAGCGCGTTCCTCCCGTTCGACGAGCGCACGGCGCTCCTGCGGGACGTCGTCCTGCCGGGCTACGCGGCGGTGCTCTGAACCAGTCCGCGGACGTAGGCGGCCTGTCCGACGTGCTGGAGATCGTCGGACAGGACGCTGGTCAGCCGGACGCCCAGGGTGACCGGTGGATCCCAGCGCTCGTCGACGACGCGCTCCAGATCCGCGGCGGCAAGCCCCCGCAGGGCGCCGAGGGTCTGCTCGTGCACGGCGTCGTGGTAGCCGGTCAGCAGGTCGCCGGAGTCGACCCGCACCTTGGCGACCTGGGTGGAGCTGTGCCCGTAGCCGGTGTCCTGGCGCGGCAGGTCGAGGCCGAAGCGCTTCTCCCACTCCTGCGTGAGCCACACCTGGTCCAGCCCGAAGGCGTGGGCGACGTGGTCGTCCTGGACGCGGGTGAGGTGCCAGACCAGCCAGGCGATGGAGTTGGCGTCGTGGGAGGGCCGGGCGTTGAGGACGTCCGGGCCGAGTCCCCCGACGGCGGCGTGGACTTCTTCCTGGATGCGGCCGTACGCGTCGATGAGGATGTCCTTGGCATGCATGCCTCCACCATCGCGCATTACGGCTCCTCGTGCGTGCCCTGTTCCAGAAGGGTCATCAGCGCCCGCGCCGCCGGGCTGGTCGCCTGCGGCGGCGGCAGCAGGGCCACCGTCTCGTAGACCGTCTCCCCGGTGCCCTTCACGGGCAGGGCGGTGAGCGCCTCGCGCTTGTGCCGGAAGTGCCGCGGCACGACCGCGATGCCGAGGTTCTCGTCCACCAGGTCCAGCAGGCTGTGCACGTCGTTGACCTCCAGCGCGACGGTGCGCCGCACGCCCGCCGCGGAGAAGGCCGCGTCCGTGGTGCGGCGCGGTCCCCAGTCGGGATGGAAGTCGACGAACACCTCCCCGCCGAGGTCGTCGGGTGTGACGGCCGCGCCGCCGGTCGCCAGCGGATGGCTGGGGTGGCACAGCACGGTCATCGGCTCGCCGGTCAGCGACACCGAGCGCAGCTGGTCGGTGTCCGCCTGGGTGCGGTAGGCGAAGGCCAGGTCCAGGCGCCCGGCCGCGACCTCCTCGGCCAGTTCGCCCGAGCCCGCCTGCCGCAGTCGTATCTCCACATCCGGGTGGCGCCGGCGGAACGCGGCGAGCAGCCCCGCCACGTGCACGCCCGCGATGCACTGCTCGGTGCCCAGCGAGAGCGTGCCGCGCAGCACGCCCTGCACGGCGGCGACCGCCTCGTGCGCGGAGCGCACCTGCGCCAGGATCCGCTCCGCCTCGCTCAGCAGTGCCCGCCCCGCCTCGGTCAGCGTGACCCGGCGGGTGGTGCGGACGAACAGCGGGGTCTGCAACTCCCGCTCCAGTGCCCGGATCGAGGCCGACAGGCCCGACTGGGACACCATCAGCCGTTCCGCGGCCCGGGTGAAGTGCTGGTCCTCGGCGACCGCGACGAAGTGCTGGAGATGGCGGAGTTCCATGATTGAGAAGCCTAGCCGCTGAGTTCCATCGCATTCTCCTGTTGGACCACTGGCCGCAGGTCGCGACAGAGTGGGTGGCGGGTTCTGGTCGTCCCATGAACCGGCTATTCGTGTGCCCACCCCTCTGGAGTCGCGTTGTACACCGCACACCCCGACCGCTACGCGGACATGCCCTACCGGCGCACCGGACGCAGCGGCCTGAAGCTCCCCGCGATCTCGCTCGGCCTCTGGCACAACTTCGGGCCCGACCGCCCGGTGGAGACCCAGCGGGCGATCCTGCGCCGGGCCTTCGACCTCGGCGTCACCCACTTCGACCTGGCCAACAACTACGGCCCGCCGCCCGGGTCCGCCGAGTCCGCCCTCGGCGAGGCACTCGCGGCGGACTTCGGCGCCCATCGCGACGAGCTGATCATCTCCACCAAGGCCGGCTACCTGATGTGGCCCGGCCCGTACGGCGAGTTCGGCTCCCGCAAGTACCTGCTGTCCTCGCTGGACCAGAGCCTGCGCCGGATGGGCCTGGACCACGTCGACATCTTCTACTCGCACCGCCCGGACCCGGAGACTCCGCTGGAGGAGACGATGGGCGCCCTGCACTCGGCGGTCCAGCAGGGCAAGGCGCTCTACGTGGGCATCTCGAACTACTCGGCCGAGCAGACCCGCGAGGCCGCCCGGATCCTCGGCGACCTCGGCACCCCGCTGCTGATCCACCAGCCGCGCTACTCGATGCTGGACCGCCGCCCCGAGGACGAGGGCCTGCTGGACGCCCTGGACGAGCTCCAGGTCGGCTCCATCGTCTTCTCCCCGCTGGAGCAGGGCCTGCTCACCGCCCGCTACCTGGACGGCATCCCGGAGGGCTCGCGGGCGGCGAGCGACAGCCCGTTCCTGAACTCGGACGCGGTCACCGAGGAGCTCGTGGGACGGCTGCGGTCCCTCGACGAGATCGCCAAGGGCCGCGGCCAGACCCTGGCGCAGCTGGCCCTGGCCTGGGTGCTGCGCGGCGGCCGGGTGACCTCAGCGCTGGTCGGCGCGAGCAGCCCCCGGCAGATCGAGGACAGCGTCGCGGCCGCCCGCAACCTCGACTTCGACGCCGAGGAGCTGGCGCGCATCGACGCGATCGTCCGGCCGTGAACCGCCGTCCGGTCAGGCACTGACCCTCAGGCGCCGATCAGCCGCTCGCTGACGTCCCAGAGGCGGGCCGCCGCCTCCGGGTCCACGGCGTAGGGCAGGACGCCGGGAGTCCCGGCGCCGGCCCGCCAGGCGGCCTCGCCGGCGGGGGGCACCAGCGGGCTGATGTCGCTGTTCTCGCAGTAGACCCCGCCCAGCCCGGCCAGCTGGGGGCTCGTCGCGCACCAGACGCTGGTGGCCGCCCCCTGCGGCACGGTCTTGAGCTGGCGGGACGCATCGCGGACCGGGTGGCCCCCGGCGTCCACGGCACCGGCCGCGCGCAGCGCCCCGGCCGGAAGGTGCCTGGCGAGGCCGGTGTCGACGATGGTGCCCGGGTGCACCGCGAAGGCCCGTACGCCCTCGCCGCGTCCGCGCCGGTCCAGCTCCACGGCGAAGAGCGCGTTGGCCGTCTTCGACTGTCCGTAGGCGACGAACGGCTCGTAGGGCCGGTGCTCGAAGTGCAGATCGTCGAAGTCGACGCCGGCGAAGCGGATGCCCCGCGACGACACGGACACGACACGGGCGCCGTCGGCCGCGACCAGCGCCGGCCACAGGCGCGTCACCAGCTGGAAGTGGCCGAGGTGGTTGGTCGCGAACTGCACCTCGTAGCCGCGCGCGTCCCGGGTCAGGGGCGTCGCCATCACCCCGGCGCTGCCCACCAGGATGTGCAGCGGACGTCCGGAGGCCAGGAACTCCTTCGCGAACGCGTCGATCGAGGCAGGGTCCAGCAGGTCCAGCCGCGCGACCTCGGCCCCGGGCACGTCCCGCAGCGCGGCCCGTGCCCGCTCCGCGTCGCGTGCCGGTACGACGACCTCGGCGCCGGCGGAGCTCAGGACGCGGGCCGTCTCCAGGCCGATGCCGGAGTGGCCGCCGGTCACGATCGCGGTCCTGCCGGTCAGGCCGACGCCCTTGATCACCTCCTCGGCGGTGGCGTCGGCGCCGAATCCGGAGGGCAGGGGCTGCTGTGCGGTGGTCATGTGCGTCACTCCTCTGAACAAGCGGTCCATGCCACCGTAAGGCGCCGTTTCCGTACGACGAATACTTGAGAATCCGCATTACTTGCGTGATAGTTCGAGCATGTCCGCGGATCCGCTCTCCGACGCCCTCGCCGTCTCCGACGCCCGCAGCGTGTTCTCCGGCGGTTTCACGGCCGGCGGCGCGTGGGCGATCCGGCTGTACGGGCGCGACAGGCTCAAGGTCAACGCCGTGGTGCGGGGCGGCTGCCTGCTCGTCCGCGAGGACGGCGGGGACCAGCTGAAGCTCTCCGAGGGCGACGTGGTCGTCTCCGACGGGCGGCAGCCGTACGTGCTGTGCAGCGAGGCCGGCGTCGAGCCGCTGAGCTCCCGCGAGATCGCGGTCGACCCCGTGACGCGGATGGCACGGCTGGGTGAGGGCGAGGACGTCGTCTGCGTCTCCGGGCACATCGACCTCAGCCGGGACAGCGGCGAACTGCTGCGCCGGGCGCTGCCCGAACTGGTCCACGTGGGGGCCGAAGCGGCCGAGGCGCCGGTGCTGCGCTGGCTGACGGGCCGGCTGGCCGACGAGGTGCGCACACGCGGGGCCGGCGGGGAGTTCGCCGCGGACCAGCTCGCGCAGCTGATGTTCGTCCACGTCCTGCGGGTCTGCCTCGCCGAGGCGGACGGGCTGCCGTCCGGCTGGCTGCGCGCCCTGGCCGACGAGCGGCTCGCCCCGGCCCTGCGCCTGATGCACGGCGACCCGGGGCACCCCTGGCAGCTGGCGGAGCTGGCCCGGGCCGCCGCGATGTCCCGCACCACCTTCGCCGTACGGTTCAAGGAGGCGGCCGGGGTGCCGCCGCTGACGTACCTGCTGAACTGGCGCATGAGCCTGGCGGCCCGTGCTCTGCGGCAGGGGACGGTCCCGGTCGCGACGCTCGCCCGCTCCGTCGGCTACACCTCCGAGAGTGCCTTCAGCAACGCCTTCAAGCGGGCGGTCGGCGTCGCGCCCCGGCGCTACCGCGAGGCGGTCAGGGGTTGAGGCGCTCCGTCAGGCGCACGGTCACCGTGTCGCCCGCGTCCTTGCCGACGGCTTTGCGGAGGGCGGCCTTGACCGGCAGCTTGTGCGTGCCGTCGCCCAGCGCCATGAAGGAGCTGCGGAAGGGGTGTCCGTCGATCGTGCCGCGGACCTTGACCAGTCCGCGGGTGCCGAAGAACGCGACGCTCCGCGGCCAGACGAGATAGGTCCAGCCGCCCTCGTCCGGGCTCTTGGTCAGGACGGCCGTGAACTCCACGTCGAGGTGGGCGGTCGTGGTCATGGCGGGCTCCTCCGCTCGCGGTGGCCGGGTAAGGGGAAGACCACCGCGAGCGGCGAAACTCATCGCACGCCTCAGGCGCCGGCGGGCACCCGGTCGAGAAAGCCGAGCACGGTCCGGATGCGGCCGTCCTCGCCGAGGGTGATCACGTCGAAGCCCGCCACGGGCGCCGAGCCGTCCCCGGCGACCAGCTCCCAGGAGAAGCGCGCCGTGTCGTGGTGGCCGTCGACGGCCCCGCCCGGCCGGAAGGTGAAACCGGGGAACTGCTCGTGGGCCGCGGTGATCACGGCCGCGATCTGCTCGTGCCCGGCGACGTCGGCGAGCGGATCGGTGTAGCTGCCGTCGGCGCTCCAGGCGGCGGCCACCGCCTTCTCGAGCTCCTCGGGCCCGGCCGCGTTCCAGGCCTCGAAGTAACGGGCGACGGCGTTCTCGTAACGATCGGTGTTCACGGACATGGCGAATCAGCCTCCATCGAGACGGTCGTTGCTGGTCAGAAGCCGGATACGCGCTCCGGCGACCCGGTAGGGCAACCATGCCCGCGGCGCGGCGCACCGTCGATTACTCCTCGGGTAATGGAGGCGCGCACAGCATTTCGGCCAACTGCCCCTGTGAATATGCCAGGAGAGTGGCCGGAAAGTCGTGGTGACTCTGTTTCAGCAGTGAACATACTCAACAGTCAAGGGACTTCACGGCGAGCGAAGACGCGATCACGCACCGCGCATGATCGCGCGAAAACTGCACATGAGTCGCACCGAAAGCGAGGACGGCCGACAGTCGAACCAGCAACGGGGGAGCGGACGTGCACGACGAGTTCTTATGCCACGTGACGGCGTACGGCACCTGCGGAGGGCAGCGGATCGGTGTGCCGCTCGGGTCCTACCGTGCCCCCACCCTCGCCCTCGCCCTGTGGTGGCTGCGCGACCGCGCGAACTGGATCGCCGACCGCCTCGACCCCCGGCCCGAGGCCGGGCACTTCCCGCCGAGCTCGCTCGTCCCCGTCGCGGGCGGTGTCCCCGGCGTGCCGGCCCTACTGCGGTCGTGGTGCGGCGACGACGTCCAACAGGAGGTAGTGGCCGAACAGTTGGCCGCCGGGCGGCTGGTGCGGATCGCCACGAACGACGACACCACCGAGTACGAACTGCTCGCGGAGTCCGTCGACGCCCTCCGGATGCAGCGCACCATCCCGGCGCTCGTGCTGCCGGTCGGCTGACCGCCGGGGGGTGTCCGCCGCGCCGGGCGCAGACGGGGGCGAATCGGTAGAATCCTCCTCATGGCAGAGCGGCCCGTCGCGCCGACTGCGCCCGAACTCGTCCTGGAGACCGAGGCGGGCTCCACCGTGATGAGCCCGGCCCGCGACTACCACGTCGGGCGCGATCCCCTGAGTGACATCGTCATCGACGACGTCCGGGTCTCGTGGCACCACGCGGTGCTGCGCCCCGACGCCGACCACTGGACCATCGAGGACGAGAACAGCACCAACGGCACGTTCGCCGACGGCCGCCGCATCCACGCCTGGGGCGTGGGCCCCGGCAGCGTGATCCGCTTCGGCAATCCCGCCGACGGCCCCTGCGCCGTGCTGAGCAGCCCTCCGATCGCACCTCCGGAGCGCCCCTCGGCGGTCTCCATGCCCGGCCTGACCGCCACCTACCGCCGGCCCACCACCGTGCGCCCGCTGCCCGCCCGCACCGTCCGCATCGGCCGCGCCGCCGACAACGACCTCGTCATCGACGACCTGATCGTCTCGCGCCGGCACGCCGAACTGCGCGCCCTGCCCGACGGGACGTACGAGATCGCCGACCTGGGCAGCCACAACGGCACGTTCCTCAACGGCTCACCCGTCACCACCGCGCCCGTACGCCCCGGCGACATCGTCGGCATCGGCCACTCGGCGTTCTGCCTCGTCGGCGACCAGCTCCAGGAGTACGTCGACACCGGCGAGGTCTCCCTCGACGTGCAGGACCTCACGGTCGCCGTCGACCGCGGCCGCAAGACCCTGCTCGACCACGTGTCGTTCCCGGTGGGGGAGAAGTGCCTGCTCGCCGTCGTCGGGCCGAGCGGCGCCGGCAAGTCCACCCTGCTGAACGCGCTCACCGGCCAGCGGCCCGCCGACCACGGCACGGTGCTCTACGACGGCCGCGACCTCTACCGCGACTACGCCGAGCTGCGCCAGCGCATCGGCCTCGTCCCGCAGGACGACATCCTGCACGCCCAGCTCACCGTCCGCAGCGCCCTGTCCTACGCCGCCGAACTGCGCTTCCCGCAGGACACCGCCAAGGCCGAGCGCCGGGCCCGGGTCGAGGAAGTCATCCGCGAACTGGGCCTGGAACAGCGGGCCGGCCAGCCGGTGCACAGCCTCTCCGGCGGGCAGCGCAAGCGGGTCAGCGTGGCCCTGGAGCTGCTGACCAAGCCCTCGCTGCTCTTCCTCGACGAGCCGACCTCGGGCCTCGACCCCGGGATGGACCGCTCGGTGATGCACATGCTGCGCGGCCTGGCCGACGACGGCCGTACCGTCGTCGTGGTCACCCACAGTGTCCTGAGCCTCGACGTGTGCGACCGGCTCCTGGTGCTCGCCCCGGGCGGCACCATCGCCTACTACGGCCCGCCCGACGAGGCCCTCGCCTTCTTCGGCTTCGAGCAGTGGCCGGAGGCCTTCGAGTCCTTCGAACGCGACCGCGGCCGCGACTGGGCGGGCGACTTCCGCCACTCGCCCGCCCACCGTCGCTACGTCGCCGACGCCACGGCGCAGCCCCGGGTGCCCGACCCCGGCCCGGTCGCCGTCACCCCGCCGCCCCGCCCGCGCAGCCGTGGCGCCCAACTCGGCACCCTCGTACGCCGCTACACCGCCGCGCTCGGCGCCGACCGCACCTTCCTCGTCATCATGATCGCGCTGCCGTTCGTGATGGGCGCGATGGCCCGCGCCCTGGCCGGCAGCAGACTGACCCAGGCCACCGCGATGAACGCCCTGCTCATCCTGTGCGTCGGCGGAGTCCTGACCGGCGCCGCCAACGCCGTGCGCGAGCTCGTCAAGGAACGCACCATCTACCAGCGCGAACGTGCCGTGGGCCTGTCCAGATCGGCGTACCTGATGTCGAAGGTCGTCGTCCTGGGCACGATCACCGTCCTCCAGGCCGTGGTGCTCACCCTGGTCGCCCTTCTGGGCGTCGACCTCAACGCCCCCGGCGGCGAGGGCGTGTTGATGCCGCCCCTGGCCGAAATCACCGTCGCGGTGGCCCTGCTGGCCTTCACGGCGATGATGCTCGGCCTGCTCGTCTCCGCTCTGGTGCGCAAGGAAGAGGTGACGATGCCGCTGCTCGTGCTGCTGGCCATCGTCCAAGTCGTCTTCTGCGGCGCCCTGCTCAAGCTGCACGGGGTACCGGGTCTGGAGCAGCTGTCGTGGCTGGTGCCCTCGCGCTGGGCGCTCGGCGCGATGGCGGGCACCGTCGGCCTGGCGCGGATCGTGCCGGGCGAGCTGACCGGCGACCCGCTGTTCAAGCACTCGGCCGGGGTGTGGCTGCTGAACATCGCCATGCTGGTGGTGCTCTCGGCGCTCTTCGGCTTCCTGGTCTCCCGGCTGCTGCGCCGGCACGAACCCGTCGTGATGCGGAAGTAGGCCCGGCGATGACGAACCCCGGCTTCCGGCCCACCCACGTCGTCCCCCAGCACGGCATGCCCGCCTGGGAGGCCCCCGACCCCGGCCGCCCCACGGTCCCCCTCGATCCGCTGTTGCCCGTGCAGCTCGCCGAGCGGCGCGGCGACTGGGCGCACGTGGTGTGCTCCAACGGCTGGTCGGCCTGGGTGGACGGCCGCCATCTGGTCGCCGTGCCCCAGGACCCGCCCGCCGCCGGCGGTCCCCAGGCTCGCACCGCCGACCCGCGCCCCCTGCTCGCCCGCACCGAACAGAACCTCGCCCGCTACCGGGCCGCCGTCGAGGAACGCGCACGCGGCGGCCTCGACGGCGAGTCCTTCCGCGGCCGTACGCGAGGACTGCGCGTCGGCATCGTGGTCGACGGTGAGAACGTGTGGCTGTACGACACCGAGCAGGGCCGATGGGTCTACGGCGACGGGACGCGCGTGAGCACCTACGCCACGGACGACGACGCTCCGGGCGCGGCCGCCCCGGCGGAGGGCCACCCTCCCACCCAGGTCGTGACACCCGATGGCCCGTGACGCGAGCGTCTTCGCGGGACGCCCCTCCGACCTGATCGGCCGGCAGGTGGCGGGCTACCGCATCGAGCGGGAGATCGGGCGCGGCGGCATGGCCGTCGTCTACCGCGCCCGGGACCTGCGCCTGGAGCGGACGGTCGCCCTCAAGCTGCTCGCCCCCGAACTCGCCCGCAACGACACCTTCCGGCTCCGCTTCACCCACGAGTCCCGGGCGGCCGCCGCCATCGACCACCCGCACATCGTGCCGGTCTTCGAGGCGGGCGAGACGGACGGAGTGCTGTACATCGCCATGCGCTACGTCGAGGGCAGCGACCTGCGCCATCTCCTCGACCGGCGCGGCCCGCTCGCTCCCGAGGTCGCGCTGCGCATCGCCGCGCAGGTCGCCTCCGCGCTCGACGCGGCGCACGAGCACGGGCTGGTGCACCGGGACGTGAAGCCCGGCAACATCCTGGTCGCCCGCGGCACCGACAGCGAGCACCCCGAGCACGCCTACCTCACGGACTTCGGCCTGACCAAGAAGTCGCTGTCCCTGACCGGATTCACCTCCGTCGGCCAGTTCGTCGGCACCCTCGACTACGTGGCCCCGGAGCAGATCTCCGGGCGGCCCGTCGACGGACGCTGCGACGTCTACGGCTTCGGCTGCGTCGTCTACGAGTCCCTGGCCGGCCGGCCGCCCTTCCGGCGCGACGACGACATGGCCCTGCTCTGGGCCCACCAGTACGACCGGCCGCCCGCGCTGACGGAGTTCCGGCCCGACCTCGCCCCCGAGGCCGACACCGTGTTCGGCAGGGCTCTGGCCAAGAGCCCCGACGAGCGCCACGAGTCCTGCCGCGCCTTCGTCACCGCCCTGCGCACCGCCCTGACGGGCACCCCGCCGAGCGACCACCCCCGCACCGAGGTGGACCTGCGCCTCCCGTCCACGGGCGGAGCGGGGCCCGAGCCGCCACCGCGCTGGGCCGAACCGGTCTTCCGGAGCCGGATCTAGGTGTATCGGCCCGTAGCGTTGTTCACGTGCCGGCCGCTTCGCCGGCCTGGCCCCGCCGCCGTACCGGTCTCGCCAGCAGCGCGCCGAGGAAGCCGGTCACCAGGCCCCACAGCAGGGCGAAGCCCAGCGCGCCCCACACCTGGGGCGTGAGCAACACGTCGCCGGACAGGCCACCGCCCAGGTCGCCGATCCCGAGCAGCGACAGGCCGTAGTGGGCGGAGACCCGGCCCACCAGGCAGATCGTCAGGACGGTCAGCGCGAGGGCGACCGCCATGTGCAGGGCGTGCTGCCAGGCCCGTACGCGGGCGGGGGAGCGGGCCGCCATCGAGAAGGCCGAGGCCAGCAGCAGGACCGCGTCCACCGCCACGAGCCACCACACCCGGCCGTCGTAGCCGGCCAGGGTGTGCACATTGAGCGTGGAGACGTCCTTGGTCCGCAGCACCTCGTCGAGCACGTGCGGCATGGGCAGCCCGAACGGGCCGTCCACCCGGCCGGTCCAGGTGGCGCCGAGGCCGAGCGTGAGCGCGAGCCAGGCCACGTTCGGCAGGCCCAGCAGGATCACCGCGAAGGTCTCCGGGACATGCCCCCGGGTCGCGGCGACGACCAGCGCGATCACCACACCGACGGCCACGAACGCGAGCAGCAGGGCGACCATGGCGTACGCGGCCGGCCGCACCGACTCCTGGAAGCGCAGCAGCCGCCCCGGCAGCGGGGCGGCGGAGGAGACCAGCAGGGCCAGCACCAGCACACCGGCCAGCCACAGGACACCGAACAGCACGGTCAGCGGCACGTCCGTGGTGAACCCCACCTTCGGGGACAGGCCGAAGACGTCGCCGACGTCGCCGAGGACCCCGGAGCCCAGGGACACCGCGAAGGTCTGACGGGCGGCGAAGGCCATGCCGAGCAGCGAGAGCACCCACAGCACCGCGATCCTCGCGGCCCAGCCGGCCAGCTCCGGGACGCCCGCGACCGCCCGGTGCCGCAGCGGGCGCAGGAAGCCCGCCGCGAGGACGAGCGTCCCGGTCAGCGTGACCGACAGCGGCATCACCGTGATCCCGGCCGCGGACTCGGCCAGCGCACCCGCGTTCCCGGACAGTTCGATCGTGCCGCCGACCGCCGTGACCACGGTCGCCGTGACGACCCGGGGGAACGCTCCGTCCGGCAGCCCTCCCGCTCCGGCCGCCAGCAGCCCCAGGGCGGCGATGCCCCACATGGCGATCAGCGCGGCCAGCACGGCGGCGAGGGCCTGCGGCCAGCCATGACGGGCGACGTCCGGGGAGGGGGTTCGCGGGCTCACGCTCGCCACGCTAAGCAGCGCCCGCGCGCCCCGCCCGCCGGGAGGTCCGTCCGCGTCGGCTTGCGGGCGGCAAGGGGCCGCGACACACAATGAGGACAGCACGTAAGAAAGCGTCACATATCTCGGCAAGCGGTACCGAAGCCGTGGCCGCACCGAAGCTGTGTCGGGAGAGAGCTCGTGAGCGTCGAACCGCCGTCCTCCGGCCGCCCCACAGGACCACCGTCCGGCCCGCTCTCGGGTCCGTCCGAACCACCGTCGGGCCCGCCCTCGCAGCCACCGGGCAGCGACGGCGCCGGCCTGCCCTCGCCACCGCCCCGCCGCCCGTGGTGGAGGTCGGCACCCCGTCTCGCCGTACTCGCCACCGTCGTGGTCGCCGCCGTGGTCCTCGCCGTGGTGTTCACCCGCTCCGGCGGCTCCGGGCAGAGCGGGGAGCTCTTCCTCCAGGCCGCGGGCAGGACCGGCCCCGAACCGTTCACGCAGTCCACCGCCGAGAAGAGCTCCGTCCCGCCCGTCCCGGCCTCCCCGGCCACCGGTTCGGCGCCCGCGCACGCGGTGCGCCAGGTCGACGGCGGCGCGCCCGGCCTGTACGGCGGCACCCGCAACATCTCCAGCTGCGACGTCGAGCGGCAGATCAAGGCACTGGGAGCGGATCCGGCCAAGAACAAGGCGTTCGCCTCGGTGGAGGGTCTCGCCCCGGCCGGTGTCCCCGCCTACCTGCGCGCCCTCACCCCCGTCCAGCTGCGCATGGACACCCGCGTCACCAACCACGGCTACCGCAACGGCGCCGCGACCGCCTACCAGGCGGTCCTGCAGGCGGGCACGGCCGTCCTCGTCGACGGCCGCGGTGTACCCCGTGTGCGCTGCGCCTGCGGCAACCCGCTGACCCCGCCGGTCGCCCTGCAGAGCACGCCGAAGCCGACCGGCGACACCTGGCCGTCGTACCGCCCCTCGGACGTGGTCGTGGTCGACCCCGCCCCGCGGATCATCGACATCTTCATCCTCTACGACTCCGAGCACGGCGAGTGGATCGCCCGGCACCGGGGTGACACGGGCCACGACGACCACCGGACCCGGCCGCCCGCGAAGCCCTCCCCGTCGGTGAGCGAGTCCACCCCGACGGCGTCCTCGTCCCCCTCCGCGTGCGGCTCCTCGCCGGGTGCGACCGGTGGCCCGACTCCCTGTCCTGCCACGTCGACCGCCCCCTCCGAGTCCTCCTCGGCCCCGAGTTCCGAGCCGCCGTCCTCCGCGCCCGTGACGAGTCCCGCGGACACGTCGGCAACCTCTCCCGCAGCACCCGCGTCCTGACTCCAGGGGGACACATCGGCCGGAAGGGGGACTGCGGGACGCGCCTCGGGGTACGAGCATGGTGCAGCAGCGTCCGGCCTGGCCGGCTTCCGAGAGAGACATGCATGATCGAGCACGTGGGCGGGGCAGTGATACCGACTGGTTTCGACGTGCCCGTGGAACCGCTACGGCGGGCGGCGCACTACACCGGCGAGCAGGGGTGCATCGCCGAGGCGCGCTCCTTCACCGCGCACTTCGTGGACCAGCTCAGGACCGAGTGGTGCGCCAGGATCGAGGACCGTGCCGTCGAGGAGGTGCTTCTGGTCGTGAGCGAGCTGGTCACCAACGCCGACCGGCACAGCAACGGCCCGTACATCCTCGAACTCGAAGGCACGGACACGTCGGTGAGCGTCTGGGTCTACGACAGCAGCGCGGCGCTTCCGCGCCGTTTCCCGCGTGATCCCGAGCGGGTCGGCCGGCACGGACTGGAGATCGTCCACGCCCTGGCCGACCGGGTCGTCGTGGAACGCGTCCCGGTCGGCAAGCGGGTGTGCGCGGTGATGAGACTCGTCCGCGAGTGACCGCCGAAGGCGGAAGGCGCCGGCGCCACGGCCCCGGCGGTCACGTCCGCGCGTGCCTGCCTCAGGCGCAGCCGAGTTCGCCCAGCATGCCCTCGCGCAGTCGCGCGATGATCCGCTTGATCAGCCGGGACACGTGCATCTGAGAACAGCCGAGATGCTCACCGATCTCCGCCTGCGTGGCCTCCTCCACGAACCGCATGTGGATGATCTCCCGGTCCCGTTCGCCGAGTTCCGCCATGAGCGGGGCGAGCGTCTGGAAGTCCTCGACGAGCCGCAGCCCGTCCTCCTCCACGCCGATGAAGTCGGCCAGCACCGCCTCGCCGCTCTCCGGCCCGTCGCCGGTGAGCGCGGCGTCCAGCGAGGAGGAGTTGTAGCCGTTGGAGGCGATCTGCGCCTCGACGACCTCGTTCTCCGCGATGTTCATCAAGGTGGCGAGCTCCGCGACCGTGGGGTCGCGGTCCAGTCGGCTGGCCAGTTCCTCGCGCGCCTTGGCCAGCTCGACCCGCAGCTCCTGCAGACGGCGCGGCACGTGCACGGCCCAGGTGGTGTCACGGAAGAAGCGCTTGATCTCGCCGACGATGTACGGCAGCGCGAACGAGGTGAACTCGACCTCGCGGGACAGCTCGAACCGGTCGATCGCCTTGATCAGGCCGATCATCCCGGTCTGGACGATGTCCTCCATGTCGTCGCCGCGCCCCCGGAAGCGTCCGGCGGCGAACCGCACCAGCGACATGTTCATCTCGATCAGCGTGTTGCGCGCGTACTGGTACTCGTGCGTGCCCTCTTCGAGTTCCGTCAGGCGCTGGAAGAACTGCCGGGACAGCGCCCGCGCGTCACGCGGCGCCACCGCCCTCGGCTCCTCGATACCCGGCAGTGGCCCATCACCCGTGCTGGTCCCGGCGGCCCCCAGGGTCGCCTGTGCGTCCGACCGTTCCACGGCGGTGTCCATTACCTCTCCCACGAAGTCACGGATCGACGTATGTGTACATCGATGTCTGTCCGGTCTGCATCGGCCTCTACGTGGGAGCGGTTACCCGGCAATCGCCGGAGCATGCCCTCCGGGCACCAGGAGGGGCCCGGACCGGACGACGGAGCGAAGTCTCGGTCACGGAAGGTAGTGACCCTGTCACGTGAGGGCACGTTCCGTCACGATCAGTTCATGGAGGTAGCGCTTGGTGACACTGCCGCCGTGGCGTGTGTCGATGAGCCGGCGCAGACATGTCAGCAGACCGCGGCGCGCCCCCTCGTCCAGCGCGCGGTGGCCCGAGTAGGTGCGCAGCACGTCGATGTACTGGTCGGTGGTGTAGGTGATGTCCTGGGTGTGCCGGGTCGCCACGACGTGCTCGAAGAGCGGGGAGTCCGCCGGCTCGCCGGTGCCCGCCGGGATCTCGGACGCCGGCAGCAGGCGCAGGCCCGGCGGGGTGTCCGGGTCCCAGCGCTCGTAGCAGCGCTGGGCCTGAGCGAAGAACTCCACACTGCCGCCCGCCACATGCTCCGTGAGGACGAGGGCGAGACGCCCGCCGGGGCGCAGCGCCCGTGCCGCCTTGACCAGCCGCACCGCCGGGTCGATCCAGTGGAAGGCGGTGGCGCTCACCACCAGGTCGAACGGGTGCGCGGGCAGGTCCCAGTTCTCGAACTCGGCGACCACCACCTCCACGCGCGGGAACGCGGCCAGGCGTCGCCGGGCCACGCCCGCCATCGCGTCGCCCAGCTCCACCGCGGTGATGCGGCAGCCCGTCTCCGCCAGCGGAACGGTGAGCTGGCCGGTGCCCGGCCCGATCTCCAGGACACGGCTGTCCGGACCGAGTCCGGCCGCGCGGGCCAGTTCGCCGACCAGGGCGCGGGGATACCGCGGGCGCGCCCGGTCGTAGAGCTCGGCATCCTCGTTGAACGTCTCCCGCAACGCCGTCACCGCGTCCTCGTCCCTCCGTGATTCCACCCAGGGCAGAATGCCGGTCCCTTCCCATCGTGGCGAGGGAAATTAGGCTGGGACGGTGAGCAGCCAAGTGCCGAACGAAGCCCGCGTCATCGAGCTGCGCCCCTCGCAGGGCGCGCGCCCCGTCGCCCCTCCGCCCGCGCGGCGGCCGCCCAGGGAGCCCCTCTGGCGCGACCTGGTCGGCGACGTCCTGCGGCGCGAACGCCTCGCCCAGGAGCGCACCTTGAAGGACGTGGCGGACGAGGCCCGGATCTCCATGCCGTACCTCTCCGAGGTGGAACGGGGCCGCAAGGAGGCCTCCTCCGAGGTCCTCGCGGCCGCCGCCCATGCCCTGGGCCTCGGCCTGGGCGACCTGCTGTCCCGCGCCCAGGGCGAACTCGTCCGGATCACCGGCCACAGCCCCAGGCGCAGCCGGGCCGGTTCCACCTCACGCAACGACGGACTGTGCCTGGCGGCCTGACCGGCGTCTCAGACCGTCACCAGGCGGCGGCTCACCACCTCGTCCGCCAGGCCGTAGGCCACCGCGTCCTGCGCGGTGAAGACCTTGTCGCGGTCCATGTCCGCGCGCAGGGTCGCGATGTCGTGACGGGTGTGACGGGAGAGCACCTCCTCGACCTGGGAGCGGATCCGGACCATCTCCTTGGCCTGCAGGGCGAGATCGGAGACCGTGCCCTGCCGGCCGCCGGAGGCCGGCTGGCCGAGCAGCACGCGCGCGTGCTCCAGGACGAACCGCCGCCCGGGATCGCCGCCGGCCAGCAGCACCGCCGCCGTGGAGGCCGCCTGGCCGACGCAGAACGTCGAGATCGGCGCCTGCACGAAGGACATCGTGTCGTAGATCGCCATCAGTGAGGTGAACGATCCGCCGGGGGAGTTGATGTAGATCGCGATCTCGTTCTCGGGCGCCGCCGACTCCAGATGGAGGAGTTGCGCGATGACGACGTTGGCGACGCCGTCGTCGATCTCGGTGCCGAGGAAGATGATCCGCTCGGACAGCAGCCGGCTGAAGACGTCCGAGGAGCGCTCTCCGTGCGCGGTCCGCTCGATGACGTACGGAATCGTGTAGTTCCCCATGTCACAGCCCCATCCGTCGCTTCGAGGCGGTCGGGCGGACGTCCGCGAGGGAATCCAGGACCCGGTCCACCATCCCGTACTCCCTGGCCTCCTCGGCCGTGAACCAGCGGTCGCGGTCGCCGTCTTGCGAGATGGTCTCCGGGCTCTGGCCGGTGTGCTCGGCGGTGATCCGCTCGATGGTCCGCTTGGTGTGCTCCAGGTTCTCCGCCTGGATCTCGATGTCCGCGGTGGTGCCGCCGATCCCCGCCGACGGCTGGTGCATCATGATCCGCGCGTTCGGCAGCGCGTACCGCTTGCCCGCCGCGCCGACGCTCAGCAGGAACTGCCCCATGCTCGCCGCGAAGCCCATCGCCAGGGTCGACACGTCGTTCGGGATCAGGCGCATCGTGTCGTAGATCGCCAGGCCCGCGTGCACCGAACCGCCCGGGCTGTTCACGTAGAGGCTGATGTCGGTGCGCGGGTCCTCCGCGGACAGCAGGAGCAGCTGTGCGCAGACCCGGTTCGCGGAGACCTCGTCGACCTGGGTGCCGAGGAACACGATGCGCTGGCCGAGGAGCTGGGCCGCGAGGTGGTCGTCGAACCGGCTGGGTGGGGTGTCGCCCTCCTCCGCGCGGGGCGAGAAGGCGGTGAGTGGAGTCATGGTCTCTCCTGTAGAACGTCGGGCCGTGTTGCCGTCGACTCCACTCTTGGCCCGCCCGCGCCCGCCGACGCCGTTTCTCTGCCCGCGGCAGATTCGCCACGGGCAGAGCCCCGCCGGCTCGCTCCGCCCGGCCGGGGCGCACGCCCTCCGCGCGCGGAATGCGGTGTCAGCCCTTCGCGCGCAGCTGCCGGAAGAACGCCCGTACGTCGCCGACCAGCAGGTCCGGTTCCTCCATCGCCGCGAAGTGCCCGCCGCGGTCGAATTCCGTCCACCGCACGAGGTTCTCCGTCCGCTCCGCCTTGTGCCGCAGCGGGAGCTGGGGCTCGGCCGGGAAGACCGCGAGCGCGGTGGGCGCGGCCGACGGCTCGGTGGGCAGGGCCTGGCGGCCCGTGGCGTGCGCGCGCTCGTAGTAGACGCGGGCGGCGGAACCGGCCGTGCCGGTCAGCCAGTACAGCATCACGTTGGTGAGCATCCGGTCCCGGTCGACGGCCTCCTCGGGCAGCAGCGGCGAGTCCGTCCACTCCTGGAACTTCTCGACGATCCAGGCGAGTTGGCCGACGGGCGAGTCGGTGAGGGCGTACGCAACGGTCTGCGGCCGGGTGGACTGCAGGATCGCGTAGCCGGTGCCCTCGCGCGACCACTCGCTCCACCGGCGCCAGCTCAGCAGCGCCCGCTCCTGCTCCTCCGTGCCCAGCTCGTCCAGCTCCTCCGGTGTGGGCTCGGTGAGCTGCTGTCCGCCCGGCAGCAGATTGAGGTGGACGCCGCTCACCCGGTCGGGATGCGCCCGGCCCAGCTCGCGGGAGATCGCGGCGCCCCAGTCGCCGCCCTGCGCCCCGAACCGCTCGTAGCCGAGCCGCCGCATCAGCTCGGCCCAGGCGTCGGCGATCCTGCCCGCCTCCCAGCCGGTGTCCGCGGGCGGGCCGGACAGTCCGAACCCGGGGATGCTCGGGACGACGAGGTGGAAGGCGTCGGCCGGGTCGCCGCCGTGCGCCGAGGGATGGGTGAGCGGCCCGATCACGTCCAGGAACTCCACGATCGAGCCGGGCCAGCCGTGCGTGATGATCAGCGGGGTCGCGTCGGGCTCGGGGGAGCGGATGTGGGCGAAGTGGACGGTCGAGCCGTCGAGGGTGGTGGTGAACTGCGGCAGCCGGTTGAGCTCGGCCTCGGCGGCCCGCCAGTCGTAGGAGTGACGCCAGTACGTGACGAGTTCACGCAGGTAGTCGGCGGGCACGCCGTACGACCACCCCGTGCCGGGCAGCTCGTCGGGCCAGCGGGTGAGGTCGAGGCGGTGGTGCAGGTCGTCGAGGGTGCTCTGCGGGATGTCGAGGCGGAAGGGCCGGATGCCGGCGGAGGGCTCTGCGTTCTCTGCCGTGCCGGCAGGCGAAGACGTCATGTGCGGAGCGTAGTTGCGGCCGGTGCCGCGGCCATCCGGATTTCAGCGGGCCGGCCACCGATGAGTTCCGCGGCGGGGACCAGTCGGTACAGGTGACCGCGTTCCGCGCCCCAGGAGGAGAACACATGACCACCGACGGATTCACCACGTGTCTCTGGTTCGACGGCCAGGCGGAGGAGGCCGCCCACTACTACGTCTCGGTCTTCAAGAACTCCAGCATCGGCCGGGTGTCGCACTACACCGAGGGGGCCATGCAGCCGGCCGGCACGGTGCTGACCGTCGAGTTCACGGTCAACGGCCACCGGTTCGTCGCCCTGAACGGCGGCCCCCAGTTCAAGTTCACCGAGGCGATCTCCTTCCAGATGTTCTGCCAGAACCAGGAGGAGATCGACTACTACTGGGCCAAACTCACCGAGGGCGGCGGCGAGCCCGGCCCCTGCGGCTGGCTCAAGGACCGCTACGGCGTGTCCTGGCAGGTCATTCCCGAGCGGCTGGACGAGATGATCAGCGATCCCGACACGGCGAAGGCGTCGCGTGCGATGCAGGCGATGCTGTCGATGGGCAAGCTCGACATCGCCGCCCTGGAGAAGGCCTACACGGGCGGGTGACGCCCCGCGTCCGCTCGCTCCGGCTCGACGGCCGGCCCGCCGCCACCCGGCGCCGGGCCGGCCGTGTCCGCCCGCCCGGGGCACGGACCGGCCGCCGCGACCCGCCGACGTACCCGGCGCGACGCAGGCCGCCGACGTGCCGCGACACCCCGGTGACACGCGCGGTCGCGGCCGGCTTCGGTGCCGGCGGCGTACAGGCCGGCCGTTCCGCCACCGCAGGCCACCGCCACGTGCATCCGGCGGGCGACGGGCCGGCGTCGCCTCCACCGGCTCATGGAGCGCGCACTTGTTCCGCGATCGTGCGGGTGATCGCGCGGGCGATCCGCACGATGCCGGGGGAGCGCGCCGGGCAGGGTCTCGGAGCCGATGTCGTCGGGGCGAGGCAGAAGTGCAGGTAGTCCTTGCCGAGGTGGAGCGCGGTGCGGTCGCGGCCCGGATCGGTGCAGTAGCCGGCGTGCCGGTGCTCGTAGGCGGTGCACGGCAGGTCCTGGGACCAGGTGTAGCGGGCCCCGGCGGGGCTCACCGCGGCGCCCGCGTCGGAGACGACGTCGTGCGAGGCGGCGGCCCGGCGCTCGTACATCTCGTTCACGCGCCGGACCCGGTCGGGGGTGATCGGGTCCGGTCCCTGGAGCACCCACACGATCTTCGGGCGCCGGCTGCCGCCCGCGTCGGCGATCTGCCCGGTGAGCCGGCGCAGGTCGGCGCGGTAGCGCGCGAAGTACCGCTGCGGCGAGGCGTCGTAGGTGATCCCGTCCATGCACCAGGTGTAGGGCCAGGCGTTGCCCCAGAACTGGAGCACCACGTAGTCCGGGTGCCGGGTGCGCACCAGTGCGGCCGCCTTGTCCGCGGCCGGTACGAGCGACCGCTTCCCGGTGCCTTCGAGGTAGTCGCACAGGGTGGTTCCCGAGTACGGGGCGCTCGTGTACGTCGCCGCCAGGTCCGTGCGGAGCTGCTCGCCGAGCACGTTCTGGGCCTCCATCGCCAGCGAGTCCCCGAGATAGAGCACCCGGGGCGCCACGGCCGGCGCCTTCGGGGAGGCGGGCGCCCGCTGGTGGGTCGTCGTGGCGGACACCTGCGGCGGCGCGGGGGAGGGCGGCGCCTCCTGCGGCCCGGACACCGGATCGCTGCACGCGCCCAGCAGCAGCACTCCGGCCAGCAGCGATCCCACGATCCACGGCTTCCGCATACGGCGACTCCTGCACCGGCGACCGAGAACGGCTCACCAGGCAAGCACAGAGGGGCCCAACACGGAAGGCAGGCAGGTGAGTTCGGGAACGGTCCAGCCGCCGGGGGAGTTCCGGCACGGGCTCGTGCGACGCGGTGCTGCCACGCACCGCGCACCCGCCCGTGCCGGTTCGCCCTCCACCGCGGAGGGAACGCCCCTCCGGTGCGGCGGCGGCCATCAGACCCGGTCAGCCGCGATCAGATCCGGTCGGCCACGATCAGCAGGTACTGGAAGCTGCCGTTCTTGTACGCCGTGAGGAACGTGTCCTCGATGCCCGTGACCAGATGGTCGGCCTGCCGGCGCAACTCCCAGTAGGGGATGGCCTCGGCGGTGAGGTCCTGGACGTGGACGGGGACGAGGCGGTTGCGGGCCATCGCCCGGAAGTACTCCGAGCGCGGATGGATGTCGCAGATGTAGTGGGCGTTGATGAGGGACACCTCGCGGGACGCCCGGCCGTAGGCGTCGTTGTAGCAGCCGGTGATCACCGCGTAGCGCCCGCCCCGGCGCAGCAGCCGGGCGTGCTCGGCGAACAGCAGGTCCAGCTCGACGTACATGGTCGACTCGTTGTTCCACGAGGCGGCGTAGGCGCCGCTCTCGAAGCCGGTGTCGAGCATGTTGCGGTGGTGGTAACGCACGTGCCCGTCGATGCCCCGCTTACGGGCCTGCTCGTTGGCGAACGCGGCCTGCTTGGCCGAGATCGTCACGCCGTCCGCCTGGCAGCCGTGGCGCAGATGGGCCACGACGCTGCCGCCGCCGCGCCCGCAGCCGGCGTCGAAGACGCGGTCGGCGGGGGAGAGCGCGCCGAGCCGGCCGGCGAGCAGCTCGGCCTGGGCGTGCTCCAGGCGGTGCAGTTCGGCGGTGATCCGCTCCCGCCTGCGCGCGGGGTCGCTCTCGTCGAGCACGGACCGGTCGGCGTCGCCGATGCCGTAGTGATGGTGGTAGAGGTCGTCGAGCTTGCCGAGCTCGAGGTTGACCGGATTCTCCTCGGCGTTCCAGTAGTCGGCGACGCGGTTCTGGTACCTGGACTGGGTCGGTACCGGTGCCGCCGTGGTGCCGGCGTCGGGGGCGATGGTCAACAGATGACTCCTCGTGGTGCGTCTGACAGAGCGTCAGCGGTGCTGTTTCTACCAGTAGTGGGGCAGGGAGTAGCGGTGGGTGTTGGTGGCGTGCCACTCGTGGTTCCCGGCCACCCAGTCCGACAGGCCCTGGGCATAGCGCTCCACGAGCGGGGAGGTGGCGGCGAGCAGGACGGACTCCTCCTCGAACGCCTCCATGATCTCGTTGTGGATGTCGACGGCCTTGAGATAGGCGGCCTTCAGCCCGCACCGCTCGTTGGCGGCGACGACCTGCGGCAGGTTGAGGTGGGTGGGGTCGCTCGCCAGCTCCTTGGTGAAGGAGTACAGGTCGTTGACGATGGTGGTGGCGTTGCAGGCGAGGGCGGTGATCCGCTGGATCTCCGGGCGGGCGTAGACCGGTTCGGGCAGTTCGTAGCCGTCCACGGCGTCGACGATCGACAGACACGGGCGGAAGTTGTTGAACTGCCGCATCACCAGGTACTCCCACACCCGCGGCACGTACCGGACCTCCGCCCACGCCGCCTCGGCGAGATAGCCGAGGTGCAGCCGGGCGATGTCGTGCACGAAGCGGTCGGTCTGGCTGGAGGTGGCCACGGCGGCGTAGTCCCTGAGCGCCCAGTGGTACGAGCGCAGCGGGCCGTCGGCCTGCACGCCCTGCGCCCACTGCTCCTGCAGCACCGGCGGGCCCTGGAAGGGGTCGAGCGCCGACTGGGCCAGGACCAGCCGGCCCCCGAGGCCGCGGCGGGCGCCACCCCTGCCCTCGTCCTCCTCGCAGTAGCAGCTGTCGACCAGGTTCTCGGCCAGCAGCAGCTTGCCCGCCGCGGTCAGCCGCTCCATGTCGGCCGCCGCGGGATGCTGCAGGACGACGGCCCGGCCGAACTGGAAGCCCGAGAAGTCCCCCGACCACGCCTTCGGGAACAGGTCGAGGCCGCGGGCCCAGGCCTCCAGCCTGGCGTCGACCTCCGCGGCCTTGGCCGGGTCGGCGGGGGCCACGGGCCGGTACCGCAGGCCGGGGATCGCCCCGGTCCGGCGTGTCCTCAGGGTGCGGGCCAGGTCGGGCGGCCCCGGCAGGGCGGCCGGGGAAGCGGGCGTACTCATCGCGTGCTCCACCCTCAGTCGGCCGTCCGGCCGAGCTGGACGTTCTCCAGAATCCCCGCGGCGTCCGGCACGAGGATGGCCAGTGAGTAGTAGGCGGTCACCAGGTAGCGGATGATCGCGGCCGTGTCGATGCCCATGAACCGCACGTTCAGGCCCGGTTGGTACTCCTCCGGGATGCCCGTCTGGTACAGGCCGATCACTCCCTGGTCGCTCTCCCCGGTGCGCAGCGCGATGATGCTGCTGGTGTGCTGGGGGCTGATCGGGATCTTGTTGCAGGGAAAGATCGGTACCCCGCGCCAGGCCGGGATCTCGTGTCCCTCGACGGTGGCCGTGCCCGGCACCAGACCGCGCCGGTTGCACTGCCGGAAGAACGCGGCGATCGCCTTCGGATGGGCGAGGAAGACCTTGGTCCTGCGGCGCATGGCGAGCAGTTCGTCCATGTCGTCCGGGGTGGGCGGACCGGTGAAGGTGCTGACCCGCTGGCCGTGGTCGACGTTGGCCAGCAGCCCGAACTCCCGGTTGTTGACCAGCTCCCACTCCTGGCGCTCGCGGATCTCCTCGATGGTCAGACGCAGTTGCTGCTCGGTCTGGTTCATCGGGTCGTTGTAGAGATCGGCGACCCGGGTGTGCACCCGCAGCACGGTCTGGGTGAGCGACAACTCGTACTCGCGCGGGGCTAGTTCGTAGTTCACGAAGCCGCCGTCGAGCGTGTGCTCGCCGACATGGCCGGCCTGTACCGGTACGTCGGCCTCACCCTTGCGGTTCATCGGCAGCTTCTGCCGCTCCGCGAACGCCGCCAGATGCGCGGCGAGGGAGGGCACCCGCTCGGTGAGCTCGGTGACGACGTCCCAGGGCAGCACCAGCACCACGCCCGCCGTCTCCGCCCGCACCGAGCTCAGCCACAGCGGGTCGGACTGCCCGATGGCCTCGTCGCCCATCTGGTCGCCGTCGGTGACGACCCCGATGATCTCCTCCTCGCCGTACTTGCCGGCGGCGTAGCGGGTGAACCTGCCGTGCACCACGAGGTAGGCCTCGGTGACCGGCTGCCCGGCCTCGAACAGCACCTGCCCGGACCGCACTTCGCGGGCCCGGAAGCGGGTGGCCACCTCCCGGAGGACGTCGGTCTCGGCGTAGCCGCGCAGCACCGGCAGTTCGGTGAGTGTCTCCGGGATCACCCGGATGTCGTCGGCGCCGTTCTGCTCGAACTGCACACGGCCGCGCCCGACACGCAGTTGCAGCCGCCGGTTGACCCGGTAGGTACCGCCCTTGACGTCCACCCAGGGCAGGGACCGCAGCAGCCAGCGCGAGCTGATGGCCTGCATCTGCGGTTCGGACTTGGTCGTCGTGGTGAGCTGGCGCGCCGCCTGGGTGCTGAGACTGGTGAGCTGCGCCTGGCCGTCGGGATCGGGGACGGGTTCCTCGGTGGCGGGACCGGAGGCGCTTTCTGGGGCGGACACATTCCCTCCCGGGGGATGCACAGGGCGATGTACAGGGGTGGACGAGCGGTCGGAGAGGAAGGCGACTTCGTGGCGGCCGACGGGTACGAACCGCAGGTAGAAGCCAAACAGCTGTGATCGCCACGCGGTACGGCGTGAGGGGGGCGGCTTCACGGAGCGGAGGCGCAAACTCCGCAGCCGAGGCGGGGGAGCCCCGGCGACGTGATCACGCGCCGGTGATCTTCCCTCTCCGCTCCGGCGCACAGGGCGCACGGCCACCCCACGGGCCTCGCGCACCGCGCGCTCCCCCCGCGGCGCTGTGCGCGCTCAGGACCCGTCGTCCACCAGCACCGCGGCCCCGTCGAAACGCCCCGCCTTGAGATCCCGCAGCGCCTCGTCGGCCCGCGACAGGGGATAGGTGTGCGTGGTGGCCCGTACCCCGTGCCGGGCCGCCAGGGTCAGGAACTCCCGCGCGTCCGCACGGGTGTTGGAGGTGACGCTGCGGATCTGCTTCTCGTAGAAGAGTTCGGTCTCGTAGTGCAGCGGCGGGGTGTCGCTGAGATGGATGCCGGCGACCGCGAGCGTGCCGCCGCGGTCGAGGGCGCGCAGCGCGACCGGCACCAGATCGCCGACCGGCGCGAACAGGATCGCGCTGTCCAGCGGCTCGGGCGGCATCGCGTACGCGTCCCGCGCCGAGGCCGCGCCGAGGTCGAGCGCCAGCCGCTGCGCCGCCGCCCCGCGGGTGAGGACGTGCACCCTGGCGCCCTCGGCCAGCGCCACCTGGGCGCACAGGTGTGCGCTGCCGCCGAATCCGTACAGACCGAGCCGTCCGCCCGGCGGCAGCGCCGCCCGCCGCAGCGCGCGGTATCCGATGATCCCGGCGCACAGCAGGGGCGCGAGCGCCACGTCGTCGAGGGAGCCGGGCAGCCGGTGGGCGAAGGCGGCCGGCACGGTCGTGTACTCCGCGTAGCCGCCGTCGGCGTCCCAGCCGGTGTACCGCGAGGCCGGGCACAGGTTCTCGGCCCCGCGCGAGCAGTACGCGCACGTGCCGTCCGTGTGCCGCAGCCACGCGACCCCCACCCGGTCACCGGTCCCGAAGCCCTCAACCCGGGCCCCGTACCCGGCCACCACGCCCACCACCTCGTGCCCCGGTGTCACGCCCGCCCGGTGGGTCGGCAGGTCGCCCTCGGCCACATGCAGGTCGGTACGGCACACCCCGCACGCGCGCACGTGCACCAGCAGTTCGTCCTCCGCGGGCCGCGGCACCGGTTTCCGCACGTACCGGAGCCCGCCCTTCTCGACCGGCCCGGACGTCTGGACCGTCCACGCCCGCATGGTTGCGTCCGTCATCACGCACCCCGTCCCGTCGCCGTCCGTTCCCCCGCGCCATGGGGGCCGTCTCCCGTGCTCGGTAGGCCCTTCACTCCAGTCTGGAACGGACCCCGGCGCTCGGCGCGCGTTTCGGCGGCGGGATGGCTAGCGTGAGGAAACGGACCGGATTCCACCTAGTCGGGAGAGGGCCGAGTCATGGCCGTGCAACCTGAGGGAACCCCCTGCTGGGCCGACGCGATGTTCGGCGACCTGGAGGGAGCCAAGACGTTCTACGGCGACGTCCTGGGCTGGACCTTCGGCGAGGCGTCGTCGGAGTACGGCAACTACACCCAGGCGTACGCCGACGGAAAGGCGGTGGCCGCCGTCGTACCGCCGATGCCCGGGCAGGAAGGCCAGTCGCAGTGGTGCCTGTACTTCGCCTCCGCGGACGCCGCCGCCACCGCCGCCAGGATCCGCGACAACGGCGGCGAGGTGCTGATGGAGCCGATGCAGGTCGGCGAGTTCGGCACGATGTGCCTGAGCCGCGACCCGAGCGGCGTCGTCTTCGGCGTCTGGCAGGCGGGCACCCACGAGGGGTTCGAGGCACCGCCGCAGCAGCCCGGGGCGTACTGCTGGGCGGAGGTCTTCACCCGCGAACCGGGCACGTCGGACGCCTTCTTCACCTCGGTCTTCGGCTACGAGGCCAAGCAGTTGCAGGACGACGCCATCAACTTCCGCATGTTCGACCTGGGCGGGAACACCGTCCTCGGCCGCATGCAGATGACGGAGGACTTCCCGCCCGAGGTGCCGCCGTACATCAACGTCTACTTCACCGTGCCCGACTGCGACGACGCCGTCGCCCGGGCGACCAAGCTGGGCGGTGTGCTGCGCTTCGGGCCGATGGACAGCCCCTTCGGCCGGTTCGCGGCGCTCAGCGACCCGCAGGGCGCCAACTTCTCGGTCATCGACGTCACGACGACGGCCGGAGAGATGCCGCAGACCACCGACGTCCGGTGAACGCGGGCCGGGCGGCCCGCCGGTCCATGGCATGATCGGGCGCATGCGTGAACGTGTTGTGGCCGCGTGCGACGGGGCTTCGAAGGGAAATCCCGGTCCTGCGGGCTGGGCCTGGGTCGTCGCCGACGAGACGGAGACCCCGGCCCGCTGGGAGGCGGGGCCGCTCGGCAAGGCCACCAACAACGTCGCCGAACTCACCGCGCTGGAGCGGCTGCTGGCGGCGACCGACCCGAGCGTCCCGCTCGAGGTCCGGATGGACTCGCAGTACGCCATGAAGGCCGTCACCACCTGGCTGCCCGGCTGGAAGCGCAACGGCTGGAAGACCTCGGCCGGCAAGCCGGTCGCCAACCAGGAACTGGTCGTGCGCATCGACGCACTGCTGGACGGCCGCTCGGTCGACTTCCGCTACGTGCCCGCCCACCAGGTCGACGGCGACCGGCTCAACGACTTCGCCGACCGTGCCGCCAGCCAGGCGGCGAAGATCCAGGAGCCCGCGGGCAGCGCCCTCGGATCGGCCGAGCCGCCGGCCTCCGAGGACACCCCGAAGCCGGGCGGCGCGAAGCCGGGCGGCGCGCGCCGCAAGTCCGGGGCGACCCGGCAGGGCGGCGGCTCCTCGTCCCGCACCATCAAGGCGAAGTTCCCCGGACGCTGCCTGTGCGGCCGCTCCTACGGGGCGGGCGAGCCGATCGCCAAGAACGCGCAGGGCTGGGGCCACCCGGAGTGCCGTACGGCGGAGCCCACGGGCTGAGACCATGCCGTACGCGGGACCACACGGCCGGTACAACGCTCCCGCAGAAGGAATTGGGTGAATGCCCATTCACTGAGTAGGGTGAATGGGCATTCACCTCTTCTCCGCCCCGAGACTGGAGCGCCGATGGATCAGCCGGGACCGATAGCCCGCACCACCGGGGCGGCGGCGCCCCTGCGCGACCGGCTCACGATTCCGGTGCTGGCCTTCGGCGGCATCCTCATGGCCGTCATGCAGACGGTGGTCGTGCCGCTGCTGCCCGACCTGCCGCGGCTGACGGGCGCCTCCGCGGGGGCGGTCTCCTGGACGGTGACGGCGACCCTGCTCTCCGGCGCCGTCCTCACGCCGGTCCTCGGCCGGGCCGGCGACATGTACGGCAAGCGCAGGGTGCTGACCTCCGCGCTCGCCCTGATGACCGTCGGCTCGGTGATGTGCGCGCTGTCGTCCGACATCACCGTCCTCATCACGGCCCGTGCCCTGCAGGGCGCCGCCGCCTCCGTGGTGCCGCTGTCGATCAGCATCCTGCGCGACGAGCTCCCGCCCGAGCGCCGGGGTTCCGCGGTGGCGCTGATGAGCTCCACCGTCGGCATCGGCGCCGCGCTCGGTCTGCCGCTGGCCGCGCTGGTCGTGCAGTACTACGACTGGCACACCATGTTCTGGCTGACCACCGCCCTCGGCGTGCTCGGCGTCTGCGCGGTGTGGTGGGCGGTGAAGGAGTCGCCGGTGCGGGAGCCCGGCCGGTTCGACATCCCCGGCGCGCTGGGTCTGGCCGCCGGACTGGTCTGCCTCCTGCTCGGCGTGTCCCAGGGCGGCCAGTGGGGCTGGGGGAGCGCACGGGTCCTCGGCCTGTTCGCCGCGACCGTCGTGATCCTGGCCCTTTGGTGGTGGTGGCAGCTGCGCGCCGAGAAGCCGCTGGTCGACCTGCGCCTGGTCTCCCGGCCGCGGGTCGGCCTCTCCCACGTGGCGGCGCTGCTGACCGGATTCGCCTTCTACGCCAACTCCCTGGTCACCGCCCAGCTGGTGCAGGCGCCGAAGGCCACCGGGTACGGCCTGGGACTGTCGATCGTGGAGACCGGCCTGTGCCTGCTGCCGGGCGGCGTCACCATGCTGCTCTTCTCGCCCCTGTCGGCCCGTATCTCGGCGTCCCGCGGCCCCCGTGTCACGCTCGCCCTCGGCGCCGCCGTCATCGCCTGCGGCTACGTCGTGCGCATCGCCGACAGCCGCGACCTCTGGATGATCATCCTGGGCGCGACGGTGGTGTCGACCGGCACCACCCTCGCCTACTCGGCGCTGCCCACCCTGATCCTGCGCGCCGTCCCGGCCGAGCAGACCGCCTCCGCCAACGGCGTCAACGTCCTCATGCGCACCATCGGGCAGGCCACCTCCAGCGCCGCCGTGGCCGCGGTGCTCGTCCACCACTCCGGCCCGGTCGGCGGTGCCCTCGTGCCCACCCTGCACGGCTATCTGCTCGCCTTCGGGATGGCCTGCGCGGTCGCCCTGGTCGCCGGCGCCGCGGCCCTGAGCATCCCCGGCGACCCCGGGACGGGGGCGACACGCCGGGCCCGCGGCCGTACCCGCGACCGCCACGACGAGGCGCTGGAGGGAGCATGAGGGCCGTGAGCACTCCTCCCACCGCGGCCACGCCCGCGCCCGCCCGCCGTGACGCCGAGGCGACGAAGGCGGCCATCCTCAGGGCCGCCCGCCACCTGCTGGCCCGCCACGCGCACGGCGACATCACACTCAAGGCCGTGGCCGAACGCGCGGGTGTCAGTGCGCCGTTGATCCTGAAGTACTTCGGCAACAAGGACGCGCTGTTCGCCCGCGTCATGTCCTTCGAGACCGACGCCGAGGCCCTGCTCGACGCCCCGCTGGACGAGCTCGGCCGGCACATGGTCCGGCACGTGCTGGTCAGCCAGACGCAGCAGGGCGCCGACCCGCTCCTGCGGATCGTGTTCGCGCCCCTGCACGGCGCGCAGGGCGACATCCTGCGCGCCAACTTCCGCAGCCAGGTGACCGACCGCCTCACCGCACGCCTGGACGGCCCGGACGCGGGCCTGCGCGCGGAGCTGGCCGTCGCGGGACTGCTGGGCCTCGGGGTGATGTTCGGGATCGCCCGCGGCAGCCAGGTGCGGGCCGCCGCGCCGGAGGACGTCGTGGACCGGTACGCGCCCACGGTGCAGGCCCACCTCACCCCGGCCGCCGGCGGACGACGGGCGCCGGCGGACGAGGGCCGCGGGCGGATGAAAGACTGACGCCATGGACGAGCGCACTTTCGGTAGGTCTGATCAGCACGCATCCGTCATCGGTCTCGGCACCTGGCAGCTGGGCGCGGACTGGGGTGACGTCGACGACAAGGAAGCCCTGTCGGTCCTGGAGGCCGCGGCCGAGGCGGGGGTCACGTTCTTCGACACCGCCGACGTCTACGGCGACGGGCGCAGCGAGCAGACCATCGCCGCCTTCCTCGCCGGACGCCCCGACCTGCACGTGCTGGTCGCCACCAAGATGGGCCGCCGGGCGGACCAGATCCCGGAGAACTACGTCCTCGACAACTTCCGCGCCTGGAACGACCGTTCGCGCCGCAACCTCGGCGTCGACCGGATCGACCTCGTGCAGCTGCACTGCCCGCCCACCCCGGTCTACTCCTCGGACGCGGTCTTCGACGCCCTGGACACCCTGGTCGAGGAGGAGCGCATCGCGGCGTACGGCGTGAGCGTGGAGACCTGCGCGGAGGCGCTGACCGCGATCGCGCGCCCGAACGTGGCCAGCGTGCAGATCATCCTCAACCCGTTCCGCATGAAGCCGCTGCGCGAGGTGCTCCCGGCCGCGCGGGAGGCCGGCGTCGGCGTCATCGCCCGCGTCCCGCTCGCCTCCGGCCTGCTCACGGGCAAGTACACCAAGGACACCGTCTTCGCGGACAACGACCACCGCACCTACAACCGGCACGGCGAGTCCTTCGACGTCGGCGAGACCTTCTCCGGCGTGGACTACGCGACGGGCGTCGAGGCCGCCGCGGAGTTCGCCGCCCTAGCGCCCTCGGGCTTCACCCCGGCCCAGCTCGCACTGCGCTGGATCATCGAGCAGCCCGGCGTGACCACCGTGATCCCCGGCGCCCGCTCGCCCGAGCAGGCCCGCGCCAACGCGGACGCCGCCCGGCTCCCGGGGCTCGACGCCGCCACCCACGCCGCGATCCGCGACCTCTACGACCGCCGCGTCAAGGAGCAGGTCGAGACCCGCTGGTAACGGGCGCGGCGACTCCGCGCCGCCCGCTCACGGCTCCAGGAGCAGCTGCCACTCCTGCTCCTGGTCGCCGGAGACCGAGCCCCGGTCCTGCGCGGTGAAGGCATGCCTGAGCGTCTCGCGCGCCGTCGCCACCGCAAGCGGGGACCCCTGCACGGTCAGCGTCACCGCGCCGGACAGACGGCCGGCGACGGAAGGCCCGGACCCGGACCGCCCGCGGGCCGGATCGCGGGCGAAACGTGCCGTGTGGACCGTGACGTCGTCGGTGGCCGGAAGGTCCTCCAGAGGGCTGCCGAAGGCGGGTTCCAGGACCTGCACGACCGCACGCGCGTCGGCGACGGTGCCGCCGCCGACCGTGACCGTGAGTTCGGTGCCGGGCATCTCCGTCCGACTCCTCGGACGGTCTTCGTAGACCATGCCGCACCGTGTAACCCCCCGCTCGTCGCCCAAACAGCGGCCTGTTCGGGCACGTCCCGCTCAATCCGGCGAGAAGGGGGAACACGGTCAGGGACGATGTCCGGGCCGAGGAGAGCCGGGAGGAACCGTGCCGGCCACGAAGAGCGGTGGAGAGATCAACGAGTGGGGGCGGCACGAGACCGAGGAGGAGCGGGCCGACCGGAAGTGGGGCGAGCTGATCCAGGAGGTCAGGGTCGCCCAGACCGGCGTGCAGATCCTGTTCGGCTTCCTGCTCACCGTCGTGTTCCAGCAGAAGTACGACACACTGCCCCAGACGGACAAGACCATCTACATCGTCACGGTCGTCCTCGGCGCCGCGACCACCGGCGCGCTCATCGGGCCCGTCTCCCTGCACCGCCTGGTCTCCGGGCGGCGGGTCAAGGCGCAGGCCGTCGAGTGGGCCTCCCGGATGACCTTCGTCGGCCTGGCCCTGCTGTTCGCCACCATGACCTCCTCACTGGTGCTGATCCTGCGGGTGGCGGCCCACAACGCCGTCGTGCCCTGGATCGTCACGCCAGTGGTCGTGTGGTACGCCCTGTGCTGGTACGCCGTCCCGCTGTGGGCCCGGCACCGTCGTACGAGGCGGTGACGCCCAGCGCGTCGAGCTGCCGGTCGTGCGGGCGGGAGAGCACGAGCACCGAGACCGTGGCGCCGATCAGCGCGCAGAACATGTCCCACTGGGTGTCCCACACATCGCCCTGCGTGGCCAGGAACGCGTCCGCGGAATGCCCGCCGACCACCGCGGCCAGCCACTCCAGCATCTCGAAGACGGCGCTGAAGGCGAGACACGCGCACACGGTCAGCGGGGCCAGCCAGCGGCTGCCGCGCAGCGGCGAGGTACGGCTGAGCAACTCCCGCACCAGCACGGCCGGGACGAAGCCCTGCATGAGGTGGCCGAAGCGGTCGTAGGGGTTGCGGGACAGGCCGAAGGTGTCGCGCACCCAGTCGCCCAGCGGTACCCGTGCGTAGGTGTAGTGGCCGCCCACCGCCAGGACGAGCGCGTGCGCGGCCAGCAGGCAGTACAGCAGGTTCGTCAGCGGGAAGCGCCGCCGGGTGAGCACCACCAGCGGCAGTCCGGCCAGGACCCACACGGTCTCCAGCAACCAGGTCGTGCGGTCGCGGGCATCCCAGGCCGACACGGCCATGCCCGCGACCACGACGGCGACGAGCAGGGCGGGCAGATGCCGTCGCGGTGCGGCGGCATGCACAACTGCGGTCATGGGAGCTCCTTCCGGTGGGAGCCCCCATGCTGGCCGGGCGGGCGGGCCGCGGCATGAGTACGGCTACTCAGCCCGCCCGGGTACCGCGACGGTCAGGCCTTCGCGCCGCGCAGTGCGGTCAGGCAGCCGGCGACGGCCCGCTGGAGCTCCTCCAGACGCTGCACCATGTCGTCCTCGGCGAAGTCCCGCACGTCGTCGAAGGTCAGCTCCTCGAAGGCCTTCGTCGCCCGTCGCAGGCTGCTGCAGAACTTCGTCCGGCGCTCCTGGACGCGCAGTGCGGGATCGGCCTCCACCGTCTCGGCGACGAGCGCCTTCACGGTGTCGTAGGCCTCGCCGGCCCACTCGCCCGCGTCCTCGCCCTCGTCGAGCTCCTCGATGAGCGACAGATGCCGCTCGGCCTCCTGGCGTACGTCGGCGGGCGCGTCGATGGTCTGCCCCGCGGGCGTCTTGACCTGACCCGACGCGGCGATCCGGCGCACGTATCCGATCCGGTCGGCGGCGCGGCTCTCGGTGGCGACGGCCTTCTTGAGGTCGTCGGTGCGCACGACGTCGCGCGCCAACTCGGCCTGGAGTCCGGGGTCTTCACGGACCCGGTCCAGCAGCGCCCGGCGCGCCGCCCGGGCGGTGGAGGGGTCGGCGAGGATCGCGGCGCGCAGGGCGGTGGGGTTCTCGGCGACCTCCAGCGCCTTCGTCGGCCGGACGCCCTCCGCCGCGGCGGCCTCGGCGATCGCGGTGCCCCGTTCGGAGGTGGCGCTGTTGCGGGAGACGTAGTGGCTCAGCCAGACGTCGGCGTCCGGCAGCGCCACGTCCTGGCCCGGCGCGAGCGCCTCGAAGTGCGGGACGAGACCGTCGTCGGCGGCGCGGTCCCAGGCCTTGTAGTAGCGCAGGACACGCTCGGCGGAGCAGCCGGCCAGCTCCGCGAACTCCTTCGCGGACACCTTCGGCGTCCCGTCCGCGCCCTGGCCGCCGGGCCGCACACTGCGCGCCACCATCAGGCCGAAGGCCCATCCTCCGGTCCGCGCGTGCACCCCGAACTCGCGTGCGTCCCGCGCGACCAGGTCGGACATGGGGACGGGGGACGGCTCGGCCGGGACGGTCGCCGGGGCCACGGGCGGCTCTCCTGTGGAGGGGCTGGTGGAGTGCATACGGGCGGAGGCGCGGATGCGCAGACGGGCGGACGCCGAAGCTGCCGGCCGCCCAGGTGCGGACGCCAGCCCATAGGTGCCGTTCGCGATGCCTCGACGTGACGCCACGCCGGGCGTTCGTCGCGTGGACCGGTGATCACCGTGCAGCTCCCCCCCCCGGTCAACGTCACGTTTCGGGGCGGCGCGGCGGTCGGCGTCGGGCCGGGACCGAACGAGGGTCCCACCTGGTCCGCGGTGGTGTACGCCATGCGGCGAACAGGACACCGGCCGCGCCGATCACGGCCTGGAGCGCCCCCGTACCGGCGGCCAGGCAGATCGCCGTGCAGGCGGCCAGGATGCACACCAGCGCGATCAGGTCGATCGTGCGGTGATCACGCTCCGCCGGGGGTTCGGGGCCCGCACCCGGCACTCCGGAATGGTCCTGCGATGGCTCAACCTGCGACGACACCGCCACTCCTTCCCGTTCAAGGAGGGCGGGCCGACGAGGAATCCGATCCCGGAAACGCGACAAGCCGCTTACGCCACATGTCTCCTGGGGTTGATTCCCCGGCTCCCATCGCGTGCGCGATGAAGCCCGCCCCCCAAAAACATGCAGCCAAGCGGCTACACACCACGAACGTAGGTCGAGTGTCGACGCCGTGTCAACTCCCCTGTGCCGATGCCGAATTCCGGCTGCGCCCCTACGGGCCCGAGGCCTGACCGGCAGGACGCCCGGCACCGCCCGCAGGGAAGAGGGGCCCGGCGTCGGCAACGGGGCCGGGCGCGCCGCCCCTGACGCGGCCGACGCTGGGGGCTGGACGGCGCTCCACCGTGCGGCTCAGTCCCCCTCGGCATCCGCCGTCGAGGTCCTCCTGGCCGCGGGCGCGCCGGGTGATGCCGTGGATGGTCACGGCGTACGCCGTTGTTGAGGGCGGTGTTCTGTTCGCGGGGCGAAGGGGCGGCGATCCAGCCGCTGCTGGAAGCCGGTGCCGACCCCGGCCGTGTCGACGCTCGTGGTGTGAGTCCGCGGGCCCTGGCAGAACGGATGGCCAACCATGATGTGGTTGCCCACCTTCCGGGCGAAGCCCGGCACCCCGGCAGTCTGCGGAAGTCGTTCGCTGTCCGGCCTGGCGTCGGGCCGTGGTGAAGCTGCGTCGGCTGCTCGCCCACGCACCGCTGCCGCACCGCGCCTGGCCGAGTGCCGATCCGATCCGCTCCTGGGCCCACGAGTTCTGCTCCGCGGCCGATGCGGAAGTCGTCATCCGGACGTCGGCCCGTCCGTCCTCGCCAGACGTCGAGCCGGCGTGCTCCTCGCCATGCTGCAGGACGGCACGTTCCACGAGCTCCGGCCGGTCACGGCCGTCGGCGGTGCTTGGAAGGAAGGCCCGTCTCCTGGGCTTCCGGTCCGCGGCCGTGGCCCGGTCCGCTGCTCAGCGGCCCTGCCGGATGTCCGGGTGCTGGTGGGAGGTGTCATGGTGCTTGAGGGCCTGGTAGTGGTTTGCCAGGGCGTGGAAGGCTTCTTTCGGTTCCCAGGGCATGTCGGGGTAGGTGCGTGCGTCGGCCGGGTAGCCGCTGTGCTCGTCGAGGATCTTGACGATGCCGTAGGAGGCGAGGTCGGGGTCCGGTCCGGACCGTCGGTGCGGGGTGCCGTACCCGGCGAAGCTGAACCAGAAGACCGAGTCGATGCCCTCTTGCTCGAAGACGGGCATGAGGTCGTCGAGATGGCGGACCTGCTCGCCCTCGTCGCGTACCAGGTCGGGTTTGGGGGTGACACCGTCCGGTTCCATGGCCATGTACCAGCCCGAGCCGCCGTAGTCGCCGGCCCCTCGGAAGGTGCAGCAGCCGACCTCCGTGATGGCGACGGGCTTGTTGTGGGTGGATTCCTTGCGCAGGTCGTCGCGGTAGGTGGCGGCGTTGCGCAGGCCCCGGAAGGCGTCCAGGCCGATGATGTCGAACGGGCTCCAGTCCACGCCGTCCAGGGGGCAGGAGGCGTAGCTGACCGGGCCGGCGAACAGGGGCCGGACGGTGCGGACGGCCTCGCCGAGGAAGGCGTTGACCTGGTCGGGGATCGGCCGGAGCGCGGTTTCGCGGTCGGGGCCGGCCAGGACCGGGATGCGGTCGTTGAAGGTGTCGCCGGGCAGGTAGCCGCGGGCGAACAGGCTCAGTTCGCAGCCGGTGACGAGAACGATGTCGGCGCCGTCGCGGCGCAGTCGTTCGGCTCGCTCGGCGCAGTCGGCGAAGTACGGGAGCATCTCTTCGTCGGTCATCTCGCAGGGGAACGGCGAGAACCAGACCTCCAGCCCGGCGGCTGCCGCGTGCCGCGCGGTGGTCTCGATCCGGTCCGGGTCGCCGCCGGTGACGCGGATCGCGGTGCAGTGAAGGTCGTCGGCGATGACCCGCATGTCCCGCGCGACGACGTCGGCGTCGAACACGGGGCGGGAGGTGTCGCCGTTGGGGAAGGTGCCGGTGTCGTAGTGGATGCCTTTGCCTCGCATGCCGTGCGCCTCCGATGACGATCCGTGTGCTGCCTACCACGCGATCGTCAAGGCTCCAGCGGCGGCAGAGTCAAGCCGGGATGATGCTCGGCCGGGGGAGCGGCTCCTGCATGCCTGAAAACGGGGTCACGTTCGTTCAACCGATGCCCTGCCGGTCCGGCCACAGAGCGAATGCGCGGTCGGTCGGGGTTGCCGCTTCCCGGCTGACGGTCTGGCAGAGCAGCTCGCGGTGGCGCAGGAGCGGCTCGCGGCGGTCCGGCGGCACCAGGAGCAGCAGGTCGTCGAGACCGGCCAGCAAGCGGCGGGAGACCTGCGGGTTTCCGACGGCGTACCCGCGCACCTCGGCGAAGCCGAGGTCCACCAGCGCGGTCCAGGTCGGCACGGGCTGGACGAGGCGCACGGTTCTGGCCCGGTCGAGGTGGAGGGCGGCGTCGAGGGGCCGGCGACTGAGCGCCGCCAGCAGTTGGATGACCCGGTCCAGGGCCTGGACCGCGGTGGTGGGGTCGTTGACGCCTGGCGACAGGGCGCGCAGTGCGATGTCGGAGAGCTGGCGCAGCCCGAACCCGAGGTCCTGGTGGTAGGTGCGCTCCACGCCTACCGACAGAACGCGGCGCAGCGCCGCGCGCGGGGGTGCCGGTCCGCCGTGGACGGCGAGGACCGGCGTGCCGGTGACCACGAAGTCGCCGACCTGCGGGATCAGGCGCAGGACGATCCCGTGCCGCCGGGCCACCCGGACGAGCCGGGCGACGTGCACGTCCCGGAGGACGCCGGCCTGTCCCTCGTGGAGCACCCGGGCCGTGACCGCACCGAAGTCGGGAGGGGCCGCGCCGCTCTCCGGTCCGGGCATCCAGGAGGCCGCCGGCAAGGACTCGGCGGCGATCCGTGCGATGACATGGCTGATCCGCATCAGCCGGAGTGTGGCGTTCACGTAGAGAACGAACAGCAGCAGGCTCAGCGCGACCATGACCAGGGTGAGGACCGACTGCACCAGGGGGACCGAGACCAGCGCGGCGGGGTCGGAGGTGCTGTCGTACGAGGTCAGGACGAGGAGGGTCAGGACGAAGGTGGCGAGGAAGACGGCGAAGGTCGCCTTGGTGATCCGGCTGCGGACGAAGAGCCGCACCACGCGCGGCGTGAACTGGCCACTGGCCATCTGCACCGCTACCAGAGAGATGCTGAAGACCACGCCGATGAAGGTCATCATCGCCGAGCTGACGGTCCCGACCACGCTCTTGGCGTCGTCGGCGAAGCGGGCCAGGTCCTCGAGCTCCTGGTAGGAGCCGTGCTCCTTGAGCGCCTCGACGATCAGCGCATCGAGCTCATGCGCCACCGCCCAGACGACGAACACCGCTGCCATGGCGGCGATCGGGGCGAACCAGAAGGTGTCGCGCAGATGCTGCCTGAGCGGAGACAACACCCGGGGCCGCCGTCCCCAAGAGGAACCCTCCGTAGCCGTTACGTCACGCATGGCTTGATGGTAAGAGCCGCACCCCCGATCCGGCGCGCTCCCACGACCCCGGCGTCGCCGGCCAGGCCTCCCAGACCACCGTGAGAGCACCGTGCCTGGCCCGATCGGCTTCAGAGCCAAGTCCAGAAGCCGTATCTCAGTCGAACAGGACGGGCGGGCCACGCGGTGCGACAAGGCCGCGGTCCGCTACGCGGCGACCGTCCTCGTCGCGGCCATCAACGAGTGGCCATCAACGAGTGGCCATCAACGGCCACGTCACGATGGCGCTGCGTAACAGTGGACGGCCACCGTCTGGTGCGGACCCCACTGCTGCTCCACCGTGGCCATCCGCGTCCAGCCCAGCCGCTCGTACAGGGCTGCCGCCGCGGCGTCGGATGCGACGACGTCGAGCACCGGATGCAGGCCACGACGCCGCGCTTCCTCCACTGCTCGGCCGATCAGCAG
This sequence comes from Streptomyces sp. NPDC101225, assembly GCF_044767585.1. Taxonomy (NCBI): domain Bacteria; kingdom Bacillati; phylum Actinomycetota; class Actinomycetes; order Kitasatosporales; family Streptomycetaceae; genus Streptomyces; species Streptomyces sp. NPDC101225. Next base: position 524,294 of record NZ_JBIWOE010000001.1, read on the forward strand.
TGCGCCGATCCGATGTCCTCTTGCCCGCGGGGCAACGAACAACCTGCTGAGGACGGCGGTCGTACCCCGCGTCGCTCCGTTCCGCTCGCTCCACAGCAGCGGGGCCAGATCGCCTTCGCCGCCTTGCGACAAACTGACATGCCCCACCAGGTCGCCTTCGAGTTCGGCAACCCAGGAGCACAGCAGGGGACCGCGTGACAGCCACTCGCCCGGCCGATCAGGCCAGTTCACCGGATAGCCGTCACCCGCATGGACCTCCGCGAGGACCCGTACGCACTCCTCAACGTCGGCATCAGCCCTTCGCCGGATCAAGCGGCTCGGCCTCTCATCACGCACTCCGGAGCTGTCGATGTCCACTCCGGCATGGAAACACAGGCCACAGAGTCACAACCAGCCACTTTCGATATACACGCCCGGGGCGTGGCGGTGACGGCCCCCGGTGCACACGGGCAGGGCACCGCCTTCCATCTGCAGGAGCGGTCCTCCAGGCGACGTCACCGGCACGCTCGGTGCTGGCGGAGTCGTCGAAGAGCCCCCACGGCGAGCGGATCGAGCTCATCCTGACGGAACGTCAGGCCAAAGCGGACCGCGTTGGCGGCGTGGCACGGCCGGCGGGGCGGATCGCCCCTGCGACGGGACGGGCCATGTCCGCCCTGCCACCACTCTGCTGCTGCGGTGGCGCGACTCGCTGCCGGCAAGGGTGGAAAGCCGATGGGGAACAGCGTGGTCCCGGTGACAGGATGCGATCATGCGATCTGACGTCACACTGCGGCCGCTCGATGAGGTTCTGCTGCAGGACCTGCTGGACGCAGCCGTGGCTGACGCCGATCCCTGCGAGGTGATGCCTCCGGTGGCCGGACCCGATGGATGGACCGCCGAGCGCCAGGCGGCGTTCTTGCGGTTCCATCGATCGAGGTCCCTTTCGGCCGAGTCGGTGGAGACCACCTTTGCCGTCGTCGTGGGGGAGGCGGTGGTGGGGGCCGCCCGGCTGTGTCCGAGGGAGGACGTGAAGCATGCGGTCGAGGCAGGGGTGTGGATCGGACGGTCCCACCGCGGCAGCGGCGTGGGCGGTGCGGTGCTCAGGCATCTCCTGGTCCTCGCGGGCACGGACGGATTCGAATCACTGTTCGTGAGTACGAGACCCGACAACACCGCCGTCCACCGACTTCTCGCCGCACTGGGCGCCGACCCTGTCCGTGAGGGCGACGCCGTCACGGCGTGGGTGGACCTCGCCGCTGCCAGGTGGAAGACAAGTCGCTTGGCGGCGTGCGGCGTTCACGCGCCGCGGCCAGGACATGAGTGAAGACGCTTCTTCCCGTCTTCCCGTGTGCCTGGGTGCGCCGGCCGGAGCCCGAGCGCACCAAGACAGCCGCGATCACCAGCGCGATCCGCGACGCGCTGAAGCGACGTCAGGTGAACGTCGAAACGGCCGAACTGGTCGCCGAGTTGGCCACGATGGCCTTGCGCAGCGCCTTCCGGCGCTGGATGGAGGCCAAGGGAGATGCGGATTTCGCCGACTGCCTGGTGACATGGTGGCCGACGAACTGCGAGCCGCTCTCGCCGGGGCATGAGCGGAACGCCACCCTGGAGCACGTCTCGTGGCCTGAAGCCTGGTCCAGCCCTCACCGGCGGGAATTCACAGTGTTTCGTACGGCACCGCACCCGCTCGGCGTGGCGCCTCACCAGCAGGTGCATGGCCTCCACCGACGGGGGCTCGGCCGCAACACCGAGACGAGCCGGCCGGTCCTGCCGTCGGCTGCCGGTCACGCGTCGCCGGAGGGCTGCGCGGCGGTCGCCTGCGAGAGCGCCGGGGCGGCGCTGAACAGCGCCAAGACCGCGGTGCGAACCTGAGCGGCGACCGCTTCGGGAGCGACAGCGTCGAACTTGCCGTCGAGGTGCAGGAACGCCAGACCGTGGGCGAGCGCCCACATCGCGGCCCACAGCGCGTCCGGGTCGGCGCCGGGGAAGGTGCGGCGGACGATGTCACGGACGTACTCCGCGATGGCCGCGGTCGCGGCGACCCGGTCCTCGCTGTCGGGGTCGCAGGGCTCGGCGAACATCGCGCGGAAGAGCGCGGGGTGGTCGAGCGCGAAGCGGACGTAGGCGACGGCGACCGCTGCGAGCTCCTCGGGGGTCTCGGGTGAGGGGTGGGCGGCGGCGAGTTGCTCGGCGAGTTCGCGGTAGCCCTCGGCCGCGACCGCAGAGACGAGCGCCTCACGTTCCGGGAAGTGCCGGTAGGGGGCGGCCGGCGACACGCCCGCGCGCCGCGCGACGGCCCGCATCGACAGCGCGGCGCTGCCGTCCTCCTCCAGCATCTCGCGCGCGGCGCGCAGGCAGGCGGCACGCAGGTCGCCGTGGTGGTACGCAGTCGCTGGTGGCACAGGTCACACCCTCTCATGTATGCACCGCTTACATTCCCGGCTTAATGTGAGCGGCGTACACATTTTATGCGATCGGTCGGATCGGTCGGATCGGTCGGATCGATCGGACAGTGGAGAGAGGGAGTCGGATGACCAGCGAACTGTTCTCGCCGTTGTCCCTGCCCTGCGGACGGGCGCTGGGCAACCGGATCGCGAAGGCGGCCATGGAGGAGAACCTGGCCGACGAGGGCCAACTGCCCGGCCGCCACCTGCTGGCGCTGTACCGGCGCTGGGCCGCGGGCGGCACCGGACTGCTGATCACCGGCAACGTCATGGTGCACGCCGAGGCGCTGACCGGCCCCGCGGGTGTCGTGCTCGACGAGGCCGCGCCGCTGGAGCCGTTCGCCGAGTGGGCCAAGGCGGGCAAGTCCGGCGGTGGGGCGATGTGGATGCAGATCAACCACCCTGGCCGCCAGGTGCAGGCCGGCATGCCCGGCGTGGTGTGGGGCCCGTCCGCCGTGGGGGTCGATCTCGGCCGCCACAGCAGCCGCTTCGGCCGGCCCGACGCCATGACGCCCGAGCAGATCGAGGCCACGGTGACCCGGTTCGCGGTGACGGCCCGCCGTGCCGAGGAGGCCGGCTTCGACGGTGTGGAGATTCATGCCGCGCATGGCTACCTGCTGTCGCAGTTCCTGTCTCCGCTGGTCAACAAGCGGACCGATGCCTGGGGCGGGTCGCTGGCCAATCGGGCCCGCATGCTGCTGGACATCGTCCGTGCCGTGCGCGCCGCGGTCTCGCCATCCTTCGGGGTCGGGGTGAAGCTCAACTCCGCCGACTTCCAGCGCGGCGGATTCGACGCGGATGACGCACGTCAGGTGATCGAGATGCTGGCACCGCTCGGCGTCGACCTGGTCGAGCTGTCCGGTGGCAGTTATGAGAGCCCGGCGATGACCGGCCGCCCCGCCGATGAGCGCACCCAGGCCCGCGAGGCCTACTTCCTCGACCTGGCAAAGGACCTGGTCAAGGTGAGCCCACTGCCCCTGATGCTCACCGGCGGCATCACCCGCCGCGAGACCGCGGAGAAGGTCCTCGACAGCGGGGTGGCACTCGTCGGCATGGGCACCGCCCTGGCGGTCACCCCGGACCTGCCCGACCGCTGGCGCAAGGGCCGCGAGGCCGACCGGCACCTTCGGCCGGTGTCCTGGTCGGACAAGGCGCTCGCCTCTGCCGCCACCATGGCCCAGGTCCGCCATCAGATGCGCCGTCTCGCCCGCGGCCGGATGTCCAGGCCCGGCGCCCACCCGGTACGCGCCCTGCTCTGTGAGCAGGGCCGGCAGCGACGGGCTCTGCGCCGCTACCGCACCTGGCTGACCGCGTCGCGACACCGGGGCGCGACCACGAGCCGGGCTGCGTGACCCCTGCGCGGCCGGGCTGAGCGACGGCTCCATGGGGGCGAGAGCCGGGCTGAGCGACGGCTGCACGGGGGGGCGAGAGCCGGGCTGAGCGACGGCTGCACGGGGGGCGACAGCCGGGCTGAGCGGCGGCTCCACGGGGGCATGGACCGGCGTGCACTCCGGTCCATGCCGCCTGGTCACCACCCGGTCGGCGTGCCCCCGCCGAAACGTCGGCCGCGAGGCGCGAGCCCGCGCATTGCTCCCGGTCCGGTGCCGCGGCGACGCCCGGCCGGCACCGGTGAGGGGATCCTGGCCGCTTTTGTGTGCGCGACATTCGCGGCACCGGCGCCGCCCGCGCAATCTCGCCGTCGACGGCCATGGGGTGGGACCGCGTGAGGCCCCAGTCGCTTCCACTCCCTCCTCGGTGTTGACGGTGCTTACATTGCCGTCTACGGTGATGTAAGCACTGCTAACATACGGAGTGAGGGAGCGATACCGGTGTCGTCGACTCTGCAGGACACGGTGAACGTCGATCTGGGTGGCCGCGCGGTCACGGTCCCCAAGGGGGGCCTGTACGACCGGTACCGCATGAACACCGATCTGGACGAGATCGCCAACGACCCTCGCGTCAGTGACGTGGACTTCTTCCGCCGGCTGCCCAAGACCGAAGTGGCCTCACCGATCGGGGCCACGCTCACCCCGAACTTCTACTACCGCATCTCGACCGCTCGGCTCACGATGCTCGCCCGCACCCGCGCGATCCGAACCCGCCTTCCCGCGGAACTGGCCCCGCTGGAGGTCGCACCCGGTCTCGGCCTGATCTCGCTGATGTTCTTCCGCTACGACGTGTGCGACATCGACTTCTACACCGAAGCCGCCGTCGGCATCGCCGTGAAGCCGGCGCGGCACGGCGGTCTTGGGTTCTTCGACCTCGTGACCGCCCTCAAGAACGGACACCTCGACTCCTATGTGCTCAGTCTGCCGGTCAGCAGCGAGATCGCGCAGGTCCGCGGCCACGACGGCTACGGCTTTCCCAAGTGGGTCACCGACCTCGACGTGGACATCGACGCCGACCGGACGACGGCACGTGTGGCCAACGGTGACGGCGGGACGGACCTGTCGCTCGCGGTGCCCACACCCGCCCAGAGCGTGTATGCGAGCGGTGAGCGTGTCTCGAGCCTCACCTCCTACACGTCGATCAACGGCGCCTGGCACTCCACGCTCAACCAGACCAACACGCTCGCGGCGGGCACCGCGCGTTTCCCCCGCGGTATCGATCTCCAGCTAGGAGAAGGCCGGATGGCCGACGACCTGCGCTTGCTCAAGCCGACCAGAACGGTGCGGCTCGACGTCATGACCGAGGGCCAAGCCGTCCTGCACATGCCCGTCCCCACCTCGGTCCCCAGCGGACACCGGTGACAAGGAGTTCCGCCATGGTCGTCGATCACGCCACCCCGCCCACCGCCCGCGGCACCGGACTGCCCGCATCCCTGACCCCGGACCGGATCCACCGTCTGGCAAGCCGCGTCGCGGCCACACCGAGCCGCAGTCCGTCGCCCACCAGCGCCTCCATCAACTGGCCACTTCAGCGCCATGGCCGGCCGACGAACGCGAAGGAAAACGCCTGAGTCCGTGCCATTTCCAAGGGTGGACCGGCGGAACTACGGTGCCACTCATGGACTGGGGGACACTGGTGGGCACCGTCGTCGGCGCCATGCTGGGCATCGGCTCGACCCTGATCGCCGACCGCACGCGATACCGCCGCGAGCAGGCGAGCCGCGCATACGACGCCCTTCGAGATCTCTACAGCACATATCTCGCCGCCCTGAACGACAGCTCGACGGCCCTGCGCGTCATCATCCTCAAGGAGAGCGATGCCGCCGCGCGATACCAGGCGGCTCTGGACGCTTTCCGCGACGCCTCAGTACTGACACAGCGCTATGGAATGGCCTTGCAGGCCCCACCAGAGGTGAGGGAGAAGTCCGACCAGGCCTACGGCCTGCTCCGGCAATGGCGTGACTTGCTCGAAACGCATCCAGGTCTTTCGCTCACGTCGCCGGAGTACCGCGAAGGGCTGGATCGATTCCATCAGGCCCGTGAGGACCTTCAGGTGGCCATGCGGGCAAGTCTCGTCGCCGTAGCGCGGTAGCGCCGCACTGTCTCGCCCGGTCAACGCCCGTCGTGGGCGCATGGGTCTCGGTGCCGCCTGGGGCTACCGCTTCCGGTGCGTGTGCGTGTGCGTGTGCGTGTGCGTGTGCTCGTGCGTGAGGGTGCGCCATGTGCGGCGACACCGGTCGGCCGAAGTCCTGCCCGCCCACGCGAGCCGAGGCCGGGCCGGATGCCGCCCTCGCAGGGCGGTCGCACCGCCGCGGCCCGCTGCCCGAAGTGCACCGGAACGACCGGGCCACCCGCGCGGGCGGCGGGAAACCGTCCCATGCCCGGCGGATCACCGGGGCAGGATGCCTGCATGAGTGCCCGCCCGCTGCCCTCCAGCGACCCCGCAGCCCAGGGTGTCGACGCCGCCGGCGTCCACGCCTTCCTCGACGCCGTCGAAGCGGCCCCGGACATCGAGCCCCACAGCCTGATGATCCTGCGGCACGGCCGTCTCGTGGCCTCCGGCTGGTGGGGGCCGTACACCGCCGAACGCCCGCACCTGCTCTACTCGCTCAGCAAGAGCTTCACGGCGACGGCCGCGGCGATCGCCGCGGGTGAGGGGCTCCTCCGCCTCGACGACCCGGTGATCTCCTACTTCCCGGAGTTCGACGCCGACATCACCGATCCGCGCAGCCGCGCGATGCTGGTACGGCATGTGGCGTCCATGGCCAGCGGGCACGAGGCCGAGACCCTGCCGCGGGCGCTCGCCACCGACCGCGCGGACATGGTGCGCGGCTTTCTGCTGGTGCCGCCCGAGCGGGATCCGGGCACCGTCTTCGCCTACAACCAGCCCGCGACGTACAGCCTGGCCGCGATCGTGCAGCGGGTCACGGGGCAGTCGCTGACGGAATATCTGCGCCCGCGCCTGCTGGACCCGATCGGGATCGGCACGGTGGCCTGGCTGCGCGACCGGGCCGGCCGCGAACTCGGCTTCAGCGGGCTGCACGCCGCCACCGACGCCGTCGCGCGGCTCGGGCAGCTCTACCTCCAGGACGGCGTGTGGGAGGGGGAGCGGCTGCTGCCCGAGGGCTGGGTGGCCGAGGCGTCCCGCCCGCACATCGACAACGGCGACGGTACGCCGGAGGGCGCCCGGTCGGACTGGCAGCAGGGCTACGGCTTCCAGTTCTGGAACTCCCGGCACGGCTACCGCGGTGACGGCGCCTACGGCCAGTTCTGTCTGGTGCTGCCCGACCACGACGCCGTGGTCGCCACGACCGCGGCGACCGAACAGATGCAGGAGCTGCTGAACCTCGTCTGGCGGCATCTGCTGCCGGCCTTCGGCCCCGAGCCGCTGACGGACCGCCAGGACGCGGACCGGGCGCTGCGGGAGCGGACGGCGGGCCTCACCCTGCCCCCGTCACCGGGCGAGCCCGCGCCGCCGCAGCGGGCGCGCGACTGGTCCGCGGCCGAGTTCACCCCGGACGGCGGTGTCTGCGCGGCTCAGCCCAAGCTGACCGGGGTCCGGGTGACGTCCGGCGCCGACGGCTGGACGCTCAGGCTCACCGAGGACGGGCACCACCTCGACGTGCCCCTCGGGCGAGCGGGCTGGACCGTCGGCGACGAGCCGCTGCCCGTCGCGGTGAGCGGCGGCTGGGCGGACGCCGGCACCCTCGCCGTGGACATCCGGTTCCTGGAGACACCGCACCGCCTGCGGGTGACCTGCTCGCTGGCGGACGGGACGTTCACCGCGCGGTGGCCCACCGCTCCGCTGCACGGCCCCGCGCTGCGCGCGATGCGCGCGCCCCGCCCCTCAGCCTGAGGGGGTGCGGAAGGTGCGCAGGACGGTCTGCAGGGCCTGCCGGTTCGCGGAGTCGTTCCAGTCGGCGGCCGGAGTCGCCCAGCGCAGCGAGAAGCTCCGGCCGCCACCCAGCAGGAAGCCCCGCCCGAAGGTGCGCATCCTGGTCCCCCCGGCCTCGGTGAGCCACTGCATGTCGGCGGCCTTGTCGCCCTGGTACGTCGTCGCCCGGATCGTGCCGATCCGCCGGAAGCCGTCCTGCTTCTCCAGCACGGGCTGCACGTCGTCGCGCCAGACGGCGACGGGGTCGGGACCCGCGATGGTGCTGTAGGTGACGGCGAGCGCGCGGGGATCGCCGTCCGCCCCGAAGGTCACGCGGTAGGACGTCTCGCCGGCGCGCCGCGTGTCCACCCGGCCCCAGCCCTTCGGCAGGGCCACCGAGAAGCCCTCGGGCGCCGTGTAGCGCCGGAAACCCTGCGGCAGCAGGGTACTTGAGGCGGAGGGCGGCGGGGACGCGGTGGGCGTCGGCGAGGGGGACGCGGTCGCGCCGCGGCCGTCGGTCCGGCTGCTCGGCGGCGTGGCGGACACCGTCGGCCGGGAGGACGCGTCGTCGCTCCCGGAGGTGCCGGTGCCGGGCAGCAGGCCGGTGGCGGCGAGCGCGGCGACCACCACGGTGACGACGGCCAGAGCCGTGCCGGCGGCCATGGTGCGCCGGGTCCAGGCAGGGGCGGAGTGCCAGGCGGCCGTGGAGACGCCCCGCAGCCGCGGCCGGGGCACGGTGCCCACCGTCGCGTCGGGGTCCTCGGTGACGGCACGGGTGAGGGCCTCGCGGACCACCTGGCGGGTCAGCCGCTCCCGGGAGTTCTTGCGCAGCAGTCCCTGCACGGTCTGGGTGAGCGGGCCCGCCCGCACCGGTGTGCGCAGCGGCAGCCGGTCCACGCCCTTCAGGGTGGCCTCGGGCCGGTCCCGGTCCCTGAAGGGCGGGCGGCCCTCGAGCATCGTGTAGAGGATCGCGCCGAGTGCCCACAGGTCAGCGGCGGGCCCGATGCGCTCGTCGCGGGCCTGTTCGGGGGAGGCGAACGACGGTGCGGTCAGCCGCGGTGCCAGGGTCGCGCCGGCCAGCCCGAAGCCGGTGACCACGACCGAGCCCCGGTCCCGCACGAAGACATTGCCCGGGCTGAGCTCGCCGTGGGTGATGCCCTCGCTGTGCGCCGCCTCCAGCACGTCGAGCAGCCCCAGGCCGATCCGTGCCGCCCGCACATAGTTGAACGTGCCGCGCTGGGCGACGAGTTCACCGATCGGTGTACCGTCGATCCACTCGGTGACGATCCACAGGGCACCGTCCTGCTCCACGGCGTCCGCGACCGTCGCGACCGCGTCGGGGCACATCAGCCCCAGGGTCTCGGACATGCGGATGACGCGGGCGGCGGCGCGCGGCGCGGTCTCACCGTCCGCGTCGTACGGCAGGGCGATCCGGGTGAGGAGACAGGGGCGTTGGGTGCCGACGTCCTTGCCGAGCCAGCAGATGCGGTTGGTCTCCTGGTGGACGACGTCGACGAGCCGGTATCTTCCGGCGACCAACTCGTGCGTGAAGACATGCGCCTTGACCATGGTCATCCCTCGTCGAAACCCCGCGTCCCGCCTTTCACAGAGGTACGGAAAGTACGACGGGATGCGTTCAAAGGACCCGCAAATCAATGGCGCCCGCGCCCAATTGTTCCTGCGTCGTCGGGGCAATTCGGTGAAGTCGCCTTTTGCTGACCGGAATTCAAATAAGACAATTCCCGGACGGCTGTACGGAATCAGCGCAACCCGAAGCGCTCCGCCCAGCCCATGACGTCACCGGTGGTCGCGTTGCCCCCGCACACGACCAGCCCGAGCCGCGCGTCGCCGCCGACCCGCTCCAGGACCCGCCGGGCCGCGGGCAGCAGACAGCCCGCCGCGGGCTCCGCCCAGACCTTGGCGTGGTCGGCCAGGTCGAGCGTGCCCTGCACCGCCGCCCGGTCCGGCACCACGAGCACCTCGTGCACCAGTGCGGACACATGGTCGTACGTCAGCTGTGACGCGGCGGGCGCGCAGAGCGTGGACACCAGGGACGACAGGCCGACCTGCACCGGGCCACCCGCGGCCAGCGCCTGCGACATGGCCTCGGCTCCCTCGGTCTCCACGCCCCAGATCCGCACCTGCGGCCGCAGCGCCCGCAGCGCGGCCGCGGCGCCGGCGACGAGGCCCCCGCCGCCGATGCTGACGAGGACGTCGGTGAGTTCGCCCGCGTCCGCGGCGAACTCCAGCCCGACGGTGCCCTGCGCGGCGATCACCAGCGGATCGTCGAAGGGGTGGACCAGCGTCAGCCCCTCGTCCTGGAGCCGCGCCGTGAGGGCGAACGCCCCCGCCATGTCGTCCGTCACCCGCACCGACGCACCGGCGGCCTCCGCGATCTCCACGGCGCGCGCGGGCGCCGAGCGCGGCATGACCACCGTGGCCTTCACATGGAGGGCGGCGGCCATGACCGCGAGGGCGATCCCGTGGTTGCCGCCGCTGACCGCCACGACGCCGGCGGCCCGCTCGGCGTCGGTGAGCGAGAGCAGCTTCGCCGTGGCACCGCGCGCCTTGAAGGAGCCGGTGCGCTGGAGGAGTTCGAGCTTCACGGTGACGGGGGCGCCGAGCAGTGTGGTCAGGCCGGGGCTCGGCAGCGTCGGCGTCCGCAGGACATGCCCGGTGATGAGCTCGGACGCGGCTTCGACCTCAGAGATCCCGATCAAGACACTCACCCTTTCGGCGCGGGTGACGGTCCGCACCGCTTCGCACCCTTACGCGGGAGAGGGCCCAGGTCAAACTGTTTCGGGCGGTGGGACGGGGAGTGCGGTCCGGAGCCTGCGCCCACCGGGTCCGGACCGCACTCCCGCCGCTTCACACGTCCCGTCGCACCAGGTACTCCAGCAGTGTCCGCAGCTCGTCCGCCGCTCCCGTCTCCAGGACGGCGTCGGCGAGAACCGTGTCGACGGCGCCGAGATGGCGGCGTGCCTCGGCGGTCGCCGCCGACCGGCCGCCGGCGGTCTCGATCAGCGTGGCCGCCTCCTCGGGGTCCTCGCCCGTCTCCAGGAGCGTGGCCAGCCGCCGCACGGCGCGACCGCCGGAGTCGAGCGCGGCCAGCACCGGGTACGTCTTCTTCCGCTCGCGCAGATCGCCGTGGACGGGCTTGCCGGTCACCGCGGGGTCGCCCCAGATGCCCAGGACGTCGTCGACGATCTGGAAGGCGATCCCGAGGTGGCGCCCGGCACGGTCGAGGGCGTCGACGACCGGGGGAGCCGCGCCGCCGAGGAGGGCGCCGAGCGCGGCGGCGGAGCCGAGCAGCGCGCCCGTCTTGTGCTCGGCCATCGTCCGGTACTCCGCCGGCCGCACCCGCCGCGGTCCGGTCCACGGGCGAGCGGCGAACAGCAGGTCGTCGGCCTGGCCGCGCACCAGGTCGCCCAGCGCCGCCGACAGCACCCGCACGGCCCGCGGGCCGCCGGGCCGGGCGGCGAGGGTCTCGACGGCGAGGGCGAACAGCGCGTCGCCCGCGAGGACCGCGGGCCCGGTGCCGTAGGCCTTCCAGACGGTGGGGCGGCGGCGCCGTGCCGCGTCCCCGTCCATGATGTCGTCGTGCAGGAGCGAGAAGGCGTGCACCAGTTCCACCGCCACCGCCGCGGGCACCCCGGCCCGTCCGGGGGCGCCCGCCGCCTCCGCCCCGAGCACGGCCAGCGCCTGCCGTACGCCCTTGCCGCCCGGCGCGACGGACGGCGTACCGCCCACCTCGCACCAGCCGAACGAGTAGGCGGCCATCTCGCCCACCCACGGATGCATCCGCCCGACGGCCTCCGTCAGCGCGGGACGCACCAACGCGCGGCACCGGCCGAGGACGTGCGCGGCGTCGACCGGCGCCCGCAGCGCCGAGGGCTGCGCCGTCACCGTGCCACCTCCGCGACCAGGCCGAACTCCTCCTGGGCACGGGCCACCATCTCCCGGGCGTGCCGCAGCCCGATCCGCTCCAACTCGTCGGCCAGCACGGCGAACTCGGCCGCGGTCTCGGCGCGGTCGCGGCCCAGCCGGGCCAGCGACTTGGCCAGCCCGAGCCGGGCCAGCGCCTCCCCGCGCGGCTCGCTCATCGCCCGGAACTCCGCGAGCGCCCGCTCGTACAGGCCGCGGGCTTCGGCGTAACGCCCCGCCCGGTACAGGACGTTGCCGCGCATCTTGTGGTTGTAGGCCAGCGCGCTGGACAGCTTCATCGCCCGGCAGCTCGTCTCCGCCTCGGACAGCAGCGCGAGTGCCCGCTCGACGTCCCCGTCGCGCACGGACACGATGTCGGCGAGGCCGCGCAGCGCCCAGGCACGGCCCCGCCGGTCCTCGGCCCGCGCGGCTATCCCGGCCGCCTCCTCGAACAGGGCGAACGCCGTGTCGTACGCGCCGGTGTTGCGATGGATCTGCGCGATGCCCTCCAGCGCCCACACCGTGTGCCGCGCCTCGCCGCGCCGCCGCGCCTCGGCCAGCAGCTGCTCGTGCAGCCTGCGGACGGCCTCGTAGTCGCCCTGGATCCGGCCGGTCTCGGCGAGTCCCGCGAGTGCGTAGCCGCGCACGACGACGTCGCCGCCCCGCTCGCCGAGGTCGGCCGCGAGCCCCAGCAGCCGCCAGGCCAGCGGGAAGGCGCCCCGCTGCCGGGCCAGGGTGCCGCCGCTCCACAGCGCCCACGCCATCGCCGCCGTGTCCCCGGCCGCCCGGGCCGCGCGGTAGCTCGCCTTCCATGCCCGCTCGGCCTCCCCGACCTGTCCCAGCCTGCGGTGCGCCTCGGCGACCGCGAGCCCGGAACGGGCCGCCTCCCCGTGCTGCCCGGACCGCTCCGCCGCTCTCAACTCCCGCGTGCCGGCGGCCAGTACGTCCGTCAGCGAGGAATTCACGGAGAGTGTGGTGAGCGCGCCCTGGTACTCCGGGGCGAATGCCTTGCCGTACATGGGTCCCTTTCGGTCCGTATGCACGCCATGTATACACGCGATGTATACGTGAACATTATACGTTCTGTGTATACATAGAGTGTATAGTGCGTCGAAAATGGGCCCCGGCCCGGAGGGCCAGGGCATCACCTGTTGCGGATCAAGACGTCGCGGCCGCCGGAGAGGTTGCTCCTGAGGCGCAGATCACCTCCCGGCCGTCAGTGCTGCTGGACCCGCTGCGGCGTCGCCTCGCTCGGGCGTACGACGACGTAGCCCTCGCCCTGGAGCATCAGCTGCACGGCCTCGCCGGAGCCGCCGCGCAGCATCGAGCCGATGGACTGCGAACGGTGCAGGGAGGTGTGCAGACCGGCGGTCCAGCCCACCACCGCGTCCGTGTCGACGTACACCGGGTACTGCGCCGAGACGGGGATGACCAGCGGGTTGCCCTCGCACGCCAGGCCCAGCCTGCCGTGTCCGGTGAAGACGCTGTTGAACAGGCCGCCACCGGCGATGCCCGCGCCCTTCACCGTCGAGATCCGGTACGACAACGAGGCGTCGAAACACAGGACGTTGCGGCCGTTGACGGTGAACTCGTCACCGGGATCGACCTCGACGATGAAACAATTTTGCGCCTCGTGCGCGAACCAGGCCTCGCCCGTACCGCGCACCGCCATCAGCGGCAGTCCCTCGCCGGTCATCGCGCGCTTGAGCATGCCGCCCACGCCCTGACCCTTGCGCTCGAACTGGAGGTTGCCGCGGTAGGCGACCATCGCGCCCTGGCGGGCGAGCATCTCGCCGTTCACCGCGTACTTGATGCATTTGGCGTTCTCGACGGCCATGCCCGCCTCGGTGGCCGGCTGGACCATGTGGTCGCTGGAAAAGAGGGAACCCTTCATGCGGGCATCCTGTCCCGGAAGATTGCGTTCCGCCAAGATCGCGGGCCGGACGGAACGCCGCGCGGCAGCGGGCGGTCAGGCGCCGAACAGCTGGGTCCAGTACGTGCCCGCCGCGCCGCCGCCCGCGAGACCGATCCCTATGTGGGTGAAGTCGGGCTTGAGGATGTTGGCCCGGTGACCGGGACTGTTCATCCAGCCCTCGACGACCTCGGCGGGCGAGCGCTGGCCGCAGGCGATGTTCTCGCCGATCGAGCGCCGGCGGGCGCCCGCGGCCGCGGCCCGGTCCCAGGGCTCGCTGCCGTCCGGCGAGGTGTGTGCGTAGAAGGCGCGCGCCACCATGTCGGCGCTGTGCGCCTGGGCAGCGGTGGTGAGCACGGCGTCGGCGGTCAGCGGGGGCAGACCTGCCCTGGCGCGCTCCCGGTTGGTGAGGTCGACGACCTCGGCCGCCGTCCGGGCCAGGTCGCCCGGTGTGAACGGCCTGGCCCACAGCGCGGTCCAGTACAGGTCGCCGCGGCGGCCGTCACCCACGTGTGCCAGACCCGCGTGCGTGTAGGCCGGGTCGCAGAGCGTACGGCTCGCCTGCTCGTCGCCCAGGCAGTAGTCGATGAAGTCGGCGGGCGTGCGCGGTCCGGAGACCAGGTGCTCGCCGACGGTGAGATACGCGTATCCGGTGGCCGTCAGGCGCTGGTAGACGGAGACGCCGTCCGCGCCCTCCACCCCGAGCCGTCCCGCGGCGGCCATGGCCGAGGCGTGCGCACGGGCCGCGGACACCAGACGTGTGTCGAGGAACACCGGCGGCACACCGGCCCCGGCACGCACGGAGTTGACGAGAGTGAGGAAGCCGTCGGGGTCGGCGGCCGGTGCCGGCCCGGAGGGGTGGAGGTCGACGAGCGTCGGCGTCGGGACGACGACGGGCCGGCCCGTGGGCGCCGGGGGAGCGGGCGAGGCGGGCGCGCGGGCCGGCTGCGCACCGGGCAGGTGCGCGTGCGGCGCCGCCACGGCCGCGTCGTCGACGACGTCCACCCCGAAGTCCCTGGCCAGACCGGCGAGTCCGTCGGCGTACCCCTGCCCGAGCGCCCGCAGCTTCCAGGCGCCGCCGCGCCGGTAGATCTCCACGAGCAGCAGCACCGTCTCCTGCTGCGGGCGCGGCGGGGCGAACCGGGCCAGGTCTCGGCCGCCCGCGGCCGAGACCTGAAGGGTGGGGGAGGGAAGCCGGTCCAGGGAGGTGGCGGGGTCGGCCGGGCTGACCACGACCGTGACCCTGGTGGCTCCGGGCCGGAGCCTTCGCGGGTCGACGGTGAGCGTGTCGCCGTCCAGCCGGGCGCCCGGGGCCGACGGCTGGTTGTAGAACACGAAGTCGGCGTCGCTCCCGACCGTGCCGCCGTCGTCCGTGATGAGCGCGGACACGTCGAAGGGGCCGGGCACCCGGACGGTCACGGCACCGCCCGGGAGGGGCATGTTGCCCCCGGGGACCAACTCGCTCATCGCACCGCCCTGGTGTCGTCGTCCGGTCGCCTCGGAGGGCTCGTCCGGACAACGTCTGCCAGGGTGGCGCGGTTCCCGGCGGGCGGGGACGGCCGGGAACCCGGCCCGCCGGTGCGGGGCGGGTGCGGGGGATGCCGGAGCGACGGCTACCGGCGTGTGCCCGGTACCGCCGTGGGCCGCACCTCCTTCGTCTTCCTGCCGCAGAACGCCGACTCCAGCGTGCCCAGCATCGTGCGGAGCACCCGGCCGTTGTTGGACACGTTGGCCAGCGCCGTCAGGCTGCGTCTGCCGTCCTTCGTGGCGAACGCGTACGTGTAGTAGCCCTGGACGGCGCCGGTGTGCCCGTAGACCGAGACGCCGCAGGACAGATGGCGGCTGCGCAGTCCGAGCCCGTAGGACTGGGTGCTGTTGACGGGCATCATGCGTTCCATCCGCCCGAGCTGCGCGGGCGACATCAGCCGGCCGCCGAGCAGGGCGGAGAGGAAGGTGTTGAGGTCCCGTGTGCTGGAGATGACCGCGCCCGCGCTCTGCGCCCATGACATCGTCTGGTCGGTCGCGTCGACGAGGGCGGCGCCCGCCTTGTCCGGAGTGAGATAACCGTCGGCGTGGCGGCCGGGGATCTTCTTGTCCGGGTGGACGTAGAAGGTGTCGCGCAGCTTCAGCGGCTTGATGATGCGGGTCCGGTACTCCGTCCTCACGGAGTGACCGGTCAGCTTCTCGATGAGCATCCCGGCGACGACGAAGTTGGTGTTGGAGTACGCGTACGCCGTGCCCGGGGCATTGGTGCGCCGGTGCCGCAGCGAACGCTCCACCAGCCCGCGGTAGGTGAAGACCCTGGAGCGGACCGCCTCGAACCCGGGGACCGCGTTCGCGAACATGTCGTTGGTGTAGTCGTACAGGCCGCTGCGGTGGCCCAGCACCTGGCGCACGGTGATCGTGCGGTCGGGCAGCAGGCCCGGCAGATAGTGGTCGACCGAGGCGTCGAGCCGCAGCCTGCCCTCGTCGGCCAGCTGCATCAGCACGACCGCGGAGAAGGTCTTGGTGACGCTGCCGATGCGGAACCGGTCGGCGTTGCTGATGGTCCGTCCGCTCCCGCGGTCGGCGACGCCCACGGCGGCCCGGGTGACCGAGCCGTGGTCGTCGATCCGGGCCATCGCGCCGGGTGCGCCCTGCTCGAGCGCGGTACGCAGCACGTCTTCGAGGCCGTCGGGGTCGGGCTTCGGCAGCGCCCCGGCCGGCGCGGCGTGCGCGGGGGCGGCCAGGAGACAGAGCACGGCCGTTCCGACGAGCGCGCTCTTGGATGCGAGATGGGTCACATTCACACGAGGCAACTTTCTTCCGTCCCGTCACATCTCCACAGTCGACGCACGGTTGGTCACTCACTGATCACCGAGCGGCATGAATATGCGAAGTATTGCCATGTATCGCACGGAATCTGGCTTTTTAGTCTTTACATGGACATGATGCGTCCGAAAGGGTTCCGACCGGGGCCCGACCAGCCCCCATGGCGTCCAACGGCGCCGTGCGTCGGGGCGGTTGGTGGACCCGGCCGCCCTGCAAGGAAGGACCCTCATCCGTGCGTAGACCCCACATACGCAACGTGGCGGTCGCCGTCGCCGTGACGACGGCCGCCACGAGCCTCGCGGGCACCGCCTTCGCGAGCCCCGCCACGGGGGCGGGACATGCCGCCACCGCCGACGCCTCGACCGCGTCCGTGGTGTCCGCCGCGAAGGCCGCCGCCGTCGCCCACGCCTCGGCCACCGGTGTCGCCCCGGGCGACGCACTGCGGGCCGAGGACGTCATGATCGACCCGGAGGGCGCCCGGCACGTCCGGTTCACCCGCACCCACCAGGGCATGCCGGTCCTCGGGGGCGACCTCGTCGTCCACCTGACCGGAAGGCTGGCGTACGCGGGCGTCACCCGCGCCGCCGGCCACACCGTGCGGCCCGCCGCCACCTCCGCCAGGCTGTCGGCCGGACAGGCCCGGCAGAAGGCGGCCACGGCCGCCAAGGGGGACGCCGGCGTCGCCGAACTCGTCGTGGACGCACGGAACGGCGGGGCCGCCCTCGCCTACCAGGTGCACGTGAGCGGCAGCGGCACCGCCGGGGGCGGCGGCTCCAGCACGGTCGTCGTCGACGCCGTCACCGGCAAGGTGCGCAGCAGCACACCGGACAGCGACGCCTTCGTCTCGCCCGGCCTGCTCGACACGCTGCGTCGGGCCGGGGAGAAGCCCGGCCCCGCCATCGGCGCCGGCGCGCATGCCGTGGGAGCCGCCTCGTCGTCGGTGTCCGCCGCAGCCCGCCGCCCGTCGACGGCCCACGGCACCGGCAAGTCCCTCTTCGTCGGCCGGATCCCGCTGACCACCACCCGCACGGCGCGCACCAGTTACCTCCTCAAGGACCCCACCCACTGGGGCACCGAGACCCGGGACGCCAAGGGGCGGGAGCTGGAGAACTTCGGCCGGGGCAAGAAGATCACCACCCGCAACGACGTCTTCGGCAACGGCGCCACCACCAGCCGGAACAGCGCCGCCGCCGACGCCCAGTACGGCATCACCAAGACCCTCGACTTCTACAAGAAGACCTTCGGGCGCAAGGGCATCCGGAACAACGGCAAGGGCGCCCACGCCATGGTCCACTTCGGCAAGAAGGTGGCCAACGCGTTCTGGGACTCCACCTGCGGCTGCATGCTCTACGGCGACGGTGACGGGGACATGTTCAAGAAGCCGCTCGTCGTCCTCGACGTCACCGGCCACGAACTGACCCACGGTGTGGTGGACGCCACCGCCAAGCTGGAGCCCACGCGCGTGGACTCGGAGGGCAACCAGTACGGCGAACCGGGCGCCCTCAACGAGTCGCTGGCGGACATCTTCGGCTCCGACGTCGAGTTCTTCACCAACAACGCGAAGGACAGGCCGGACTACCTCATCGGCGAGAAGCTCGGCCTCAAGCAGAAGTTCCTGCGCCGTCTCGACCACCCCTCGCTGGACAAGCTCGAGGGCACGATCGACTACTGGTCGCCCCAGGTCTACGACGCCGAGGTGCACGCCGGCTCCGGTGTCTCCTCGCACGCGTACTACCTGCTCGCCGAGGGCAGCGGCCGCAAGACGATCGGCGGGGTCGCGTACGACTCGCCGACGTTCGACGGCTCGACGGTGAAGGGCATCGGCCGCACCAAGGCCACCGCCATCTTCTACCGCGCCCTGACCCGCTACATGGTCTCCACGACCGACTTCCACGGCGCGCGCGTCGCGACGCTGAAGGCGGCCAAGGACCTCTACGGGCAGAACAGCACCGAGTACAGGACGGTCGACAGGTCCTGGTCCGCGGTCGACGTGACCGCGGCCAACACCCCGGCCGCGCACCACTGACCGAGCGGCGGCCGACTCCTGCGGCACGACGGCCTTGGTGCCGCAGGAGGGCGCGTCGAGGCCCTGGCATCACCGTCCCCGCGTCGGGCACCTACCGGGTGAAGATCGCCTACGTCAGCGGTGACGCCCGTTCCGTGGCCGTCTCCACCGACGGCGGCGCGGTGAGCCACACGTTCCCCTCGACCGGCGACTGGGGGACGGTCGAGACGGTGAGCATCCCGCCGACCCTCATGGCCGGCTCCCACACGATCACCTTCGACAGCGGCGACGGCTACGCACCGGACATCGACCGGATCGACGTACCCACGTCCTCCTGACCCCCCTTCGTAGGAGCCGCCATGAACACCGGTCCGTCCCGCCCGCTGCCCAGACGCGACCTGCTCGCCCTCGCCGGCCTGCCCGCCTTCACGGCCCACGCCGCGCCGGAGCGCCCGGACGACTCGCCCACGTACCACCGCAGTTCACGCGACACGCTGCGGTGGCAGGCGCCCGCCGACGACAAATCCATGATCGAACAGGGACTGCCGGTCGGCAACGGCCGCCTCGGTGCCCTCGCGAGCAACGACCCGGGCCGCGAGCGGCTCCTCGTCACCGACGCCACCCTGTGGACCGGCGGCCGCAACGACACGCTCGACGCGGACGGCCAGTTCCCCTACGGGCGCGACGACTTCGGCTCGTTCACCCTGCTCGGACGGCTGACCGTCGACCTTCCCGACCACGACCTCGCGGCCGTCTCCGGCTACCGCCGTACGCTCGATCTCGCGCGGGGCGTGGTGAGCACGTCGTACGTCCGCTCGCGCGTGACCTACGAGCGGCGGATCTTCGCCAGCCGCCCCGACGACGTGATCGTCCTGCACTTCACACAGAGCGGCGGCGGCCACTACACCGGCACCGTCACCCTGGAGGGCACGCACGGCGAGGGCGCCTCGACCGCCTTCGGTGCCGCGCTGCCCAACGGCCTGAGGTACGGCGCCGCCGTCACCGCGCACGGCACCGGCGGCCGCGTCACGGTGGCCGGCTCGCAGATCAGCTTCACCGGCTGCAGAGACCTCACCGTGGTGGTCGGCGGCGGCACCGACTACGCGCCGGACGCCGCCCAGGGCTTCCGCGACCCCTCCCTCGACCCCCGGCGGCTGGCCCGCACGAAGGTCCGCGACGCCGCCGCCCACTCGGCGGACACCCTGCTGCGCACACATGTCGCCGATCACCGCGCCCTGTTCGGCCAGTTCGACATCGCGCTCGGCACGTCGTCGGCCGGGCAGCGCGCTCTGGACACCTGGGAGCGCATCAAGGCCCGCACGGAGACCGGCGAGCCCGACCCCGAACTCGAGGCCGCCTACGTGCAGTTCGGCCGCTACCTGATGATCTCCGGCTCGCGCGGCAGCCTGCCGCTCGGCCTCCAGGGACTCTGGCTCGACGGCAACGACCCGGCCTGGATGGGCGACTACCACACCGACATCAACCTCCAGATGAACTACTGGATGGCCGACCGGGCGGGCCTGTCCTCCTGCTTCGACGCGCTCACCGACTACTGCGTCGCCCAGCTTCCGTCCTGGACCGACCTGACCCGCCGTCTGTTCGGCGACCCCCGCAACCGCTACCGCAACGCCAGCGGCCACACCGCCGGCTGGACCCTCGCCATCTCCACCAACCCCTTCGGCGGAGGCGGCTGGTGGTGGCACCCCGCGGGCAACGCCTGGCTGTGCAACACCTTGTGGGAGCACTACGAGTACACGCGGTCACGGGCCCACCTGAAGCGGATCTACCCCCTCCTCAAGGGCGCCTGCGAGTTCTGGGAGGCGCGGCTGCTCACCACCACCCCGCCGGGCAGCCCGCGCGAGGTCCTGATCGCCGACAGCGACTGGTCGCCGGACCAGGGCCCGCTCGACGCCAAGGGCATCGCCTACGCCCAGGAACTCGTGTGGGCGCTGTTCGGGCACTTCTGCACTGCGGCGGCGGAGCTGAAATGTGACACTGGGTACGCGGCGACGGTTTCCGGCCTCCGCAAGCGGCTGTACCTGCCGCAGGTGAGCCCCAGGACCGGCTGGCTGGAGGAGTGGATGAGCCCCGACAACCTCGGTGAGACCACCCACCGTCACCTCTCGCCCCTGGTAGGGCTCTTCCCCGGCGACCGGATCCGCCCCGACGGCTCCACCCCGGACGACATCGTGGCCGGCGCCACCGCCCTGCTCACCGCGCGCGGCATGAACAGCTTCGGCTGGGCCAACGCCTGGCGCAGCCTGTGCTGGGCCCGGCTGAAGGACGCCGACAAGGCGTACCAGCTCATCGTGAACAACCTGCGCCCCTCCTCCGGCGGGAGCAACGGCACCGCTTCCAACCTGTTCGACATCTACGAACTGGGACCGGGCGACGGTGTCTTCCAGATCGACGCCAACTTCGGCACCCCGGCGGCCGTGACCGAGATGCTGCTGTACTCCCGCCCGGGCCACCTCGAACTCCTGCCGGCGCTGCCCGCGGCCTGGGCGGCCGCGGGCTCGGTGCGGGGCGTCGGTGCCCGCGGCGGCTTCGTCGTCGACCTGAGCTGGCGGGACGGGAAGCCGACCGAGGCGCGGGTGCGCAGCGTGGGCGGCCGCACCACCACCGTGGCCCACGGCGGCACCACCAGGTCCGTCACCCTGGAACCGGGCGGCTGCGTCACCCTGCGGGACTTCGCCCGGTGACGGCCCGCATCGCCCGTGCGGGCCGCCTCGGCGCCCTCCTGCTGCTGGCCGGCGCGGTCCAGGCCACCCCGGTGCACGCGTCCGCCGAGCAGCCCAGGTTCGTGGTCACGGGCGCGCCCGTGGACCGGCGTGACGTCGTCACCTGGGCCGCGAGCGCCGACCGCATGGGCGAGGCGGTCGCCGACCGCGCCTACCGTCTCGTCGTCCGCACCAGCGCGGCGGGCAGGGACCTGCGCATCCGGCTCTCCAACGCCTTCGGGGACCGGCCGGTGACCTTCGACAGCGTCTACGCGGGCGTCCGGAAGCAGGGCGCCGAACTGGTCCACGGCAGCAACCGCCCCCTGACCTTCGCCGGCGCCCGCTCCGTCACCGTCCCCGCGGGCGGAGCCACCCTGAGCGACCCCCTGCCCGGCCGGCTCCCGGCCGCGACCGACCTCGTCGTCAGCATCCACTCACCGGACGCCGCAGGTTCCGCGACCGGACACTGGATGGCCCTGCAGACGTCCTACGCCGCCCAGGGCGACCACACCGCCGAGGAGGGCGCCGGCCCCTGGACACAGGTGCTCGGCTCCTGGTTCTACCTGGACTCCGTCTCCGTGCGCACGCCCGCGGGCGGCGGAGCCGTCGCCGCCCTCGGAGACTCCATCACCGACGGCTGGGCGTCCTCCAGCGACCTCGACCGCCGCTGGCCCGACTACCTCGCCCGCCGCCTGCACGCGGCCGGCAGCGACGTGCAGGGCGTGGCGAACGAGGGGATCTCCGGCAACAAGGTCCTGGCGGACGGCGGCGGCCCCGGCGCGCTGAAGCGCCTCCAGCGGGACGTGCTCTCCCAGCCGGGCGTGCGGACCGTCCTTCTTTTCGAGGGGGTCAACGACATCAAGGCCCACACCGGGGTCACCGCGCAGGACCTGATCGCCGGCTACCGGCAGATCGCCGCGCGGGTCCACGCGGCGGGCAAGTGCGTCGTCGCCGCCACCGTCGGCCCGTACAAGGGCTGGTCGGAATGGGACACGGACGGCGAGAAGGTACGCCAGGGCGTGAACCGATTCATCCGCACCAGCGGCGACTTCGACGCCGTCGCCGACTTCGACCACATCCTGCGCAGCCCCTACGACCCCGAGCGCATGCTGCCGGCCCTGGACAGCGGCGACCATCTGCACCCCGCCGACAAGGGCATGCAGGCCATGGCCGACGCCGTCGACCTGAAGAGTCTCGACTGCGCCGGCCGCTGAGATCAGCCCGACGCCGTCGGCTCGGGGGCGATCAGCCCCTGCCGGTAGGCGATCGCGACCGCCTCCGTGCGGCTGGCGGCGCCCAGCTTGGCCAGGATGTTGGAGACGTGGACGCTGGCCGTCTTGCCCGAGATGAACAGCTCCTCGCCGATCTGGCGGTTGCTGCGGCCACGCGCGAGCAGCCGCAGCACGTCCTGCTCGCGGGCGGTCAGCGGCGAGGGGCGCTCCCGGTCCGCCGGGGCGTCGGCGAGGCGGCCGCGGCGTATCAGGCCGTCGATCCGCTCCAGCAGGGGAGCCGCGCCGAGCCGCTCGGCCACCGCCCGCGCCTCGCGCGCCTGGACGGCCGCCTCCTCGCGCCGCTCGGCCACCAGCAACGCCTCCGCGAACCGGACCTGGCTGCGCACGTGCTCGTAGACATCGCCGTAGCCGAACGCGGCCACCGCCTTCTCCCAGGCCGCCGCGTCCGGCCCGGACACCGCGCGCAGCCACTCCGCCTCGGCCCGCGCCAGCCAGGCAAGTCCCTCGGGACCCTGCGGGGTGCCGTCGTCGTCGCGCCGCGCCGTCTGCCGGGCCAGCTCGACGAGTTCGTCCGCGGTGTCCTTCCAGCGGTGGGCCTCGCCGCCGGCCGCCCGCAGCTCCACGGCCGCGTCGGCGACCGCCGTCAGGGCGAGCGCCGCCAGCCGGACCGTGAGGTCGGGACGGTGGCCCGCGTCGTCGGTCAGGGCGCCGATCGTGGCACGCGTCCGCTCGACGGCCGCCTCCGGCTCCCCGCGCAGCACGGCGGCCTCGGTCAGGGCGATCCCCGCGACCAGCGTGGCCATCCAGTCGAAGGGGCCCTCCAGCAGACGCCGGGCCCGCTCGACGGCGCCCAGGTCGCCGCGGGCCAGCGCCACGTACAGCGCGGGCCCCACGGTGTATCCGCCCGCGGCGGGCAGCACGGCCTCGTCGGCCGCGGCGGCCTGCGCGCAGGTGTCCCAGCGGCCCAGCGTGTACAGCACCAGCAGATGCAGATAGCGCATCTCCAGCGGATACGGCGACGACAGCAGCCCGGCGCGGCGGGCGCGGTCCAGTCCCTCGGTCACCCAGGGCAGGCAGCCTTCGAGGTCGCCGGCCTCGAAGGAGCCGACGGCGAGGTTGAACAGGGCGCGCATCTCCACCGGTGCGTTCGCCGCCTGCCTGGCCAGCTCCCGGGCCTGCTTCAGCCGCTCCTGGCCCCGTGCGCCGCGCCGGCCGCCGCTGTCCAGGACGGCCAGGGAGATCAGGAGGTCGGCCTGTGCGTCCGTGACCCGCAACTGCTCGGCGACGCGCAGCGCCTGGTGGGCGACCCGGCGTGCCGTGTCGTTCTCCCCGATGTGGCGCGCCGCGAGGACGTGCGTGGCCGCCGCCCACACCCAGGTCCGGGTCGGCGGCTCGGCGGGGATCATGGCGAGCGCCTCGCTGCTGTAGGCGAACGCGGCCGTCAGGCTGTCGACGCTCATCAGATTGCCGGCCAGTGTGTACCGGACGCGGGCCGCGAGCTCGGAGTCGGTGTCCTGGCCGGTGCTCGCGAGCGCCGAGCGGGTCAGGGACACCGCCCGGTGCGACTCGCCGGCATGGGCGGCCGCCGCCGACGCGCGCAGCGTCAGCGTCACCCGGTCGACGCCCTCGCCCGCGGGGCGCGCCGCCGGCTCCACCGACGCCCACAGGTCGAGGGCGGCTTCGAGGTGCCGCAGCTCCTCGGCGGGCGCGCCCACCCGCTGGGCGTGGTCGGCGGCCTCCAGGGAGGCGGCGAGCGCCTCGGGCAGGTCGTGGCTCTCGCGGTAGTGGTGGGCGCGCTCGGCCGCGGTCTCGGCGGCGTGGCCCCGCCCGGTGAGCAGCCGGGCGAACGCGCCGTGCAGCCGGGCCCGCTCGCCCGGCAGCAGGTCCGCGTACACCGCCTCGCGGGCCAGCGCGTGCCGGAAGGCGTACGTGTCCCCGCCCCCGGGGACCAGGAGCTGGCGGCCGATCGCCTCGCGCAGTGCCGACTCCAGCTCGTCCTCGGGCAGGCCGACCGCGTCCCGCAGCAGGTCGTGCTCCACGCGGCGCCCGGCCACCGCCGCCGTGCGCAGCACCTGCTGCGCGGTCTCGGAGAGCTGCTCCACGCGGAGCAGGAGCACGTCGGCCAGCCCGCTGGGCACGCCGCCGGCCGCCGGGTCGGTCGCGGCGAGCAGCTCCTCCGCGTAGAAGGCGTTGCCCTCGGCGCGCTCGACGATGCGCCGGACCGTGACGTCCGGCAGCGGGCGGTCCTGGAGGGCCCGCACCAGCCGGGTGACCTCCGGATCGGGCAGCGGCCGCAGGTCGAGCCGCTCCACGGCGGGCAGCCGCACCAGCTCGGCCAGCAGCGGGCGCAGCGGATGGCGGCGGTGCAGGTCATCGGCGCGGTAGGAGGCGAGGACGGCCAGGCGGTGCGTGGGGGCCCCGCCCGCCGGCCGCTGGAGCACGCCCCGGCTGAGCAGGAACCGCAGCAGGTCCCGGGACGACTGGTCGGCCCAGTGCAGGTCCTCCAGGACCAGCAGCAGCGGCGCGGCGTCGGCCACGTCGGCCAGCAGCCCGGCCATGCCCTCGAAGAGCCGCAGCCGCCCGCCCGGGTCGCGCGCCGCGTCCGACCCCGAGCCGAGCAGCCGGTCCACGACGGGATGGGCGGCCAGGACCGGGGCGAACCGCTCGTCGCCCGCCAGCAGACCGAGGATCTCGGTGAACGGCAGATACGGCAGGCCCACGTCACCGAGGTCGACGCAGTGCCCGGTCAGCACGGTCATGCCGGCGCCCGCGGCCCGCACGGCCACCTCGTCCAGCAGCCGTGTCTTGCCCACCCCGGCGTCCCCCGCGACCAGGACGGCTCCCGCGTCGCCGCCGCGGGCACGCTCCAGGACGTCGGCGAGGCGGGCGAGGTCTTCGCGACGGCCGACCAGAGGGCTGGTGAAGAGGGTTTCGGACACGCATTCATCCTTCCACGGAGCACTGACAGCACCGCGGGCACGCGTCACCGGGCGGTGCGGAACCCGCACCGCCCGGTGACGCGTGCCCTGCCGGTCAGCCGTTCAGGACCGCAGCGTCCTCGTCCAGTCCGCCGGTACCCGCCCGGCCGGGCCGGGTGCGGGCTGGTCCGCCGGATGGCTCTGCGGCGGCGCGAGGCCGGGGCCGGACTCGTAGAGCTGCGAGCGGTCGAAGTCCCAGAACCAGCCCTCGCCCGGCTCGTAGCTCTGGATCACGGGGTGGCCGGTGTCGTGGTAGTGCGCGGTGGCGTGCTTGGCGGGGGAGTCGTCGCAGCAGCCGACGTGGCCGCACTGGGCGCACCGCCGCAGATGGAACCACCAGCCGCCGGCCTCGTCGCACTCGACGCAGCCGGCGCCGCTCGGCGGGACGCTGGGATCGATTCCGTTGGCGCTGGTCATGCGGGCTCCTCGGGGGTCTCGTCGGCCGGGGCGGTCAGCGGGAGCAGGACCTGGAAGCGGGTGTCGCCCGGTTCGGACTCGACCTGGAGGGTGCCGTGGTGCTTGTTGACGACGATCCGCCAGGAGATGTCCAGCCCGAGCCCGGTGCCCTCGCCCACCGGCTTGGTGGTGAAGAACGGGTCGAAGATACGGCCGCGGATCTCCTTCGGCACGCCCGGTCCGGTGTCGCGGAACTCGACGAGCAGCATGTCGTGCTCCAGCGCGGTGCGCACCGTCAACGTGCCCTCCCCGCCGATGCTGTTGACGGCAGCGACCGCGTTGTCGATGAGGTTGGTCCACACCTGGTTGAGCTCCGCCGGGTAGCCCGGGATCCTCGGCAGTGTGCGGTCGTAGTCCTTGACGACCTGGATGCGCGAGCCGATCTTGCCGGACAGCATCAGCAGCGTGCTGTCGAGGAGTTCGTGGACGTCGGCGTTCTGATAGGGGGCGCGGTCGAGCTGCGAGTACTGCTTGGCGGCGTCGACCAGGTTGGAGATGCGGATGGTGGAGTCCTCGATCTCGTCCATCAGCAGCTCGGTCTCGACCGTGTAGTTGAGCCAGCCGATCGCCCCGGGAAGGATCTCCGGGTCGACGTCCGCCGCCACCTGGTCCAGCCAGTCGAGGTCCAGGCCCGCCTGCACGAACGTGGGCGCGAGCCGCCAGCCGTCGGGGATGTCGTGGTCCTCGAGCCAGTCGGTGACCGCGTCCTCGCGGTCCGAGGCCTCCAGCGGGCTCAACGTCGGCGCCTTGGCGACGAGTTCGGCGGTGCGCTCCTGGATCTCGATCAGCTTGGTGATGGCCTCGCGGGAGAACGCGCCGGAGGAGATGACGCCGAGCTTGTGCCGCATCTTCGCGACCCGCTCGCGCAGCGTGGCCGTGGCGCGCACGGCGGCGGCCGCCGGGTTGTTGAGCTCGTGCGTGAGGCCGGCGGACAACGAGCCGAGCGCCAGCAGCCGTTCACGCTGCCCGATGGCCCGCTGGGTGCTCTTCGAACCGAAGAACAGCCCCTCCAGCAGATGCACCGCCATCGGGAACCACTCCTGCATGATCCCCGCGAACGTGTCCGCGGGCAGCACGAAGAACCGCGTCGGCTCCGTGACGCGCATCGAGTTGTTGTAGACCTGCCGGACCCGGTCCCCGATGTAGGCCTGCATGGCACCGGCGTAGACCCCGGGCTGGGAGGTACGGTTCACCTCGACGTCGTCACCGCCGACCCGGCGGGAGAGCACCACCGTGCCCTCGACCATCACGTAGAAGCAGGTGGCCGGTTCGCCCTCCGTGTACACCGGCCCGGGTTCGAACTGCTCCACCCGCCCCTCGCTGCACAGCCGTCCGAGCTGCTCGGGCGTGAGCTTCTCGAACAGGAACAGCGAACTGATCTCCTGCGTGCTGCAGGGCATCAACTGCCCGCTCACGACTGCTCCAGATACCGGTGGACGAGCATCACGGCCATGGCTCCCTCTCCGACGGCGGACGCGACGCGCTTGGCGGACTCGGCGCGTGCGTCGCCCGCCACGAACACGCCGGGAATGTTGGTCTCCAGGTGATAAGGCGGCCGGTCCAGCTCCCATTCCGCGGGCGGCCGCCCGTCCGCGGTGAGGTCGGGTCCGGCCAGGATGAATCCGCGCTCGTCGCGCCGCACGGTGCCGTCCAGCCAGTGGGTCAGCGGGGCGGCGCCGATGAACACGAACATCCACTGCGCGTCGACGAGTTCGGTCGCCCCGGTGTCCATGTCGCGCAGGGTGAGCTGCTCCAGATGGTCGGAGCCGTGCGCGGACTCGACGACGGTGCGCGTGCGGACCGAGATGTTGGGCGCCTCGGCGATCTGCTGGATCAGGTAGTACGACATCGACGCGGACAGGTCGGAGGCGCGCACCAGCAGGGTCACCGACTTCGCGCCCCGGGACAGGTACATGGCGGCCTGCCCCGCGGAGTTGGCGCCGCCCACGATGTAGACGTCCTGGCCCTGGCAGGAGGACGCCTCCGTGAGTGCCGAGCCGTAGAACACCCCGCACCCGGTCAGGTCGTTGCAGCCCGGTGCCTCCAGCTGCCGGTAGGAGACGCCGGTCGCGAGGATCACGCTGTGCGCGGCGACCGCGGAGCCGTCGGAGAACCGCACCGTCCGGGCCGCTCCGTTGACCTCCAGCCCGGTCACCTCGCGCGCGGTGAGGACCTCGGCGCCGAACTTCGCCGCCTGGCGGCGGGCCCGGTCGGTGAGCTGCGCCCCGGACACGCCGTCCGGGAAGCCGAGGTAGTTCTCGATCCGCGAGCTCTGGCCCGCCTGGCCGCCGGTCGCGGACCGCTCCACGAGCACCGTCCGCAGCCCCTCCGACGCCCCGTACACCGCGGCGCCGAGCCCGGCCGGACCGCCGCCGATCACGACGAGGTCGTAGAAGTCCGCGGCGGGTGTCGTCGCCAGTCCCACGTGCGCGGCGAGTTCGGGTGCCTCCGGCTCGACCAGCGGCGACCCGTCCGGCGTGATCACCAGCGGCAGCCGCTGCCCGTCCTGCCCGGCCGCGGCCAGCAGCCGCTGCCCCTCGGGCTCCTCGGCGGAGTACCAGCGGTAGGGCACCTGGTTGCGGGCCAGGAACTCGCGCACGTCCGAGGAGCGCGCCGACCAGCGGTGCCCGACCACCTTGGTGCTGGGCACCGGCCGGAAGTCGCTGCACCGCCACGCCTCCAGCAGGTCGTCCAGGACCGGGTAGAGCTTCTCCTCGGGCGGGTCCCAGGGCTTGAGCAGGTAGTGGTCGAGATCGACGACGTTGATCGCGTCGATCGCCGCGCTGGTGTCCGCGTACGCGGTCAGCAGAACCCGCCGCGCGCCCGGGTGGACGTCGAGGGCCTGCTCCAGGAACTCGATGCCGTTCATCTGCGGCATGCGGTAGTCGGCCAGGATCACCGCCACGAGATCACCGCGCAGCTTCAGCTCCCGCAGTGCCTCCAGCGCCGACTCCCCGGACTCCGCGCGGACGATCCGGTACGACTCGCCGTAGCGGCGCCGCAGGTCACGGGCGACGGCTCGGGACACTCCCGGGTCGTCGTCCACGGTCATGATGACGGTCCGCGCTGCGTCGGACGTCTGTGCCATACGTCTCCCACCCCGAGTGGTCGGACCGACGGCACGACGAGCCCGCTCGCTGAGGCGGTCGCCGCGCCGGCTCCCGCCCATCGTATGTTCGATCGTCCCGCTTCGCTCCGCCATGCGGCAGGCGCCGGGTCAGGGGCGGCGGGAGGAGAGCACGCAGAACTCGTTCCCCTCGGGATCCGCGAGCACCACCCATGTCACCTCGTCGCCCTGTCCGACGTCCACGTGCCGGGCGCCGAGCGCGAGGAGCCGGGCGACCTCCGCCTCCTGGTCGTCGGGGCGGAGGTCCAGATGCAGGCGGTTCTTGATCGTCTTGCCCTCCGGCACCGGGGCGAAGAGAAGTCCCGGCAGCCGGTCCTTCGCGGGCCGGATCTCGAACTCCTCGGCGTCGTCGTTGACCACGACCCAGCCGAGCGCCTCGGACCACCAGCGCCCGAGGGCGACGGGGTCGCCGGCGTCCACGTTGAGTTGTTCCCATTCCAAGGCCATGTCGGCAGCGTAGTGAAGACTGATCCCGAGCGACGTGACCACGACACGGGGAGGCACCCACCATGACGCGCCCGATCACCGCGGGAGTCGACGGAACCGAGGAGAGCCTCGCCGCCCTGGACTGGGCCGCCCGGGAGGCGGTGCGCCGGGGGTGCGCGCTGCGCGTGGTGCAGGCCTGGCGGTTCCAGCCGTACGAGGCGATCGAGGCGGCGGACCAGGACACCCAGGCGGGATGGGTGCGCGACGGGCTCGACGAGGCGGTCCGGGGCGTCACCGCGCGCCATCCGCACCTCGACGTCGTCACCGAGATCGTGCCGGGGGACGCGGCCGAGGCGCTGGTCGCGGCGGCCGAAGAGGCACAGATGCTGGTCCTCGGCTCGCGTGGGCACGGGCCCGTCGTGGGCTTCCTGCTCGGTTCCGTGGGCCAGCAGGTGATCGCCGGGACGACGCGGCCGGTGGTGCTCGTACGCGCCGGCGACCAACCGACGGGCGAGGCGGGCGGGCGCGAGATCGTCGTCGGCCAGCAGGGCGAGCCGGAGGACAGCGCCGAGACCCTGCGGTTCGCGTTCGAGACGGCTGCCGCCCGCGGCGCCGGCCTGCGGGCGGTGCGGGCCTGGTCGCTGCCGCCCGTGTTCGCCTACAGCCCGGGGTCGATGGCCCTGCTCGACGAGGCCGGCGGTCTGGAGCCGTTCGAGAGGAAGGCGCTCACCGCCGCGCTGCAGCCGTGGCGGGAGCGGTTCCCCGACGTGCCCGTCGTCGAGCACGTGGAGATCGGCAGTGCGGGCCAGGTGCTGCTGTCGGTGGCCGCGCGGGCCCAGCTGATGGTCGTCGGCCGGCGTGCCCGCCGTACGGCCGTGGGGGCGCGCATCGGATCGGTCGCGCACGGCGTGCTGCACCACGCTCCCTGCCCGGTCGCCGTGGTCCCGCACACCTGAGTCACTCGGCGGAGGTGGGCTGCAGCGTCTCGCGGACCTTGGGCAGGATGTTGGTGATGTAGTCCTCGACCGCCGTGTCCAGCCCGATGTCGTGCTGGGCGCGCTCGGAGAGGTACCAGCGGTGCTCCAGGAGCTCGTGGTAGATCTCCGCCGGGTCCATCGACCCGCGCAGCTGCACGGGCACGGCGCGCACGGTGGGCCGGAAGACGTCCCGGACCCACCGGTGCGCGAGCACCTCGGGGCGGGCGGCCGGCGGGTCGCCGGGCGCGTGGTCGTCCTGGGTGGCCATCCAGCTCTCCAGGTCGTTGAGCAGCCGCCGGGCCTGGTTCTCCTCGGCGTCCAGCCCGGTCAGCCGCAGGAGCTGGCGCTGGTGGTGGCCGGCGTCGACGACCTTGGGCACGAAGGTGACGGTGTCGCCGGTGGAGGAGTGCCCGATCTGCATCTCGGCCACGTCGAAGCCGAGGTCGTTCAGGCGGCGGATGCGGCGTTCGATGTACTGGTACTTGCCCGCCGGGTACACCGAGGTCCGGGTCAGCTCCTCCCACAGGCCGCGGTAGCGGTCGCAGATCTCCCTGCCGAACTCGATCGGGTCCACGGACGGGTGCAGGGCGCCGGACGCCTCCAGGTCCAGCAGCTCCCCGCTGATGTTCACCCGGGCCAGGTCGAGGTCGTACTCCCGCTGCCCGGTGCTGAGTTGGGTGTGCAGGTCGCCGGTCTCGGCATCCACCAGGTAGGCGGCGTAGGCACCCGCGTCGCGCCGGAAGAGGGTGTTGGACAGGGAGCAGTCGCCCCAGGCGAAACCGGCCAGGTGCAGTCGCACGAGCAGCACGGCCAGCGCGTCCATGAGGCGGTGCATGGTGGCCGGCCGCATCGTCGTCTCGAACATCGAGCGGTAGGGCTGCGAGCCGCGCAGATGCCGGGTGACCAGCACCGGTTCCAGCGGCCGGTCCGCGGTGTCCGTGCGGCCCGTGACCACGGCGAGCGGGTCCACCGCGGGGATGCCGAGCCGGTCCAGGTCGCGCAGCAGCTCGTACTCGCGCAGGGCGGGCCGTTCGGCGAGTTCCTTGACGGCGATCACCTCCTCGCCGGCACGGGCGTAGCGCACCACGTGCCGGGATATGCCGCGCGGGAGCGGGACCAGGTACTCCTCCGGCCACTGCTCCAGGGGCAGCTGCCACGGCAGGGCCAGCAGGAGCGCGGGATGCTCCGGGTTCGTCGCGCTGATCTGCAGTGCCATGGCCCGTGTGTCCTTGCCCTCGCGGTGATCGTCACCTCACCCTAAAGGGCACGCTCCTTGGCCTGAAGTGCCGCCTCACCGACCGGACCGCGGTACGCCGGGCCGTGCCCGGGCAGCAGGAGATCACCGTCCAGCGCGGCCAGGACGTCCAGCGAGGCCACGGCGCGGGCGCGTGCGTGATGGAACATGTCGGGCAGCAGCTGCGGTCCCTCGATCCGTGAGGTGGGGTGGCCGCTGACCAGGGCGTCGCCCGAGACCAGCACCCCGGCGTCCGGCAGATGGAAGGCCGCGTGCCCGTCGGTGTGGCCGGGGGTGTGCACCGGCACGGGCCTGCCCGGCAGGTCGAGCGGGCCCGTGGTGAGGAAGGGCTCCGGCGCGGCGACCGGGACATGGGCGGTGCCGCCGGAGCGCAGGGCGTGCACCGACCAGGGCAGCACACCGGGCCGCCAGCTGTTCCTCAGCACCTGCCCGACGGTCACCTGGTGCAGGAACTCCCGCCGCGCGTGCGGTACTTCGGCCTGGTGGAGGTAGACGGGCGTGCCGTAGGTGCAGCGCAGGAACTCGGCCGAGCCGAGGTGGTCGTTGTGCGCGTGCGTGATCAGCACCGCCGCGACCGCTTCCGGCGCACCGCCCACCGCCTCCAGGGAGGCCAGCAGTTGCTCGCGGTCGCCGGGGTAGCCGGTGTCGATGAGGGTGATCTCGTTCCCCTCGGTGAGGATCACCCAGTTGGTGTTGCTGCCGTGCACCAGGTGGATGCTGTCGGCGACTTGCCGCACGTTTGCCCGCATGTTGTCCCCGCGTGGTGATGTGGTCCCTGCCCGACGGCACCAGCAAAGCAGACCCGGGCCGCGCCGGAAGCGGCGGGTCCGGGCCAATGTGCGGGCTCAGGAGCGCCGTTCGGACGGCAGGCCGGCGCGCGGCACGGCGGGCAGCGGGAAGGGCTGCCTCCGGCACCGTCCGCCGGAGGCAGCCCCCTGCGCGCAGCCGAAGCGGCCGCCTCTCCGCCTCACTGCACGCCGTGCGGGCGGAACTGGACGCTGATGCGTGGTCCCGCGGCGCGCGTGGTCTTCGGTACGCAGTGCTCCCAGGTCCGCTGGCAGGAGCCGCCCATCACGATCAGGTCGCCGTGCCCCAGCGGGCGCCGCACGCTCCCGCCGCCCCGTACCGGGCGCAGCAGCAGATCGCGGGGTGTGCCCACGGAGACGATCGCGACCATCGTGTCCTCGCGGGCGCCCCGCCCGATCCGGTCACCGTGCCAGGCGACGCTGTCGCGTCCGTCGCGGTAGTAGCAGAGCCCGGCGGTGGTGAAAGGTTCGCCCAGTTCGCGGGCGTAGTGCGCGCTGAGCGCGGAGCGGGCCTCGTCCAGTACGGGGTGCGGCAGGACGTCACCCGCCCCGTAGAACGCCAGCAGCCGGGGCACGTCGACGACCTGGTCGTACATCGTGCGCCGCTCCGCACGCCACGGCACCTCGGCCGCCAACTGCTCGAACAGGCCGTCCGAGCCGCCGAGCCACCCGGGCAGGACGTCGATCCAGGCACCGAGGCCGAGCCGCGTCCGGCGGATCCCGCCGAGGGAGGCGAGCCGCAGCCGGTCGGTCTGGTCGAAGAGCGAGCCCTGGAGGTGCGTGGTCATGGGACCAGCGTACTCCCCTATTCGAAAATCTGTTCCCATCTGTGCGACGGGTTCGTCGGGCACTGTCGATACATCGCCGTATCGGATACATTCGTGTATCGAACGAAGGAGCGGCCGTGGCGGTGGAGGAAGGAACGGAACGGCGTGTGACGCGACGCCGGGTCCGCACCCGGGGCAACCTGCTCGACGCCGCCTTCGCCGTGTTCGCCGCCAAGGGCTTCGGGCGGGTCTCGATCGAGGAGGTCTGCGTCGCCGCCGGCTACAGCAGGGGCGCCTTCTACTCGAACTTCGACAGCCTCGACGAGCTGTTCTTCGCCCTCTACCGGCAGCGCGCCGATCTGATCGCGGAGCAGGTCGCGGGCGCCCTCGCCCAGGACGGTCCCGACCTCGACGTGCCCGCCGCCGTCGACCGCGTCACCGAGGTGCTGCTCCTCGACCTGGACTGGCTCCTGGTGAAGACCGACTTCCTGGTGCACGCCGCCCGCGACGAGCGGGTCGCCGCGACACTGCTGGAGCACCGGGCGCGGCTGCGTGCGGCGATCGCCCGGCGGCTGGGCCGGGCGCGCGGGTTCGGCGCGCTGCCCGCCGTGCTCGGGGACGTCGACGGCGCGGCCCACGCCGTGGTCGCCGCCTACGACGGCGTCACCACCCAACTGCTGCTGGACAAGGACGTCGACGGCGCCCGTGCCTGGCTCAAACAACTGCTCACGGCGCTGCTGACCGACGGCAGCTCCTCCCCACCAGACCCTCACTGAGAGAAGGAACGGTCGCCATGGATGCGGACGTCATCGTCGTCGGAGCCGGCCTCGCGGGCCTGGTCGCCGCGCACGAGATCACCAGCCGGGGCCGGCGGGTCGCGCTCGTCGACCAGGAGAACGCCGCCAACCTCGGCGGCCAGGCGTTCTGGTCCTTCGGCGGCCTCTTCCTCGTCGACACCCCGGAGCAGCGGCGCCTGGGCATCAAGGACTCCTTCGACCTGGCCTGGAACGACTGGCAGGGCAGCGCCCGCTTCGACCGCACGGACGACGAGGACTCCTGGGCGGTGCGCTGGGCGCGCGCCTACGTCGAGTGGGCGACGGGGGAGAAGCGGTCCTGGCTGGACGGGCACGGCATCAAGCTGCTGCCGACGGTCGGCTGGGCCGAGCGCGGCGACCTCAGGGCCGGCGGGCACGGCAATTCGGTGCCCCGCTTCCACGTCGCCTGGGGCACCGGCACCGGAGTCGTCGAGCCGTTCGTGGACCACGCCAGGAAGGCCGCCCGCGACGGGCTGCTGACCTTCCACCACCGCCACCAGGTCGACGAACTCGTCATCGAGGGCGGTGCCGCGCGCGGGGTGCGCGGCACGCTCCTCGCCGACGACACCTCCGCCCGAGGTGTCGCCTCCAACCGTGACGCCGTGGGGGAGTTCGAGCTCACCGCCCAGGCCGTCGTCGTCACCACCGGCGGCATCGGCGCCAACCACGACATCGTCCGCCGCTACTGGCCCGAGCGCCTGGGCGCCGCGCCCACCGAGATGGTCACCGGCGTCCCCGCGTACGTCGACGGCCGCATGCTCGACATCAGCGCCGAGGCGGGCGTACGGCTGGTCAACCGCGACCGCATGTGGCACTACACCGAGGGCCTGCGCAACTGGGACCCGATCTGGCCGGGCCACGGCATCCGCATCCTGCCCGGCCCGTCCTCGCTGTGGTTCGACGCCCTGGGCCGCCGGCTGCCCGACCCCTGCCTGCCGGGCTACGACACCCTCAACACCCTCAAGTACCTGCGGACCACCGAGGACATCGCCGGCTACGACCACTCCTGGTTCATCCTCACCCAGAAGATCGTCGAGAAGGAGTTCGCGCTGTCGGGCTCCGAGCAGAACCCGGACATCACCGCCAAGGACAAGGCCGCGGTGCTGAAGAACCGCCTCGGCAAGGGCGCCCCGGGCCCGGTCGACGCCTTCCTGCGCAAGGGCGCCGACTTCGTGACCGCGCCCACCCTGGAGCAACTGGTCACGCGGATGAACGAGCTGACGGACAAACCGCTCCTCGACGCGGCCGTCCTGCGCCGCCAGATCGAGGCCCGCGACCTGCAGATGGCCAACCCGTACTCCAAGGACTCCCAGATCCAGGGCATCCGCAACGCGCGCCGCTACATCGGCGACCGCCTCGGCCGCGTCGCCGCCCCGCACCGCATCCTCGACCCGGCGGCGGGCCCCCTCATCGGCGTCAAGCTCAACATCCTCACCCGCAAGACCCTCGGCGGCATCCAGACCGACCTCGACTCCCGCGCCCTGGGCGGCGACGGCGACCCGATCGACGGGCTCTACGCGGCGGGCGAGGTCGCCGGCTTCGGCGGCGGCGGTGTCCACGGCTACAACGCGCTGGAGGGCTCCTTCCTCGGCGGCTGCCTCTTCTCGGGCCGGGCGGCCGGCCGGGCGGCGGCACGGCAGACCGCCTGACCCACAGGCCGGGCACGCCGCGGGGGCGGCCGGGACACCGCACCGGCCGCCCCCGCGGCGTTGCCGTGCCAACAGTCCGCCATCGCACGGGGGTTGACGGCCGGCGAGGTCCGCTGGTTCAGTGGCTCAGCCACTCATCCACTCCCTCAGGAGGCATCCGTGGAGGCACTGCCCCGCGAGACGATCGTGGACGTCCTCGAAGCCAGGCTGCGCGACGACATCCTCGACGGACGCCATCCGGCGGGCAGTTACCTGCCCCCGGAACGCCGGCTGGCCGACGGATACGGCGTCACCCGCACCACCCTCAAGCACGCCTTCGGCCGCCTCGTCCAGGCCGGCCTCCTGGAGACCCGGCACGGCGTCGGCACCAAGGTGCGCGACTACGCCCGGCTGGGCGGCGCCGACCTCCTGCCGATGCTCGTCCGGCACGACGCGACATGGGTCCGGGAGATCTTCGAAGTGCGGCGCTCCATCGGCGCGTTGATGGCCGAGCGGGCCGCGGTGCGGGCCACCCCCGGGCACCATGCCGAGCTGGGCCGCCTCCTGCGGGCCGTACGGGAGGCGGACGGCGCGGACGCCGTGCAGCTCGCCGACGTCGAGGTGCACCGCGCCCTCGCCCGGGCGACCGGCAACCGTGTCTACGTGCTGCTGACCAACACGCTCTTCAACGCCTATCTCCCCGTGCGGGCCGCCCTGCGCGGCCCGTTCACCGATGCCGAGGCCGCCCACCGGCGGCTCGCGCCGGTCGTGGAGGCCGTGACGTCCGGCGACGGCCGCCGGGCGCACGCCGCCGCCGACGCCTATCTGCGCGACACCGAGAAGATCATGCTGGCGGGACCGGCATGAGGGGCACGGCGTTCACGGAGACCATGCTCGGTACGGTCCGGCTCGACGGCGACGACCGGGTCCGCCGGATCCGCCTCGACCTGCGGGCGCGCTCCGACGAGGTGCTGCGGCCGCATCGCACCACCCGGGCCCGGATCGACGGCCGGGTCCGTCTCCTCGGACTCGCCGACGACCAGGGCGCCACGGGCGAGCTGGAGATCTCACCGCTCGCCCGCCGCCGTATCCGCTACCGGCTGGCCTTCACCGCCGGCGGCCGTCACCTCACCCTGGACGGCTGGAAGTCGGTGACCCCGCGCCATCCGGTGACGTCGATGACCGTGCTGCCGTTCACGCTGTGCGAGAACGGCGCGCGGGCCGGACAGGGCACCCTCCGCTTCCCCGTCACGACCGGCCTGGCACCCTTCCTGCTCAGCTTCCGCTTTCCGCGCCGCGAGGACCCCGCCGCGTACGCCGTGCCGCGCTGGGACGGCACCCCCGGGCGCACCGAGGTCTGGTACACGACCCTCACCGACCCCGCGACCCGCACCGGCATCTGGCTGCACCACGAACTGGTCACGCCCAGCGACGGATCCGCCCCCGTGGCCCACGGCTGGGCCGCCGTCTTCCCGCAGGAGGGGGAGGTCCGCCATGTGCGCTTCGGACCCGCGCCCTGGCACGGGCCCGTCCACGGATTCTCGGCCGCCGGTGTCGACGCGGCCGCGGGACGGCTGACCGGAAAGGCCGGCGACTTCGACTGGGACCTCACCGAACAGCCCCTGTCCACGCCGCTGTTCACCTTCCCCCGCTGGTCCTGGCGGCGCCCCCTGCTGCCCGCCGCGCACATGCTCCCGGCCGCCCGGGCCACCTACGACGGAACCTTCGGCGACGGCAGGAACACCCTGACCCTGCGCGCCGCCCCCGGTGCCTCCGCCCGCATCCACGGCCATGGCAACGCCCGCCGCTGGGCCTGGCTGCACGCGGACCTCGGCGACGGCGACGTCCTGGAGGTGATCGCCGCGGTGTCGACACGGCCCGTGCTGCGGCGCCTGCCCCCGCTGGTCTTCCTGCGGCTGCGGTACCGGGGCCGCGAATGGCCCCGGCGTGCCGAGCGCTCGGCCGTGGGCCTGCTCGGGGCCGGACGGTTCCGGGCCCGGATCGGACTGCCCGTGTGGACGGTGACCGGCCGCACGCCGCTGCGGCGGATCCGGGTCGAGGTCACCCAGCCCGCGGAACGCACGCTCGCCCTGGACTACCGCGACCCGGACGGCGCCGCGGCGGTGTGCCGCAACAGCGAGAGCGCCGACGCGACCGTCCTGCTGGAGCGCTGGTGGGGCCGCTGGCGCAGCGAGGCCTCGTGGACACTGCAGGGCACCGCCCACGCGGAGGTGGGGGACCGGTGACCGCACCCCGACCGGTGACCGCACCCGGACTGGTGGCCGCACTGCTGGCCGACGCCGGGGACGAGGAGTGGCTCACACGGGTGCCCGGCACGCTCGACCGCTTCCTGTCGGCACTGCCCGCGCCCCTGCGGGCGGGAGTACGGGCCGCCGCCACCGCGGTGGACGCGTACGCCGTCCTGCACAGCGGGCGCCCGCTGGCCCGCCTCACCCCGGACGAGCGTGAGACGGTGCTGGGTTCGCTCGCGGCGCGCCCCGCCCTCGTACCGGCACTCGACCTCCTCAAGGTGCCCGTGCTGCTCGCCGCCGCCACCGAGCGGACGCCCGTCCCGCGGGCGCCACGGGCCCCCGAGGACCCGCCGCTGGACTGCACGCCCGCCGCCGAGTGGCCCGACCGTGCCACGGCCGACGCCGTCGTCGTCGGCTCCGGCGCCGGGGGAGCGGTGGCCGCACGCACCCTCGCACGCGCCGGACTCACCGTCGTGGTCCTGGAGGAGGGGGAGCACCACACCACCGCCTCCTTCGGCCGGCGCGCACCGCTGGACCGCTTCACCGACCTGTACCGCGACGGCGGCGCGACCGCCGCCCTGGGCAACCCGCCCCTCCTGCTGCCGGTCGGGCGGGCCGTCGGCGGCACCACCGTCATCAACTCCGGTACCTGCTACCGCACTCCGGACCACGTCCTCGACCGCTGGAGCAGCCGCCACGGCTTCGACCTGGCCGACGGATTCCCCGCCCGGCTCGACGAGATCGAACGCACGCTGCGCGTCGCCACCCAGCCGCTCGACGTCCTCGGCGGCAACGGCCTGCTCGCCCTGGCCGGTGCCGAGCGGCTCGGCTGGCGGGCCGGTCCCCTCCGGCGCAACGCGCCGGGCTGCAGGGGATCGTGCCAATGTGTGGTCGGCTGCCCGACCGGCGCCAAGCAGAGCGTGCAGCTCTCCGTCCTGCCCGAGGCCTGTGCCGAGGGGGCACGCATCGTCACCGGCGCCCGGGCCCTGCGGATCCTGCTCGACCGCGACCGTCCGGGCCCGCCGCGGGCGGCCGGTGTGCTGGCGCGCCGGGCGGACGGCAGCGAGCTGGAGATCCTCAGCCCGCTCGTCGTCACGGCCGCGGGCGCCCTGCAGACCCCGCAGCTGCTGCGCCGCTCCGGCCTCGGCGGCCACCCCCGTCTGGGCCGCAACCTCAGCGTGCACCCCGCCACCAGCGTCGCGGGCCGCTTCGACGAACCGGTGACGTCCTGGCGGGGCGTGCTGCAGAGCGCCGGTGTGGAGGAACTGCACGACCGCGGCATTCTGATCGAGGCGACCGCCGGTCCGCCCGGCATGAGCAGCTTCGTCCTGCCCGGACTCGGCCGCGGCCTGCGCCGTGAACTGGAGGGGGCCGACCGGCTCGCGGTCCTCGGAGCCATGATCGCCGACCGGCCCTCGGGCCGGGTACTGGGCCGCGACCGCACCCTCGTCCGCTACCGCCTGGACCCCCGCGACGGTGACCGGCTGCGGGAAGCCGTACGGGCCATGGGACGCCTCCTGTTCGCCGCCGGCGCCCGGGAGGTCCTCACCGGCGTCCCGCGCGCGCCACGGGCCCGGACCCCCGGCGAACTCGACGCCCTCACCGCCCGGATCACCCCGCGCGATCTGCACCTGTCGGCCTTCCACCCGGCCGGTACCGTCGCCGCGGGCGGCGATCCGCTGCGGGCACCGGCCGATGCCGGGGGTCTGCTGCGGGGTGCCGGGGGAGTCCTGGTGGCCGACGCGTCCGTGCTGCCGGGCGGTCCCGAGGTCAACCCCCAGCTCACCGTCATGGCGGCCGCGCTTGCGGTCACCGAGAACTACCTCGAACCCACTTCGAGCAGGCGCGCGAGCACGGCCGCGTGACTGGTGTCCGGCGCCTTGGAGCCGGTCAGCAGCGTCACGGTCCCCTTGGCGGCCAGCTCCCGGACGCGGTCGAGGAGCCCGGCCGCCTCCGGGGCCTCCAGCTCCGCCTCGTACCGCTCGGCGAACTCCTCGTAGGACCCCTCGCCCGCGTGGTACCAGCGGCGCAGCCCGGCCGACGGGGTGAGGGCCTTGGGCCATTCGTCCACGCGGGCCGCGTCCTTGGACAGTCCGCGCGGCCACAGCCGGTCGACGAGGACCCGGACCCCGTCGTCCGCCTCGGGTGATTCGTACACACGCCGCACACGCACGGTCATGACCGGTCCTTTCCGCGGTGACAGGTGCTGTCGAGCGTAAGGCGGTGCCGTCGGGCGACGCGGTGCGCGGTGGGCCGAAAGAGGAGTGGCCCGGGGGTGCGCGGGCACCTGCACAGGGGCGCCCCGCGTGCCCCGGCCGTACCGGTGACGGGCTCAACTCGCCCGTCACCACGTGGACCTGCGATCCGGGCAGTCGAACAGCGCCTCAAACCTGACAAGTTCCTCACATGTGTCGTCCAGAGTCGATCCGTGATCATGAATAGACCCCCTGCCGCCCTGCTCGCCGCCTCCCTGCTCCTGACGGGATGCGGCGGCGGGGCCGCGGCGTCGCCGGGCCACGGACCCGCCGCCGGGCCGGCGTCGAGCGCACCGGCCGCGAGCCCGCCGGTGTCCGCCTCGCCCGAGATGTCCGCCCAGGGCGCGGCGCGGGACCTGCCCGGCCTGGGGCCGAAGACGCTGGCCGGGATCCCCGCCGACGCCCGCCAGGCGGTCCTGGTGTCCGGCCGTGGCAAGAACTCCCCGCTGTCCACCGTCACCCTGTACCGGCGCACCGAGGAGGGCTGGCAGGCCGGCGCCGCCTGGCCCGCGCACAACGCGCTCAAGGGCTGGTCCGCGCACCACGTGGGCAGCGACCTGCGCTCGCCCGTCGGCGTCTTCGGCCTCACCGACGCCGGTGGCCTCCTGCCCGATCCCGGCTCCCGGCTCCCGTACCACCACTCCGGCCGTTTCACCTCGCCCGGCACCGGATTCGAGGGCGAACCGCTCGCGGGCTCCTTCGACTACGTCGTCGCGATCGACTACAACCGCAAGCCGGGCACCTCGCCCCTCGACTGGACCCGCCCCCTGGGACCGAAGCGCGGCGGCGGCATATGGTTCCACGTCGACCACGGCGGCCCCACGCACGGCTGCGTGAGCATCTCCGAGCAGCACATGAAGGAACTGCTGCGCACGCTCGACCCGCGCCTCCACCCCGTCGTCGTCATGGGCGACGCTCCGTCCCTGGCCCGCTGACCGCTTAGGATCCGCCGCGTGTGCGCACATGTGCTGGTCGCCGAGGACGACGAGATGCAGGCCGAACTCATACGCCGCTCGCTGCTGGCGGAGGGACACACGGCCACGGTGGTCCACGACGGGGCGGCCGCGCTGGACGCGGCCCGCAGGCTGAGACCCGATCTCGTGGTCCTCGACCTGATGCTGCCCCTCGTGGACGGGTTCGGCGTGTGCCGGGTCCTGCGCGGCGCCGACCGGCCCGACGGCGACATCCCCGTGCTGATGCTGACCGCGCGCTCGGACGAGGACGACGTCCTGCTCGGTCTGGAGCTCGGCGCCGACGACTACATGACCAAGCCGTACAGCCCGCGCGAGCTGATGGCCCGCATCCGCACGGTGCTGCGGCGCAGCGGCCGGGCCGTCGGCGTACGGGAGGACCCGGTCGTGCGGGCGGCCGGACTGGCCGTCGACCCGGAACGGCACGAGGTGCGCTGCGACGACGCCCCGGTGGAGTGCACACCGGCCGAGTTCCAGATCCTGCTCGCCATGGCGGCCGAGCCCGAACGGGTCTTCACCCGGCGGCAGTTGCTGCAGTGCACCCGCGGCTTCGACCGGTCCTCCACCGAGCGCGCCGTCGACGTGCACATCATGAACCTGCGCCGCAAGATCGAGGCCGATCCGCGGCGCCCGGTGCGGCTGCTGACCGTGTTCGGCGTCGGCTACAAGCTCAGCGGCGGCCGGCCGTGAAACGCCGTATCCCCCTGCGCAAGCGGCTGCTGGTGCGGCTGCTGATCGCGTCGGTCCTCATCGCGGTGTGCTCCGTGGCGGCGACGGCCTGGCTGGCGGTGGAGACCACCACCCGCGCCCTGCGCGAGGAACAGGGGCAGGACCTCGCCGACGACATGAAGATCCTCGCCGAGCTCAGCGGCTACGCGGCCACGCACCCCCGGTGGAACGGCGTGCAGCCCCTGGTCCGCACCCTGGCCGCGCGGACCGGCCGGCGCATCGCGCTGACGACCACCGACCGCACCCCGATCGCCGACTCGGCCCGCAAGGGCACCGCCCTCCCGCTCGGCGCGGCGGCGACCGTCGACCCCCTGCACAGCGACACCTACAGCGAGTCCGGCGCGCAGGTCACCGGCATCGACCCACGCGCCGTGGGCCCGTACCGGCTCACCGCCCGTGAACGCGACCGGCTCGACGCGATCGCCGAGAAGCAGCGGTCCTGCTACACCCGGTTCCGCATCGACACCAAGATCGAGAAGACGCCGAGCGGCCGCCCCGTCATCCTCAACCAGGACGGG
The DNA here is from genome assembly GCF_044767585.1 of Streptomyces sp. NPDC101225. NCBI lineage: Bacteria > Bacillati > Actinomycetota > Actinomycetes > Kitasatosporales > Streptomycetaceae > Streptomyces > Streptomyces sp. NPDC101225. Next base: position 566,543 of record NZ_JBIWOE010000001.1, read on the forward strand.
ACCACCGCCCCCGACTACCTGCCCGAGGAGTGCGGCTACGGCGAACTCGGCACCCCCACCCGCACCGAGACCGAGGCGCTGGAAGCCCTCACCACCCGTGCCCGCAGCTGCCTGGACCGCGAGGGCCTCGGCTCCGACGGGCCGCTGTATCTCATGCTCAACCCCAACGGCCCGGTCGCGTCGAGCAGATACGTCATCGGCAAGTACGCCAAGATGGGCGACCCCTCGGCGATGAAGGCCGCCCAGAACTGCGCGGACGACGCGCTGCGCGCGCAACTCGACCCGTACGTCGCCCCCGTGGCCGAGCTCTACCTCGGCGGCGACGAGACCGCCCCGCCCCGCTTCGACATGTCCCCGGCCAACAAGGCGAAGATCGTCGGCGCCGCCGGACTGGTCCTCGCCGTGACCGTCGTCGTCACGGCCGTCGTCGCCACCCGGCTGGTGCGCCCCCTGCGGGCGCTCACCGAAGCCGCCCAGCAGCCCCCTGACATGCATGTGCGGGTGCCGGTGACCACACGGGACGAGACCGGCATCCTGGCCGAGGCGTTCAACGGCCTGACCGAGCGGCGCGAGCGCCTGGAGTCCCAGCGCAAGGCCATGGTCAGCGACATCGCGCACGAACTGCGCAGCCCGCTCACCAACATCCGCGGCTGGCTGGAGGTCACCCGGGACGGCGTGGTCGAACCGGACGCCGCGCTGCTCGCCTCGCTGCACGAGGAGGCGCTGCTGCTCCAGCGCGTCATAGACGACCTGCAGGACCTGGCGGCCGCCGACGCGGGCACCCTGCATCTGCACCGCGAGCCGGTGCGTGCCGAGGACCTGCTGGACCAGGTGGCCGCCGCCCACCGGGTCGCCGCCGACACGGCCGGCGTCACCGTACGGACCGAGGACGAGGGCACGCTGTGGCTGGACGCCGATCCGGTGCGCATGCGGCAGGCGCTCGGCAACCTGGTCTCCAACGCGCTGCGGCACACACCCGCCGGCGGCACCGTCACCCTGGCGGCCCGCCGCGACGGCGACGACGTCGTCTTCACGGTCGCGGACACCGGGTGCGGTATCGCGCGGGAGGACCTGCCGCACGTCTTCGAACGGTTCTGGCGGGCCGAGAAGTCCCGCAGCCGCCGCACCGGTGGCAGCGGGCTCGGCCTGCCGATCGTCCGTCATCTGATCGCCGCGCACGGCGGCACCGCCGTCGCGGCCGGCGAACCCGGTGCCGGTGCCGTGTTCACGCTGCGCATGCCCGGCGCCCCGGAACCGGAGGGCTGAGCCCTCGCGCCCGGGTCCGGGGCGTCAGGTGCGCGCCGACGCGCGCTGCCTCCGCCGCAGCGCGCGCCGTTCCAGCTCACTCGTGCCGCCCCAGACGCCCACGCACTCCGCGGTGTCCAGCGCCCAGCGCAGACACTCCTCCCGGACCGGGCAGCGCTTGCACACCGCCTTCGCCTGCTCGGTCTGCATCAGGGACGGGCCCGAGGTGCCGATCGGGAAGAAGAGGTCGGGGTCCTCGCTGCGGCACGCGGCGTGCTCTCGCCAGTCGTCCATCAATGTCACCTGCGATCGAATTCGTACGTGCCCTCGCGGATGGCTTACTCGATTGCGGGTCACCTGTCGATGCGTGAGTGAAACAATGGAGTTCGACAAGCCCGCCGGCCGGGCTCGTCACTGCTCGCGGATACCCCAGGGCGAGCCGTACTCGGTCAGCAGGTCCAGGAACGGACGCGCCGGCAATGCCTCCGGGCCGAGCACGCCGGACCCGGACCAGGCGCCGGAGGCGACGAGCTCCAGGGCGACGACCGGATTGACGGCGGTCTGCCACACCACCGCCTGGCTGCCGTACTCCGCCATGGACCACTGGTTGTCGACCACGTGGTAGAGGTACACCTCGCGCGGGGCCCCGTCCTTGACGCCGCGCACCCAGGTGCCCGCACAGGTCTTGCCGTGCATCCGCTCGCCCAGGGTCGCCGGGTCGGGCAGACACGCGGCCACGACGTCGCGGGGCGACACCCGCACCGCGCCCGCGGCGCTAGGCACGGTCACCGGCTCGGTGCGGTCCAGGCCCAGCAGGTGCAGCGTCTTGAGGGTCTCGATGAACTCCCGTCCCAGGCCGTACTTGAACGTCACCCGGTCCGCCTTCACCCAGCGCGGCACGAGCAGCACCTCCTCGTGCTCGACGTTCACGCACTCGACGGGGCCGATGCCCTCCGGGAAGTCGAACACCTCCGGCTCGCTGAACGGCTCGGTGGTGAACCAGCCGCGTCCGGCCTCGTAGACCACGGGCGGGTTCAGGCACTCCTCGATGGTGGTCCAGATGCTGAAGGACGGGGCGAAGTCGTAGCCGTCGACGGTGAGGTCGGCACCGTCGCGGACGCCGATCTCCTCGATCTCGTCGAAGAGCTCGTCGGCGGCGTACCGGGCGAAGACGTCCGACAGACCCGGCTCGACGCCCATGCCGACCAGGGCCAGCGCCCCCGCCTTCTCCCACTCCCCGGCCAGCGCGAACTGCTCGTCGCCGAGCTTGACCCCGCAGGTGCCGTACGGCTGCTCGGGGTGCGGGCGGGACAGCGACATCGCCATGTCGAGATAGGTGGCGCCGGCGCTGCGGGCCGCGCGGAACAGCGGCATCACGAAGCGCGGGTCGGTGGCGTTGAGCAGCACGTCGCACGCGTGCCGGCGCAGCAGCTCCGCCACCGCGGCCTCGTCGCCGGCGTCGACGCGCTCGGCGCCGAAACGGCCGTCGTCGACGGCGGCGACCGCCGCCGTGGCGCGTGCCGGGTCGTAGTCGGCGACCACCATCGCGTCGAAGAACGGCCGCCGGGCGGCGATCCGGGTGATGGCGGTGCCGACGCCGCCGGCACCCACGAGCAGTACACGCATGACAGATCTCCCTGATCTGAGGATCGGTGACGAGGGGCCCCGGCGCAGATACAACGCGGCGGGGTCACGTAAGGTCAATGGCGTTGGCATAAGACGGGGAGGTGTGTCGTGCCCAAAGCGGTGGTGCCCGAGGAGAAGCGGCGCAGGCGGCGGCCCACGAAGAGCGGGACGGTGCTGTCGGAGGACCTGATCGTGCGGACCGCGCTGCGCATGCTGCGCGAGCACGGCAGCGCGGGCCTGACCGCGCGCCGCCTCGGCCTCGCCCTGGACGCCGATCCCAGCACGCTCTACCGCTACTTCCGCGGCATGGACGACCTCACCCTCGCCATCGGCGACGCGCTCATCGGCCAGGCCCTCGACGGCTGGCGCCCGACGGGGGAGTGGCGCGCGGATCTGCGCTCCGTCGGTCTGCGCATCCACGCCGCCTACGTCGCCCACCCGCAGGCGGCCGTGCTGACCACGAGCCGGGTCACCGGCCGCGCCAACGAACTCGCCGCCGACGAGGCGGTCCTGGAGGTGCTGCGCTCGGCGGGCTTCCCGCTGCCGGACACGGTCCGCATCTACCACGCGTTCATCGACCAGACCCTGGCGTTCGCCGCCCTGGACGCCGCCTCGCTGGCCCTGCCGAGCGCGGCGCTGCACGCGGACGAGGACATGTGGAGCTCCACCTACGCCCGCCTGCCCCGCACCACCCACCCCCGCATCGCCGAGGCGGCCCCGCTGCTGGCGGCCCGCATGACCGCAAGCGCCTACCCCACGGCCCTGGACATGCTCCTGGACAGCGCGGCGGCGCGACTGAACCCCTCCCCCTGACGCGTCCGACCGGTCTGGAGGTCTGGTGGCTTGGCGGTCCGGTGGTCCGGTGGTCCGGTGGCACTGGCCGCTTGGCGGTCCCGCGGTCCCGCGGTCCGGGGCCGTCGTCCGTTCGTCCGGGGGCGGGGCGGTGTGGCGGTTTCGTCGGCGGGTTACTCCAGGGACTGGGCCGCCGCCGACAGCACCGCCTCCGCGACCACGGCCAGCGCGGGGGAGTCGAGCTTCCACTGCTGCCAGTACAGGGGCACGTCCAGCCTCAGGTCCGGCGCGAGCAGGACCACGCGGCCGGACTCCAGCAGGGGTGCGGCCTGCACCTCGGGCACCAGGCCCCAGCCCAGACCCGCCGCGACGGACTGCGCGAAGCCCTCCGAGGTCGGCACGAGGTGCCGCTCCCGGCTCGCGCCGACGCGGTCGTGCCGCAGCCGTCGTACGAAGGCGTCCTGGAGATCGTCACTGCGGTCGAAGCCCACGGTGGGCGCCGTGGTGAGCACCTCCCGCAGCGGTCCGTCGAGGTGCTCGCGCGCGAAGTCGGGACGGGCGACAGGGACGTAGCGCATTCTTCCCAGCGCCCGCACGGAGCAGCCCGTGACCGGCTCGGGCAGTGAGGTGACGGCGGCCATCACCAGCCCTTCCCGCAGCAGGCTCGCCGTACGGGTCTCGTCCTCGCGGCGCAGCTCGAAACAGAGGCGCGGCTCCTGGCTGACGCGCGTCAGCGCCGGGAGGAACCAGGTGGCGAGGGAGTCGGCGTTCACCGCGATCGACACCCGGGTCGCCTCCCCGGCGCCGCTCATGCCGAGCTCGGCGCGCGCGTCCCGCTCCAGCCGCGCCAGCTGGCGGGCGAAGCGCACGACGACCTCGCCCGACTCGGTGGCCCGCACGGGCTTGGTGCGCATCAGCAGCACCCGGCCCGTGCGCTGCTCCAGCGCCTTGACCCGCTGGCTGACCGCCGACGGCGTCACGTGCAGCGCCGCGGCCGCCGCGTCGAACGTGCCCTCGTCCACCACCGCGAGCAGGGTCCGCACCTGGTCCAGGGGCAGCTCCGTCAGTTCAGACTTCACGAGAGCTAAGGATACGTAAGAATCTTTAGCTGTACGCGGCAAGGGCGGGCGCTTAGCGTCATCGGCATGATGAACGCCCTGACCACCGCCGCCGCCGGCTTCGGCACCGGTCTCTCACTGATCGTCGCCATCGGTGCCCAGAACGCCTTCGTCCTGCGCCAGGGCATCCGCCGCGACGCGGTCCTCGCCGTGGTCGGCATCTGCGCCCTGTCGGACGCCGTGCTCATCGCGCTCGGCGTCGGCGGGGTCGGCGCGGTCGTGGTCGCGTACCCGCAGGCGCTCACCGCCGTCGGCTGGATCGGCGGCGCCTTCCTGCTCTGCTACGGCGTCCTCGCCGCCCGCCGGGTGCTGCGGCCGGGCGACGCCGCCCTGCGCACGGAGGGCGAGGTGGCGGGTTCGCGCCGGCGGGCCGTTCTCACCTGCCTGGCGCTGACCTGGCTCAACCCCCACGTCTACCTCGACACCGTGTTCCTGCTGGGGTCGGTCGCCGCCCACCGGGGCCCGCTGCGCTGGACGTTCGGCCTCGGTGCCGCGCTCGCCAGCCTCTGCTGGTTCGCGGCCCTGGGCTTCGGCGGGCGGGCGCTGGGCCGCTTCCTCGCGAAGCCGGCGGCCTGGCGCGTGCTGGACGGGCTGGTGGCGGCGACGATGATCACGCTCGGCACGCTGCTCGCCGTCCGGGCGTGAGCCGCGGCGCGAGCCGCGCGGACCGCCCGGGCCCGTACCGGCCTTCCCGGCGGTGCTGCCATAGTGGACGCCGAAACCCTGTAGATGTAGCAAGCAACCAGGACGGTCGTGGACACCAGCGAGAGCAGCACGCCACCGCAGGCACCGGAGCCCGTCGCGGCCGGCCCGTCCCGGAGCGGGTGGCGCCGCTGGGCCATGGACACCCGGCCGCTGAGCATCCCGGCCTACCGCCGGCTGTGGTCCTCGACGATCGTCACGGCCGTCGGCAGCCAGCTCACCGCGGTCGCCGTGCCCAAGCAGATCTACGACATCACGGGCTCCTCGGCCTGGGTCGGCGCGGCGAGCCTCGCCGGGCTGGTGCCGCTGATCGTCTTTGCGCTGTGGGGCGGCGCGGTCGCCGACAGCATGGACCGGCGCAAGCTGCTGCTGATCACCAACACCGGCATCGCCGTCACCTCGCTGCTGTTCTGGGTCCAGGCGATCACCGGCCTGGAGTCGGTGGCCGCGCTGATGGTCCTGCTGGCGATGCAGCAGGCGTTCTGGGGTCTCAACGCGCCCGCCCGCACGGCCTCCATCGCCCGCCTGGTGCCCGAGGGCCAGCTGCCCGCCGCGAACGCCCTCGGCTCGACCGTCATGCAGACCGGCCAGGTGGTCGGACCGCTGCTGGCCGGCGTGCTGATACCGGTCATCGGCCTGCCGGAGCTGTACCTGATCGACGCGCTCGCCCTGTGCGTCACGGTCTGGGCCGTCCACCGGCTGCCCGCCCTGCCGCCCCTCGCGGGCGGCGCCGCGCGCCGCGCCGGCGTCCGCGAGATCGTGGAGGGCTTCCGCTACATCTCCCTGCACAAGGTGCTGCTGCTGTCGTTCCTCGCCGACATCGTTGCCATGGTCCTCGGCATGCCCCGCGCCCTGTTCCCGCAGCTCGCCGCGCAGACCTTCGGGTCCTACGGCGAGGGGTTCGCGCTCGGCCTGCTGTTCGCGTCCATCCCCATCGGCGCGGTCCTCGGCGGTCTGTTCTCCGGCACCTTCTCCCGGGCCCGCAGGCACGGCTGGATGGTGATCGGCGCGGTCGTCGCCTGGGGCGTGGCGATCACCGGCTTCGGTCTGAGCGGAAACCTGTGGATCGCGGCGGCCTTCCTGGCCCTGGCCGGCCTCGCCGACATGGTCTCCATGGTCTTCCGCGGCGCGATCCTGCTCTCCGCCGCCACGGACGAGATGCGCGGCCGTATGCAGGGCGTCTTCACCGTCGTCGTCGCGGGCGGCCCGCGTCTCGCCGACGTCCTGCACGGCACGGCCGGCGCCGCCTTCGGCCCCGGTACGGCGGTGGCGGGCGGCGGCATCCTGGTGGTCGCCGTGATGCTGGCCCTGGCGGCGGCGGTCCCGGCCCTGCGCCGGTACCGGATCTGACGCCCCTACAGCGTGCCGCGCCCCCGGCCGGCGTTCTCCATCAGCTTGCCGCGGGTCATCTCCAGGCGGTACGCGAGGATCTCCGCGACGCCGCGCACCAGGGACAGGCCGAGTGGGGTGTCCTCCTCGCACAGCCGCAGCACCGCCGCCGCGTCGAACTCGTAGGCCCGGACCGGGCTGAAGGCCTCCGCGCCGAAGTCCCACTCGTGCGGCGGGAACAGCCACGACCAGCCGAGGAGATCGCCCGCGCCGAGGCTCGCCACGGTCACCCGTTGCAGCGAGTTGACCCGTTGGTCGAGCGTGACCGCGCCGGAGCGGATGACCCAGAAGCGGTCGGCCGTGCCGCCCGCCTCGAAGATCCGGGTGTCCTCCGGGAAGGAGACCTCCCGCGCGAGCGTCATCAGGCTCTGGCGCTGCGGAGGGGGCAGGGCGGTCAGCAGTTTCGTCGCTTTCGTCATGACGCGGGGCTCCTCGCCGAGGTTCGGATGCGCTGCTTTCCCTACGCCCATTTCAGCCGCTGCGGCCGCCCTGGGCACCTTGGCGTACGGCACTTCCCGCAAAAAACCCGGAGACATGAAAAAGCCCTGGCTGGACGGGGGAGACCAGCCAGGGCCGTAAGCGGTGGCGGCGGAGGACGGTACGGTCGACTCCGTCACCACGTATGGATGAACGCTAAACCATCCATGGGTCTTTCGCGTAACCGGAAGCGGGTCAAGTGACCTGATTCACTTCGGGGGCCTGCCGCCGTCAGCCCGGCGCGGCGCGCTCGCCCGGGTGCAGGATCTCGTCCAGCACCCGCAGGACCGCCTCGTAGGCGAGTGTCCGCACGCCGGCCTCGCGAGCCGCCTCCGGGTCGGTCGCGCGCAGGCCCTCCCCACGCTCCCGCCACGTCTCCTCCTCCTGCTGTGCACAGGCGCGTGCGCGCCGGATGCGCCTCAGCAACTCGTCCGAGTCCACGACATCGCTCATACGTTCCGCGTACCCGCGATGCGCCACGAGATGGCTCGGCCTTCCCGTCCGGGCCGGAGGTTTGGGGGAGCCGGGGCAGGTGAGCCGTTACACGGAGGCCCGCGGCGCTCACGCGGCGGACGGCAGTGCCGCCGCGCAACGGGGCGGGGCGGCCGTGCCGGCGAGGCATCGCCCGGACACGGCGGCCGCGGGCATGACCGATCCGGCTTCCCTCCCCCCGCACGTGGACGCCGGAGCTTCACCGACCAGGGAGCCAGGCGATGTGCGAGGAGCAGGGGACCCCATCCGTCCACGAGCGGCCGGGCGCGCAGCGGACCGCCCCGCCCCGGTCCTGCAAACCCGCCGACGCGCGGCAGGCCGTCGAGCGAGCGGTCGCCGAACTCTGCCGGACCATGCACACCCCCTGCGATGCGGACGCCCTCGGCGACGCGCTGCTCGTGGCCTCGGAGCTGACGACCAACGCGATCCTGCACGGCGGCGGCGTCACGGACTTCCGCGTCGACGTCGCCGACTCGAACGTGAGCGTCTCGGTGTGCGACCGCAGTGACCGGCAGCCTGTGGCGAGGAACGCCGCGGACCTGCGACGACGCCAGAGCATCGGCGGCCACGGCTGGCCCATCGTGTGCCGGCTGGCCCGTGATGTCCGCGTCCTCGCACTGCCCGCGGGCGGCAAGTGCATCACCGCGGTGGTCCCCTTCGGCTGAGGGCCTGTCGTCCTCGTCTCGGTCGACGGTGTTTGGCCGGGCGGGGTGAGGGCATACGGAGTCTCGTGCTTCGGACCGGAGGCGCGCCAGCGGGAGCGATACGGCTCCCCGGGCCCTCGCTCGGTCCGGACGCCGATCGTCCCGCGGTATGTCCCTGAAACCCTCCTTCAGGAGCGATTCCGCATGCTCATCGACACGTCGGCAAGCACCCCCGGCTCGCACGAGACCCGCACGCCCGTCCCCTCGGGACGGCGCCACGACGACGCACCCGACACGGCGGCCCTCTTCGCCCGCCTCTCCGTCCTGGAGGACGGCCCGGAGCGGGAGGCGGTGCGCGGCGAACTCGTCACGGCCTGGCTGCCCATGGCCCACCGGATCGCCGGCCGGTTCCGCGACCGCGGGGAGGCCGTCGAGGACCTCCGCCAGGTCGCGGCCCTGGGCCTGGTCAAGGCGATCGACCGGTTCGACCCCGCGCGGGGCGCCTTCGAGAGCTACGCCGTCCCCACCATCACCGGTGAGGTCAAGCGGCACTTCCGGGACCGGATGTGGGCGCTCAGGGTGCCCCGCCGGGTGCAGGAACTGCGCAACAAGGTCCGCGTGGCCCGCCGGGACCTCATCCAGACACCGGGCACCCCCGAGCCCACCCCGGCCGACATCGCCGCCCACACCGGGCTCACCGAGGACGAGGTGAACACCGGCCTGGAGGCGCTGGAGAGCTTCAGCACCCTGTCCCTGGACGCCGAACTCTCCGGCGACGAGGACGGCTACAGCCTCGCCGACACCCTCGGCTCCTCGGACTCCTCGTTCGACGTCGTGATCGACCGCGAGTCCGCCAAGGAGGGACTGCGCCACCTGCCCGAGCGCGAGCGTGCCATCCTCTACATGCGCTACTTCGAGGACATGACGCAGAGCCGGATCGCCGACCAGCTCGGCATCTCCCAGATGCACGTCTCCCGCCTCATCAGCCGCAGCTGCGCCCGGGTGCGCGCGGAGGCGATGGGGCAGCGCTCCACCCGCCGTCCGGACACCACGGCGTGAGCGGCCACGAGCCGACGAGGAGTGACCGAGGATGCTGACACCTCATCCCGCGGTGCTGCGCAGGCTGGTCGAGGAGTACGAGGCGGCACTCGCCGAGGACGCGGCGACGGGCAGCACCGCGGCGGGCACACGGGAACAGGACCTCGCCTACACGCTGTGCGTGTCCACCGGGACGCGCGATGCGGGACACGCCCTGTGGACGGCCCACCGGATGCTCGCGGCGACGGCCGCGCCCGATACGGCGGGGGCACCCGCCGTGCCCGCGGGCCCGGCCGAGGTCGCGGTTCCATGACCGAGCCGGGGCACCGCTCGGCGGACGAGGAGGCGGAGCGCGGTGAGCTCCGGAGGCAGCGGGCCGAGGTGTGCGACCCGCGCGCCCGGGGCCGCGTCCACCCGCTGATCTCGCAGGCACAGGGCATCGTGCGGGAGCGCTACCGGCTGGCCGACGCCGACAGCGCGTTCGTGCTGCTGCAGCGTGCCTCGCAGCGGTTCGACGTCAAGATCCGCACTCTCGCCGACTTCCTCGTGAGCCTTCCGGGCCCGGACCCGCGGGAGCCGCTGTGGTTCCCGCGGCGGCTGCGGCAGCCGGAGCCGGACCTGCGTTTCGAGCCCGCGCACCAGCCGGACACCCGCAACCGCGGCGGGGTCCTGGGCGCCGTACTGAGCCAGACCCTGTCGGTGGTCGGCACCGGGATGGGCAACGTCCAGGTGAGCGAACGTGCGGGACGCGGCCTGGTGCTGGAGAAGCACACCGGTCTGCCGCCCGGCTTCGTCGAGTTCTTCGACCATGTCGGCCACGCCGGCACGTCCTGCGGTCCGGCCGCTCGCCAGGTCACGCAGGTCACCGTCCGGGACGTGGAGACGGACCCGGTCTTCACGGAGCCGGCCCGGGCGGCGATCCTCGCGGCCGGCAGCAGGGCCTGCCACAGCGTCCCGCTCACCACCGCGTCGGGCCTGTGCGTGGGGATGGTCTCCGCCCATCTGGACCGCACGTTCGACGGACCGACCCGGGCCCAGCTCAAGGCCCTGGACGTGGTGGGCGCCGACGGGGGCCGGTGGCTCGCGTGGCACGCGGGCACGGTCGTGCTCGACGCGCTGGAACATCTGCACGGAGTCGGCCGGCGGATGCGGGGCACAAGGTTGCGCAGGCAATGACAGCGTGCCGTACGGCCCGGTCGGAACCGGGCCGTACGGCCTTGGGGAGGTGCTGATGAACGCGAACGCCATGGCACGCTCGGGCCGGCTCGGAGCCGAGCGTGCGGCGCGGGGTTCGGTGACCGAGGGCGCCGGCCGGGCCGGCCTCGCCGCCCGGGGCGCGATCTACCTGCTGGTCGGCGCACTCGCCCTGCAGGTCGCCTTCGGCGACACCGGGCGCCAGGCCGACCGCGGCGGCGCCCTCGACACCCTCGCGGGTCAGCCCCTCGGCGTCGTCCTGCTGTGGGCCATCGGAGCGGGCCTGGCCGGGATGGCGGTCTGGCGCCTGTCGGTGGCGGCCTTCGGCTCGGCCGGAGCGGACGGCCGCAAGGCGCACAAGCGGCTGCTCGCGGCGTTCGGCTGCGTCTTCTACGCGGGCTCCGCCTACTCCGTGCTGAGCTTCGCGGTCGGCCCGCACGGCGGCGGCGGATCGAGCGACCGGCAGTCCCGCGACGTCACCGCGCGGGCCCTGGACCTGCCCGCCGGGCAGTGGCTCGTCGCCGCGGCCGGCGCCGGCGTCGTCGTGGCGGGCGTGTGGAACGTCGTCCGGGCCGTACGGCGCAAATACCACAAAGACCTCAAGCTGGGCGAGATGTCGCCGTGGCAGCGGCGTCTGGTGGACATCACCGGCGTCGGCGGCGGCGTGGCGCGCTGCCTGGTGTTCACCGCGGCCGGCGCGTTCGCCGTGCGCGCCGCGATCGACTACCGGCCCGACCGGGCCAAGGGCATGGACGACACCCTGCGCTCCTTCGCCCACACCCCGCTCGGCCCCTCCCTGCTGGTCTGCGTCGCGGCCGGACTCGTGCTCTACGGGCTGTTCTCGATCGCGTTGTCCCGGTGGTGTCGCGTCTGATCCGTGCCGGACGGGGAACACGGTCCGGATGAGCGAATCCGAGTTTCCGCCGGAGCACCGTCCCGTCGACCTCTACCTCGGTCTGCTGCGCGCCCGGATGGACACGGAGGACTACAGGCAACTGCTCGACGTGGTCGAACCGGTCCTGCGCGCGCTGGAGGAACACCGTCTGCCCGCCGTCGACTTCGCCCTGGACGGGGAGAACGAGGAGGGCCTGTCCCAGGAGGTGCGCGACGAGGCCGCGCTGGTCATCGCCGCCGCCGTCACCGGCCGCCTCGACAACGAGGTCGTGGAGATCGACCTCGGGGGGACTGGACCGGTCAGAGTGATCACCGACGCGGACACCGCCTCCGACCCGGAGCGCCTGGGCGAGATCGCCGACTACATCCGGGAACGACATCGCCAGGACGAGGAACTGCGGGGCATCGCCGAGGCGAGCGGTCTGCCCACCGACTTCTGAGCGCGCTCACCGCTTCGGCTGCGCCACCGGAACCTTCAGCGGCCGGGCGAGGCCCACCACCGCCTCGTCCAGCCGCTGCAGATGCCTGAGCACCCGGTCGGTGATGCGGCCGTAGCGCGAGGTGCCCGGCAGGTCGGTCTCCAGCAGCGCGGCGATGCTCGCCCCCGTCTGCACCTCCACGGCGGCCCGCTCGTCCGCGACCCGCGCCGCGATCGTCCCGATGTTGCTCAGGATGCGCTGCCCGGCCCGCCGCAGCCGCGGATCGGCGGCGATCGAGGGATGCGTGGGCAGCAGTTCGGCCATCGCGGCCAGCGAGCGCGCGTGGTACGCGCAGGTCTCCAGGAGGGCGACGACGTAGCGCGCGGTGTCGCGCCGCGTCCGCATCGGGGTGACGGGGTGGGTCAGCGGCTGCGTGGCGGCCCGCAGGTCGGCGAGCGCCTGGTCGAGATCGCGCGCCTGGTCGAGCAGGTCGGCCGGAGCGCCGCCGCTGAGCTGCTCGACGGCCGCCCCGGTGACGTCGGAGAGCCGGTCCAGCACGGTGACCAGGAGCTCGTTCGTACGGCTGTCCGTCTGCACCGGCAGCACGAACGCCGCCGCGATGATCCCGCAGGCCGCCCCGAGCGCCGTCTCCTCCACGCGCAGCACCAGCACCGAGAGGCTGTAGGTGTGCAGCAGGGTGTACAGCACACCCAGCGCGGCGGTGACGAAGAACGACATCAGCGTGTACGACAGCGGGGCCGTGTAGAACATCGCGAACACGCACAGCAGCACCAGCGCGAACGCCGTCCAGGTGTGATGCCCGACCAGGCCCGCGAGCAGCAGACCGGCCACCACGCCGAGCACGGTGCCCAGCAGCCGCCGGTAGCCCTTGACCAGGATCTCGCCGGTGGAGGCGGTGTTGATGAAGACGATCCAGCAGGTCAGCACCGCCCAGTACCAGCGCTGGCTGGAGAGGAGCTCCCCACCGACGATGGCCAGCGAGGACCCCACCGCGACCTGCACGGCGGCGCGCGTGGTGGGCCGCTCCAGCCCCGTCGCAGGCGCCGCGGCGTCCTCCCCGCCCGCGTCGATCGCCGCGTCCTCGGCGTCCAGCTCCTCGCGCGAGCGCGCCGTCGACGGGCTGTCGTCCGTGTCGTCCGGCGCCGCACCGAGCGCGATCCGCAGCCCCAGCACCGCACGGGCCGCCTCGCCGATGCCGCGGAAGACGTCCTGGACGGCGGGCGAGGCCGCGGGCAGGTTCTCCTCGTCCCGGTAGCCGAGCAGACGGTTGCGCACCTGGGCCAGCCCGGTCCCGGTACCCGAGGAGACGGGCCGCAGCACCAGCAGGCGCAGCGCCTCCAGATCGCGGCGCAACGTGACGATCGCCTCGTCCCGGGCGGGCAGCAGGCCGACCGCCGGCACCGGCGCGCCCGGCAGGTGCAGGGTCAGCGTGTCCGCGCGCTCGGAGCTGCGGGCGTTCAGCAGCAGCAGCCCGAGGCGCTCGGCGGCGATCTCGGCGTCCGCGACGCGGCGCTGCACCAGCCGCGCCGTGGCCTCGTCGGCGGTCCCCTCCTCCAGCCGGCCCTGGATCATCATGGCCGTCTCGTGCAGGCGCGCCGTTCCGTCCCGTACGTCCTGGAGCGTCTTGTCGATCTCGTCCGGCCCCGCGTCGAGCAGGGCGAGCTGCGCCGTCACCAGCCGCGCCAGCCGTGCGCGGAAGGCTTCGCGCAGCCGCTCCAGGACGCCCGCGGGCGTCTCGCGCACAAGCCCGAAACGCACCACGGCGCTGGCGGCGAAGGCGGCCGCGACCACCCCCCACAGCCTTGGCAGCGTCGAGACGTCGGCGCCGACGAACAGGGCCATGAAGTAGACCTGGAAGCCGATCAGCCCGAGCGCGGTGCCCCGGTCGCCGAAGCGTCGGATGTAGACGGCGCAGAAGATCAGGACGACGAAGAACAGGTCGCCGCCCACCACACGGGAGTGCAGGACCGCGGCCAGCGACACCGAGGCCAGCGCGACCGGAAGGCCCAGCGCCAGCGTGGCCGCCTGCCGGGCGCGCTGCTTCTCGCGGATGGCGAAGGTGGAGACCATGGCCGTGATGGCACCGGCCACCAGCTGCCGCACCTCCGCGCCGAACAGGGAGAGCACGAGCAGCGTGAGGGCGATGGAACTCACGGTCCGCAGGCCCGCGGCCAGCCGCAGCAACCCGGGATCGGACGCCGCGACGAGATCGCTCAGCCGTTCCCTGACCGACCCGCCCGCTGCCCTCACGCTGTCGTACTCACTCCCGCTTCACGCCATGATCAGGCTCTCAGGATCGCATGACGCGCCCGGAGCGTGCGCACCGGCTCAGGCATCCTTGCCGTCCGCCCCCTCGACATGGGCCCGCACCTGCTCCGGCGTCATGTAGGCGTCGGTGAACTCGAAGTCCTTCAGGCGGGCGGGCTTGCGGGCCTGGAATCCGGTGCGCACGAAGTCGTCGCCGGCGATCGCGTTGAGCGTCCAGTTCGTCGCCACGCGGACCTTGGCGACGTTGGTGCGCAGCGCCCACCAGTGATAGCCGCGGGCCGCGAACTGGGCGGGCAGGCCGTGCAGTTCGATGCCGAGCGGCTTGGAGACGGCGTCCGTGCCGCCGAGGTCGACCACGAGCCCGAGGTCCTGGTGCTCGTACGGTGTCAGCGGCTTGTTCCGCAGCGTCGCCACGACGTTGTCGGCGACGTGCGTGCCCTGGCGCATCGCGTGCTGCGCGGTGGGCGGGCAGATGGCGCCTTCGACGTCCTTGGCCTCGTCGGGCACGGCCGCGGCGTCGCCGAGCGCGAAGACGCCGTCGTGCCCCGGCAGGGTCATCTCGGCGTTCACCGCGAGCCTGCCGCGCACGGTCTCCGCGCCGAGCGTGGCGATGAGCGGGCTGGCGACGACGCCGGCGGTCCAGATCAGGGTGCGGGTGGGCACCACGCGGCCGTCGGTGAAGGTGACCTCCTCCGGGCCCGCCTTCGCGATGGAGACGCCGAGCGAGACCTCGATGCCGCGCCGGCGCAGGATCTCCTGCGCGCTGCGGCCGAGTTTGTCGCCCAGCTCGGGCATCAGCTTCGGCGCGATGTCGATCAGGTGCCACTTGATCAGCCCCGGGTCGATACGCGGATAGCGCTTGACCGCGCCGTACGTCAGCCGCTGCAGGCACGCGGCGGTCTCGGTGCCGGCGTACCCCGCGCCCACCACCACGAACTGCAGGCGCGAGGCGCGCTCCGCCGGGTCGTCGCTGGCGTCGGCCAGATCGAGCTGGGAGATGACGTGGTCGCGGATGTAGGCGGCCTCGGCAAGGGTCTTCATCCCGTACGCGTGCTCGGTCAGCCCCGGGATGTCGAAGGTACGGGTGATGCTGCCGGGCGCCAGCACGATGTAGTCGTAGCGCTCGTTGACGATCTGGTCGGTGATCGTGCGGATCACGCAGACCTTGGACTTCAGGTCGACGCCGATGGCCCCGCCCGGAATGATCCGGGTGCGGTACCTCTTGCTGCGGCGCAGCGACACGGCGACCGACTGGGGGGTCAGCACGCCGGAGGCCACCTGTGGCAGCAGCGGCAGGTAGAGCTGGTAGGAGAAAGGCGTCACCAGGGTGACGTCGGCCTCGTCGGGCGCGAGTTTCCGCTCCAGCCTGCGTACGCACTCCACGCCGGCGAAGCCCGCGCCTACCACCAGGATCCTGGGTCGTGTCACGGTGTCCATCCCTCTCTGCGGCTCCAGGCGGTGTCCGTCCAACGCCTCTCGCATGCCCTGGATCGCTGTGTGCACCACATCGATCCCACCGTGACTCCAGCCGTTCCGCCAGCTGGGTGCGGCAGGCAGACGAACGCGTTGAGCACCACCATGCCCGCCCGGGTACCCGAACGCACCGGGAGAGGGGAAAGTATGCGATCGAGGCCGGGGAACTACGCGCGGTCCGCCGCGATGTGGCACAGCAGCAGGCAGACGTCGTCGTCGCGCTCGGAGTCGCTGAGCATCGGGCCGAGGATCCGGTCCGCCGAACCGTCCAGGTCCGCCTCCAGCCGCTGCGGCCCGAGGGACCCGAGCGCCCGCGCGAGGCGTTCGATGCCCGGGTCTATGCCGAGGGCGCGCCGCTCGACCAGACCGTCCGTGTAGAGCGCCAGCGTCGAACCGGGCGGCATCTCCATCGTGTGGTCGTGGATCTGCTGGCTGAGCGGGATGCCCAGCATGGCGCTGGGCTTCGCGTCCAGCGTGTGCACCTGCCCGTCGGGGGTGCGCAGCACGGGCGGCGGGTGGCCGGCGGCGGCCCAGGTCATGGTGGGCTCGTCCGGGTGGAAGCGGGCGATGACCGCGGTGGCGTAGAGATCCGGCTGCAGATGGTGCAGGAAGGTGTGCAGCCGGGTCAGCAGGGTGCCGGGGCTGCCGCCGTCCACGGCGTACGCGCGCAGTGCGGTGCGCAGTTGACTCATCATCACGGCCGCGTGCAGTCCGTGGCCGGTGACGTCGCCGATGACCGCGATCAGGCCGCCGTCGGGCTGCCGGAAGGCGTCGTACCAGTCGCCGCCGATGTTCAGGCCGTGGGTGGCGGGCAGATACCGGGCCGCGAGCCGCAGGCCCGGCGTCGTCGGCAGGTCCGTGAGCAGGGCGCGCTGCAGGGTCTCGGCGATGTCGCGGTTGTGCTCGAAGCGGCGCGCGTTGTCTATGGCGATACTGGCCCGCCGGGCGATCTCGATCAGCATGACGGCGTCGTCGGAGTCCCAGCTGTCACCGGCGGGCGGCGCCAGCGTGAGCACTCCCAGCGGGGCCCGGCGCGTCGGCAGCGGGATGCACAGCAGGGGCAGTTCGGGATCCAGCGCCGACGGCGGCTGGTCGTCCACGCCGGGCAGCCCGCCGGGGCGGCGCGCGGCGTACTGGGGGCGGCCGGTGCGGGCGGCGACGACCGCGGCGGCCGGGTGCGGCGACGGCGGGCCCTGCTCGGCGTCGCCGTCGAACAGCCAGACGTCGACGCTGCGGGCGTACTCGGGCACGAGCAGCTCGGGCAGCCGGCGCACGATCTCGTCGTGGTTGAGCGAGGAGGTCAGCACCGCGCTCGCGTTCGCCAGGAACGTCAGCCGGCGGCGGGCGCTCTCCGCCTCGGTGCGGGCCTTGCGCTCGGCGGCGAAGGCCTCCCGCTGGGCGCGCCCGGCCGCGTCCAGCTCCGCGTGCAGGGCGACCACGCCCTGGTTGGTCTGGTGCAGCTCCTCGCGGTGGAAGGCGACCAGTTCCTCCTGGTCGGTCAGCTTCTCCAGCACCAGTGCCGTGTCCTCGTCGGCACCGAGCAGGGACTCCGCCAGCTCCGCCGCGGCCTCCGGTGGTGCCGCGCCGTCCGCCACGGCCGACGGCTCGGGGCAGGCGACACAGGCCCGCCACGGCGGGTGCGCGGCGGACTCCGCGGGGTCGCAGGCGGTCAGCGACAGATGCAGGGTCCCCGGCGCCGCCTCGCCGGTGACGACGTCCAGCGTGAGCCGCCACGCGCCGCCCTTGGTCAGGCACTGGCGCAGCTGGGTGCTGAGCGAGGTGGTCAGACGGGTGCGGTCCAGGGCCGCGACACCGTGTGCGGCGGCCAGCCGGGCGGTCGCGATACGGGCCCGGGCGGCATCGGTGACGGTCGCGATCTCCCAGGTGCGCTTCATCGGCGGTCCCGTGGTGTCGGGGCCAGTACGGCCACGGCGGTGTCGTCCCGGACCGGTCGCGCGGCGCTTCCCGCGTCGCGCAGGGTCACCGCGGCGACGACGGCCGGGTCGGCGCACAGCACACCAGGATCGGCCGGTGGCGTCCAGCGGCTGGGCAGACCGTCGCTGTGCATGATCAGCAGGTGGCCGGCCGCCCAGGGCATCCGGTCCTCGCGCAGCGTTCCGGGCCGGTGGACGCCGACGATGCCCGGGCGGCACAGGAGGGCGCGCCAGCGGTCCCCTTCCTGCAGCCGGGCCCCTATGTTGCCGATGCCGGCGAAGCGGAGGAGCTGCGCGCCGCTGTCGACCTGGGCCACGGCGACGGCCGCCCCGCGAGTGCCCCGCAGCGCGGTGTCCAGGTGCCGTAGACATTCGGCGGGGGTCAGATGGGCCGAGGCGTGCAGCGCGTCCACCGCGGCGGTCGAGGCGCGGGCCGCCTCCGGTCCGTGCCCCAGTCCGTCGGCCAGCATCAGGGTCGTGCGCTCGCCCGAGCGGACCCATGCCCAGGCGTCGCCCGAGGTCTCCGCGCCGCCGAAGGGGACGTTGACCCCGCCGGCCCGCAGTCCGGCCGGTGCGGCGGCCCGCGGGCGCGCACCGACCCGGGCCAGGGCCACCGTGCCCCGTCCGGGCACGCTGTGCAGCGCGAAGTCGTCCGCCACCCGCCGGCAGGTGCCGAGGCCCGCGCCGAGGGAGCTGGCCGTGGAGAAGCCGTCGCTCAGGGCGGCCGGCACGTCGGCGATGCCGGGGCCGTGGTCGATCGCCGCGATCTGGACGAACGACACCGGTGAGGCGCGGTCGGCCGGAGCGGGCGCGGGCACGATCTCGACCAGGAGCTGTCCGCCCCGGGTGTGCTTGAGCAGGTTGGTGGCCAGCTCGGTGGCCACGAGCGAGGCGGCCGCCGTGCGCGCGGAGTCGAGCCCGGCCAGGGTCGCCGCGGCCTCCGCGGCGACCCGGGCGTCGCGCACCCGGGTCGAGTCGTGCACCGGCACGTCCCACACACGAGGCATCAGGTCCCCCCGCGCGGCCGCGGCGGGGCGGTCGGCCAGGAGATCACCGTCACCGCGGTGCCCTCGCCCGGGGCGCTCCGCACGGAGAACTCGTGCACCAGGCGCTTGGCTCCGCCGAGCCCCATGCCCAGACCGTCGCTGGACGTGTAGCCGTCGCTCAGGGCGCGTTCGAGGTCCGGGATGCCGGGGCCGTGGTCGGAGAAGGTCAGCTTGAGGCCGACCGCCCGGCCGCGTGTCTCGCGGGACGACTCCATCCGGCCGCCCCCGCCGTGCACCAGGGTGTTGCGGGCCAGCTCGCTGGCGGCGGTCACCACCTTCGTCTGTTCCACCAGACCGAAACCGAGCAGGGCGGCGGCCTGGCGTACGTGCTGCCGGACCCACACCAGATCCATGTCGGACCGGATCGGCAGGCAGGCATCCACGCCTGCGGAGGTCGGCATCATCGAGGCCCCGCGGACTGCGGGCCGGGACGGGACCCCGGCGCCGTGCGGGCGAGCAGCTCCATGGCCGCTTCCGTGTTCAGCGCGGTGTGCAGTCCGGGCAGCGTCAGTCCCAGTTCCACCAGCGTGATCGCGACCGCCGGGCGCATCCCGGCCACCACGGTCCGGGCGGCCAGCAGCGCGGACTGCGCCGCGATCTCCGCCAGGACGCGCCCGAGGAAGGAGTCGACGATCTCCATGCCGGAGATGTCGATGACCACCCCGGTCACCCCGCTGCTCGTGATGGTGTCGGCGATGTCCTGCTGGAGCTGCTGCGCGGTGCTGTCGTACAGGTCTCCCTGCAGGGTGACCAGCAGGACGTCGCCCAGCCGGAGCACCGGGACGTGGGCGGAGACGTACGGGCCGAGGTCGCTCACCGGGAACCCGCGCCGTCCGCCGCCGAGCTGACGATCCCCGAGCCCAGCTCGTGCAGGGCGTACCGCAGGGCGTCGGCCAGGCTGGCGCGGGTGATCACGGTGCCGAGGTCCAGGCCGAGGTGCACGATCGTCTGGGCGATCGCGGGGCGGATGCCGGAGACCACGCACTCGGCGCCCATCAGCCGGGCCGCCGCCACGGTCTTCATCAGGTGCTGCGCCACGAGCGAGTCGACCGTCGGCACCCCGGTGATGTCCAGGATCGCGAAGCGCGCGCGCTGCTCGACGATCGCCTCCAGCAGGCTCTCCATCACGACCTGGCTGCGCGCGCTGTCGAGGGTTCCGATCAGGGGCACGGCCACGATGCCGTCCCACAGCTTGATGACGGGGGTGGCCACTTCGAGCAGCTGGAGCTGCTGCCGTTCGATCAGGGCCTGGCCCTCCGCCAGCGCCGTGTCCAGGACGACCAGGCGCAGCGTCCCCAGCAGGATGGTGAGTGCCATCACGCTCTCCCGCGCGTGGTCGGCGGGTGCGTCCGCGAGATCGGCGAGCAGCAGGTTCACCGCGGGCGGGCGCAGCGCGTCCACCTCGGTCGAGACCTGCGCGGTGGTGAAACCGGCCCGGGAGCGCGAGGCGCCCATCCGGGACAACTGCTCGCGCACCACGAGGAATCCGGCGGCGTCCGTGTCGTGCACCCGCTCGGTGTCCGCGACGGCGGCCAGCGCGTCGAGGACGTGCCGGGCCGCCTCGGCCGCCTCGTCCCTGGACACGGTGAACACGGTGCGGAACAGGGACTCGTCGGCCCACCGCTGGGCGATCTGCTCGCGGCGACGGCGGAGAAACTCCCCGACCTCTGCCGTGGGCGATCCGTTCGTTCCAGCTTCGTGCTCCGGCACCTGTTCACTCCTCGTCCGAGTCGTCCCTGTCGCGTCGGGCCGTCCCTCCGCAGGTCGGATGCGGGGGCGAAGCCCTTGCCGGACGACAACCTTAACCATGGTCCGGGGTGGTCCGGGACCTCGTTCGGCCCAGTGATCCTTCCCGCCGGCCGCGCCCCCTTGCCCCGGCTGCGCGGCCGCGGGCTCACGGGCCCGCAGCCCGGGGGCCACCGGACGCGGTGGGAGCGGGCTCGCGGGGGCCCGGACCGGGGGACCGGGGCGGCCGGGCGGTGACCGTTGTCACCCCTGTTCCTGGATGATGCGGGCCATCGCCTCCTCCACGCTCTCGGACACCGGCACGGTGATGCTGACGCCCGTGAGGTCGAGAATCCGGCGCACGGGGGGAGCGGGCGCGATGATATGGACGCTGCCCGGCAGATCGCGGGCCTCCTGGTAGGCGCGCAGGATGATGCTCATGCCCGAGGAGTCCATGAACGGCACCTTCGACAGATCCAGCAGGAAGTGCCGTCGGCCATGGTGCAGCTGGTTGGCCAGATGGTGCTGGAGCTCCGTCGCGGTGTCGACGTCCAGGTAGCCCTCGGCGGTGAGCACGGCGACGTCCTGGGCGGGCAGGCTGACCTCGACGGACAGGGGGGTGTGGGCAACGGACACGGCTTCCTCCAAGACATCGGTGCTACGACGGCCCTGCGCGGTTACCCCTGATCGCGCTCGGCATGCACCCTGTCACCCGCGAGGCCTCCCGTGCCGAAGACGTACCGAATGTGATCGTGCGAATCGGGTAACTGCTGGTGTGGGACAGGGAGCCGATCTCACTGTGTGGGGGCGGGACCGTTCGACCGAGGCATGGAAGGCTGTTTGAGGTGGAGGAGTGGTGAGCCGGCCCGGCGCGACTCGGGCCACGGTCCAGGTGACGACCGCGGCGGCGGCACGCGCCCACGCGCGGTCGGTGGTACGGGAGCAGTGGGAGGCGGCGTACGGCACGGCCCGCGAGCAGGATCTGATCGACCTGCTCCTCGTCGTGTCCGAACTCGTCACCAACGCGATCCGGCACGGCGAGGGACTCGCGGGGTTCGAGGTCGCCCCGGCCCACGACGGTCTGCGGATCTCCGTCCGGGACAACAGCGATCTGGTGCCGGAGACGGCGTACGGATCCGGGGCCCTGCCGGTGGTGCACGAGGGCAACGGGTACGGCTGGCCGCTGATCATCCGGCTGGCCCGGGAGATCTCGATCGAGCGGCGCCCGGCGGGCGGCAAGACGATCAGCATGCTGGTCCCGCTGCGTCCCGACGACCGGAGTTCCGCGCCGGAGGCCGGGCAGCCGGCCTGAGACGCCCGGGTCTCCCGGGCAGGGGCCTCACGGGCCGGGACGACGTGTCACCACGGGAGGAAGACGTGAATGTCCTTCCCGTTCTCGTTCGTGGCGACGCTGATCTGCTCGCACAGCGCGTGGAGCAGGTGCCAGCCGACCCCGCCGCCCCCGCCGTCGGGATGGAAGGGACGTGGCGCCGGCGGAACCGGGCTCGTGTCGTGCATGACCACATGGATGCCGTCGAAGGTCCTGCGCATCCTGAGTTCGAAGGGGCCCGGCGCGTACTGGATCGCGTTCGCGGCCAGTTCCGTCACCACCAGCAGTATGTCGTCCCAGTGCTCCGGCGTCGCCGGAGGCGTCACCTCCGAGAGGTCGTCGAGATAACGCTCCGCGTCGAGGCGTGCGTCCGTGACATCGTTCAGCTCGCCGGGGAAGCGAGTTACCCTCTCCGGGATCTCCCCTGGACTGAGTGTCATGTTCCAGCGCGGCTCGGTCGGCATCTCACCTTTCCCACCCCGTGTCTACACCCCTGTCGTCGTGAGCACGTACGTTCCGGGAGTGTCCACGTTCCCAACTCGCAGAAGGCTACGCATCCCTTGGCGCACCATCGCTGTATCCGGCACGGAACGTCACGGACGATCACGCGGACACGCGCTCACCGGAACACGTCGTCCGACTCGTCCCAGGCCGACAACTCGTCCGGCACGCTCTGCCGCGAAGGCTGCGTACGGGCCTGGTACATCGCGTCGATCTCGAAGGCGTAGTGGCGCACGATCTCGTCCCGGCGCAGCTTCATCGACGGCGTCATCAGCCCGCTCGCCATGTCGAACTGCGAGGGGAGCACCCGGAAGACCCGGATCGACTCCGAGCGCGAGACCGCGCTGTTGGCGGCGGCCACGGCGCGCCCGATCTCCTCCCGCAGCGCGTTCTCCTCGCGCGCCTCCCGGCTCGGGGTGTCGCTCTGCAGGGCCAGCGAACCGCGCCAGTACGCCAGGAACTGCGGGTCCAGCGTGATCAGCGCGCCCACGCAGGGGCGGTCGTCGCCCACGACGACCGCCTGGTGGACCAGGGGATGCATCCTCAGCCGCTGCTCCAGCGCGGCCGGGGCGACGCTCTTGCCCCCGCTGGTGACGATGATGTCCTTCTTGCGGCCGGTGATCGTCAGATAGCCCTCGGCGTCCAGCCGCCCCAGGTCCCCGGTGGCCAGCCAGCCGCCGCGCAGCGCCGCGCGCGTCGCCGGCTCGTCGTTGACGTAGCCCTGGAAGACCGACGGCCCGCGCACCAGGATCTCCCCGTCGTCGGCCACCATGAGGTCCGTGCCCGGCAGGGCCTGGCCCACCGTGCCCGACATCTCACGGCCCAGCGGCTGGGCCGTGACACCGCCCCCGGTCTCGGTGAGCCCGTAGCCGTCGTTGACGTAGATCCCGATTCCCTCGAAGAACAGGGACAGTTCGCGGCTGAGGGTCGAGCCGCCGGACGAGGCGCGGCACACCCGGCCGCCGAGCGCGGCGCGCAGCTTGCGGTACACCGTCCGCTCGAACAGGGCGTGCTGCAGCCGCAGGTCGAAGCCGGGGCCCGAGCCGCCACCGAGCCGGTGGCGTTCGAGGGCCGCGGCGTAGTCCCGCGCCGTGTCCGCCGCCCGCTCGAACAGCGCGCCCCGGCCGGTCTCCTGGGCGGTGCGCAGGAAGTTCTTGTAGATCCGCTCGAAGAGCGAGGGCACGGCGCAGATGTAGGTGGGCCGGAAGGTCTTCAGCGCGGCCGCCAGCGCCTCCTCGCTCAGGTCGGGTTCATGACCCATCAACATGCCGCCGCGGATGCACAGACCCTGGACGAGAAGGCCGTAGACGTGCGAGAACGGCAGGAAGGCGAGGACCGTCCCCTGCTGCTCGCCCGGCGGGATCACCGTGTGGCCCCAGCCCGCGAGCAGGGTGTCGCACGGGCTCGCCAGGTTGCGGTGGCTGAGCGCGCAGCCGAGGGGATGGCCGGTGGTGCCCGAGGTGTAGGTGACCGCGGCGGTCGAGTCCGGCAGCACGATGCGGCGCATGGAGTCGACCGTGGTGAACGGGACGAACGCGCCGCGCTCCACCAGGTCCTCCAGCGCCCCCGCGTCCAGCTGCCAGACGTGGCGCAGCTGCGGCAGCCCTCCGCACACGGAGCCGACCGTCATCACGGCCTGTTCGTCCTCCACCACCACGGCCACGCAGCCGGAGTCCTTGAGGATCCACTCCACCTGGTCGCGCGAGGACGTCGGGTAGATCGGGACGATCTCGGCCCCCACCGCCCACAGCGCGTAGGAGAGCACCGTCCACTCGTAACGGGTGCGCGCCATGATCGCCACGCGGTGACCCGGTGAGATGCCGGAGGCGATCAGGCCCTTCGCCAGCTCGACGACCTGGTCGCGCACCTCCACGGCGGTCACCTCCTCCCACGTGGTGGAGGAAGGGTCGGTACGGCGTGCGAGCAGCGGAAGCGTGGGGTCCTGGGCCGCCGTCTCGAAGACGCTGTCGGCCAGCCCGCCGGTCAGGGACGAGACGGTCGGGGGAGCGAGGGCGAAGTCGCGCATGCGCTGCTCCTGGGCTGTACGGAGGGTGACCACGTCGACGATTTCCGTTGTCGACGGTGCTCGAATCTAGCCCAGCTGAGTGCGGATGGTGACCAGAACCTGTGAAGTTGCACACCCGTGATGATCTCGGGATGTACGGGGAATGTGAACTGTCGTCAACAAAGGGCCCGCTGGGCTTCTCGCGTCACGTCCGGGTGTGCCGCGCGCACGCCGTGACCACGTCGCGCAGGCTCCCGGTCCGCTCCAGCAGCCCGCGCTGGATCTGTGCGCCCGTGCCGCCGTCGAGCAGCCGGGCGCAGCCCACCCGGGCCCGGTCCAGATCGTCACTGTCGGCGAGCGCCTGCCCGGCGTGCTCCAGCAGCGCGTCGACCACCGTGGCGGCGGGCAGCCGGCGCATGGTCGCCGGATGCAGCAGCTCCTCCGCCAGCCCGGACCGCGCCGCCCGCCAGGCGGCCATCCGGAGCAGGCTCACGCTGTGGTCCACCGGCTCCCGCCCGGCCCGCCACTGCCGGGCCGCGGTCTCCACGAGCGCCCGCGCGAGCGTGGCGATCAGCACGGCGGAGGAGGCGTGCAGGCACACGTCGGCCACCCGGATCTCCACCGTGGGATACCGCTGCGACAGCCGGGCGTCGAGGTAGACCATGCCCTCGTCGAGGATCACCCCGCTCGCGACCATGTCCGCCACCCGCCGGTGGTACCGCTCGGCCGAACCGAACACCTCGGTCGGGCCGGCCGACGGCCAGCGCTGCCACACCCGGCTGCGGTAGCTGTGGTAACCGGTGTCCTGGCCCTGCCAGTAAGGCGAGTTGGCGCTGAGCGCGGCCAGGACCGACAACCAGGGCCGGATGCGGTCCAGGACCGCGACGCCCTCCTCGTCGGAGTCGACGGCCACATGGACGTGGCAGCCGCACACCAGCGGTTCCTGGGCCGCGAGGCCGAACTGCCGTGCCATCCACCGGTAGCGGTCGCCCTTTGCCACCGACGGGCTCACCGGCAGCGGCGAACTGGCCAGGGCCGCCACGGTGCATCCGATCTCCCCGGCGTGCCGGGCCGCCTCCTTGCGGCAGCGGACGATCTCCGCGCCCAACTCCGCCATGTCGCCCTGGGGGTGCGTGGCGAACTCCAGCATCTGGCCGTACAGCTCCTTCTCGAACACCTCCTGGCCCGGGTCGTCCCGCGCCGCGCGGGCCAGCACCGCACCCGACAGCGCCTTCGGCTCACCGCTGCCCGGGTCCACCAGGAGGAGCTCCTCCTCCACGCCGACGGTCCGCACCGAGGCCGCCTTCCTGTGACATCACACACCGTTACGACGTCACCGGGTACCCCGCCGGCCGTCACCGCAACGGGGTGAGCCAGACCGTGGCGAGCGGCGGCAGGGTGAGCGTCATCCGCTCCTCCTCCACCTTGATGTCGTCCGGGTTGGCGACGTCGCCGCCGCCGTAGCAGGCGGCGTCCGTGTTGAGGACCTCCCGCCAGGCCGGGAAGGCGTCGGGCGCCCAGAGGCGGTAGCCGTGGCGGACGACGGGGGAGAGGTTGGAGACCGACAGCAGCGGGGCGCCGTCGGCGTCGTAGCGGAGGAACGCGAAGACGTTGTCCTCGGCGGCGTCCCCCAGCACCCACTGGAAGCCGCCCGGGTCGGTGTCCCGCTGCCACAGCGCCGGCGTGCCGCGGTAGACCGAGTTGAGATCGCGGACCAGGTCCCGCACCCCTCGGTGGTCGGCCTCGGCGCCGTAGGCCGGGTCGAGCAGCCACCAGTCCGGTCCGTGCTCCTGGGACCATTCCGATCCCTGCG
This sequence comes from Streptomyces sp. NPDC101225, assembly GCF_044767585.1. Lineage (NCBI taxonomy): Bacteria > Bacillati > Actinomycetota > Actinomycetes > Kitasatosporales > Streptomycetaceae > Streptomyces > Streptomyces sp. NPDC101225. Next base: position 592,689 of record NZ_JBIWOE010000001.1, read on the forward strand.
CGAACTCCTGGCCCATGAAGAGGAGCTGCTTGCCGGGATGGGCCCACATGAAGCCCAGGTACGCGCGGTGGGTGGCGCGCCGCTGCCACCAGTCGCCGGGCATCTTCGACACCAGTGCCTGCTTGCCGTGCACCACTTCGTCGTGCGAGATGGGCAGGACGTAGTTCTCGCTGTACGCGTACACCATCGAGAACGTCATCTCGTTGTGGTGGTACTTGCGGTGCACCGGCTCGTGCTCGATGTAGCCGAGCGAGTCGTGCATCCAGCCCATGTTCCACTTCAGCCCGAAACCCAGGCCGCCGCTGTCGGTGGGGCGCGTCACGCCACCCCACGCCGTCGACTCCTCGGCGATGGTCACCACACCGGGTGCCCGCCGGTACACCGTGGCGTTCATCTCCTGCAGGAACTTCACGGCGTCCAGGTCCTCGCGCCCGCCGTGCACGTTCGGCACCCACTGGCCCGAGTCGCGCGAGTAGTCGAGGTAGAGCATGGAGGCGACGGCGTCCACCCGCAGGCCGTCGATGTGGAACTCCTCGCACCAGTAGACGGCGTTCGCGACCAGGAAGTTGCGCACCTCGACGCGCCCGAAGTCGAACTCGTAGGTGCCCCAGTCGGGGTGCTCGGCCCGCCGCGAGTCCCCGGGCTCGTACAGCGGGTCGCCGTCGAACCGGGCCAGCGCCCAGTCGTCCTTGGGGAAGTGGGCGGGCACCCAGTCCATGATCACGCCGATGCCGGCCCGGTGCAGGGAGTCGATCAGGTGCCGGAGGTCGTCCGGGGAGCCGAGCCGCGAGGTCGGCGCGTAGTAGGAGGTGACCTGGTACCCCCAGGACGGGCCGAAGGGATGCTCGGCGAGCGGCATCAGCTCGACATGGGTGAAACCGAGCTCCCGTACGTACTCCGGCAGCTGCTCAGCAAGTTGACGATACGTCAGCCCCGGTCGCCAGGACGGCAGATGGACCTCGTAGACCGAGAACGGCGCCTCGTGCACCGGGGTGTCCCCGCGATGCGCCATCCACGCGGCGTCGCTCCACTCGTAGTCGGAGGCGGTCACGACGGACGCCGTCGCGGGCGGCACCTCCGTGCGGCGGGCCATCGGGTCGGCCTTGAGGAAGCGGCCGCCGTAGCGCGAGGTGATCTCGAACTTGTAGCGCGCGCCCTCGCCGATACCGGGCACGAACAGCTCCCACACCCCGCACGCGCCCAGCGACCGCATCGGCAGCGCCGTCCCGTCCCAGCAGGTGAAGTCCCCGGCGACGCGCACACCCTGGGCGTTCGGCGCCCATACGGTGAACCGGGTGCCGGTGACGCCGCCGTGGGTCATCGGGTGTGCGCCGAGCGCCTTCCACAACTCCTCGTGGCGGCCCTCGCGGACCAGGTGGAGGTCCAGTTCGCCGAGCGCGGGCAGGAAGCGGTACGGGTCCGCCGTCACGTGCTCGCCGTCCGCGTACCGCACGGCCAGGGTGTACTCGGGGATCGCGGCGAGCGGCAGCACACCGGAGAACAGGCCGTCGCCCTCCGAGGTCAGCTCCTGCCGCTCGCCGTCGACGACGACGGACACCGAGCGCGCGTACGGGCGCAGGGCCCGGACCGCGACGCCGCCCGGCACCGGGTGGGCGCCCAGCAGGGCGTGCGGATCGTGATGGCGGCCGGAGAGCAGGCGTTCGCGGTCGCCCGGGTCCAGCGCGGGAGCGGTCCCGCATCCGGTGCTCGGCGGACCGGACGGCTCGGGAAGTGACGTGTCACGCAGGGCCACGGGGTTCAGCCTCCTCTCACGGCGAGTCGCTCGATCGCCGCCATCGGTACGGGGAGCCAGTCCGGTCGGTTCCGGGCTTCGTACAGGACCTCGTACACGGCTCGGTCGGTCTCGTAGGCACGCAGCAGCGCGTGCTTCTTGCGCGGGTCCCAGCCTGCCCGGTCGGCATAGCCCGCGCAGTACGCCTCACGGCAGCGGCGCGCCCACTCCGGGCGCCAGGGGCGGCGCTGGCGCGCGGCGTAGTCGAAGGAGCGCAGCATGCCCGCGATGTCCCGCAACGGGGACTGGGCGCTGCGCCGTTCGGCGAGCGGGCGGGACGGCTCACCCTCGAAGTCGATGACGAACCAGTCCCGGCCGGCCCGCAGCATCTGCCCCAGGTGCAGGTCGCCGTGGATGCGCTGGGCGGATGGTCCGGGATCGCACGTGACCAGCGCGCCGAAGGCCGAGCGCAGACCCGCCACATAGGGCTGCAGCGCGGGCACGCAGTGCGCCGCCGAGACCAGCCGCTCGGTCATCGCCGCCGCCGTCCGCCCGTTCTCGTCGTGGGTCCCGGCGGGGAACGCGGCGGCCAGCGCCACGTGCACGTCCGCCGTGGCCCGGCCCAACGCGCGGGCCTGCGCGGTGAAGTCGTCTCCGGAGGCCAGCGCGTGCAGCGCCAGCGCCCAGCCGTCGGAGGCGCCGGGCAGGAACGGCTGCAGCACGCCGAGGGTCGCCTCCTGCGGGTGCGTGGTGCGGAACCACGCCACGGGGGCCGGCACCCGGCCGCAGCCCTGCGCGGCCAGCGCCTCCGGCACCTCCAGGTCGGGGTTGACGCCGGGCTGGATGCGCCGGAAGACCTTCAGGATGAACGCGTCGCCGTACACGAGCGAGGAGTTGGACTGCTCGGCCTCCAGCACCCGCGGCACCAGACCGGCGGGCACCCGCGCGGACGGGTGGGCCTCGAAGCGCAGGGGGCCGGCCGTGCCGGGCTGCCGCAGCCGCTCCAGGAGCAGTTGCGCGGAACGGGGGTCCTGCAGGGCGTCGTACACCAGCAGTCCGGCGAGCGGGCCCACTTCGGCGCGGCCGATCAGGGCGCGTCCGAGCCTCGGCGAGGGGTTCTTGCGTACGCCGAGCAGCAGCTGGTAGCAGTCTCCGACGGGCGCGGCGCCGCTCGGTACGGGCACCCCGGACTGACCGGCGTGCACCAGCAGATGCAGACAGCCCGGGAACAGCTCGGTGTAGGACAGCAGACCGAGGTCCGTGACGGGCCGGTCCTTGCCGGCGAACCAGCGCTGGCGCGGCAGCCATGCGCGCAGCAGCCCGGCGAGCGAGGCCATGGGGCCCGTGACGACACTGCGTCTGGGACTGAGCGATGCGGTCTTCGTCGTCATGGCGACGCGTCCTTTCCCCGGCTCACGCGCAGGACCGGCGGCCGATGCGGGATGCGGCTCGGGTGAGCCGGAACCAGTAGAAGCCGTGCCCGGCGAGGGTCAGCAGGTACGGCAGCTCACCGATGGCGGGAAAGCGCACCCCGCCGATGAGCTCCACGGGATGGCGTCCGTCGTAGGCCCGCAGGTCCAGTTCGGTGGGCTGGGCGAAGCGGGAGAAGTTGTTCACGCAGAGCACCAGATCGTCCTCGTACTCCCGGAGATAGGCCAGGACCGCCGGGTTGGAGGAGGGGAGCTCGGTGTAGGTGCCGAGGCCGAAGGCCGGGTTCTGCTTGCGGATCTCGATCATCCGGCGGGTCCAGTGCAGCAGCGAGGAGGGCGAGGACATCGAGGCCTCGACGTTGGTGACCTGGTAGCCGTGGACGGGGTCCATGATGGTCGGCAGGAAGAGCCGGCCCGGGTCGCAGGAGGAGAAGCCGGCGTTGCGGTCCGGGGTCCACTGCATGGGGGTGCGCAC